>NZ_JAUXYO010000198.1 GCF_030694325.1 Allobosea sp. | reverse complement strand
CGCGTCAGCGACGGGCACGTTCGCGCCGACGGTCGAGGGTTCGGTCGCGGGCTGCGGCTTAGGCGCCGAGTCGCTTGCGGGCGACGGGGCCAAGGCTGCGTCTCCCGCAAAGGCCTGCTGGCGCTCGGGCTTGTCGGTCTGCGGCGTCTGGCGCCAGAAATTCGGGTCGAAGGGGTCGCGCATCGCCTCGCCACCATTCATCCCCGGCTTGCCGGTCGCACCGAGCGTCAGGGTCGAGGCCCGGTCCGAACCGGGTTCGGGCTTGGCGGCTGCGACCTCCGCGAGAACGGCATAGGGATCCTCGAAGGCGGCCTTGCCCTGGCGCGGGTCCTTTAGCGTCGCGCTCGGACGCCGGTCGGAGCCGGTCTTGGCGGCGCCGACCTGGTCGCCGTCATGGCGGCTGGTGCTGTCGACCTCGCCGGGCTCGGCGTCCTGCGGGTTGCGCACGCCCTTGCGGTCCGAGGTCGTGTCGGAAAGCTTGATCGGGTTGAAATACTGGGCGACGGTCGTTCTGGTCTCACGATTGGTCGAGTTGACCAGCCAGAGCACGAGGAAGAGCGCCATCATCGCCGTCATGAAATCGGCATGGGCGATCTTCCAGACGCCGGTCTTGATCGCATCCGTCTGACGGCCCGCGCTGCGGCGGAGGATGATGAAGTCCTGGCGGTCGGTGTCCATGGCGCTGCTTCCGATGCGGGCGTGCGGTGTCAGGCGGCGGGACGGCGGCGGCGGTCGGGACCCTGGCCCCGGAGCCGCGCGACCCAGGCCGCGATGCGGGTTTCGATCACGGTCTCGCCGAGCACGATCGACACATCGACCGCCTCGTTTTCCGTGAACTCGACGGGCGTCCCGGCGGGAAAGACGCCGCGCAGCGTCGCCAGCAGCTCGGCCGGGCCGCTGACGCGGATCAGGGCACCGTCTCCGCCGCTGAGCAGGGGGCGGATCTGGTCGATCAGCGCGCGGCTGGCGGCATCGCTGAGCTCGCGCTCGAGGAAGGGCCGCAGCAGCCGCCCGGTGGTCTCGGCGAGGTGTTCGCCGAGCGCCTCGAGCGCCCGCGGCAGCTCGGCGGACAAGGGCGTGGCGACCGCCTCCGTCCAGGCGAGCCGTGCCTGTTCAAGCGCCGCCTCGGTCTCCTGACGCTGGCGGGCGGCGGCGGCTTCCGCTTCGGCGCGGGCCTCGGCGAGACCGGCCTGGCGGCCGCTCTCGTAGATGGCGTCGAGATCGGGCGGCGGCTCGCGCGGGGTGCGGGGCAGGAAGGCGGGCAGCTCGATTTCGGCTTCGGGCGTGGCCGTGCCGGCCTCCGGCAGGAGAGCGATATCGCCCTCGTCGATCTCGAAGCTCGGGATGAAATCGGCGGCGGAGCGGTGTTTCACGCGCGCTCTCCCTCATGGATCCACTGCTTCAGGATCGCGGCGGCCTGTGCCTCGTTGAAGTCGATGAGCTGCTCGAGCTTGCGCAGCGGCGAGCGCTGCGAGGCGCTGGTGAGGTCGCCGATCAGGTTGAGGCCGATGTCGCCGCCGGCGAGCTGCAGCTGGGGATCGACGGCCGAGACATTCGCGTCCTCGGTCATCGCGGCGACGGCGGCGGGCGTCGGGCGTTTCAGGATGGCGTTGATCGAGGGCCGCAGGCCGAACCAGATGATCAGTGCGGCGAGGCCGAGGATGGTCACGGCGTTGATCAGCGTGCCGGACTGGCGCAGCAGCGCCTCGGCGACGCCGACGGGCGGCGTCGGCTCCAGCGTGCGGCTGCCCTGCAGGAAGTCGACCGCCAGCACCTTGACCGCGTCGCCGCGCTGGCTGTTGACGCCGGCGGCGGAGGCCACGACCTGGCGGACATCCTCCAACCTCGCCTCGATCGCCTCCGGACTCGGCGAGGCGCCGAGGGATTCGACCAGGCGCGGCCGATTGATCAGCACGGCGATCGACATCTTGGCGACCGAATAGCCGTCGCTGACGGTCTGGATGCGCTTGGAAGAGATCTCGTAATTGGTCAGCTCCTCGCGGCGCTGCTTCTCCTCGCTCGAGCGCTGGCCGCCATCGGCGCGCACGGCGCGCTCCGGCACGTTCTGCTCGACCGTCGTCGGCTCCTGGGTCGCTGCGTTCTGGGAGGTGTCGTTCTCGCGCACGACGCGCACCGAGCGCTCGACCTTGGAATCGGGGTTGAAGACCGTCTCGCTGGTTTCCTTGCGGTCGGTGTTCAGCTCGGTCGCGACGCTGATCTCGAAATTCTCCAGCCCGAGATAGGGTGTCAGCGCCTTGCGGACATTGTCCTGGATCTCGCGGCTGACGCTCTGCTGGAGGCCGGCGAGCTTGGAGGAGGCCATCTGGCCGGGTTCGCCGCCGGTCGCGAGCAGGGTGCCGTCGGTGTTGAGCACGGTCACCTTCTCGGCCGAGAGCCCCGGTACCGCGGAGGCGACGAGATGGCGGATCGCCTGCGCGACGTTTCCCGCACCCGAGGTCTCGGTGCGCACGACGACGCTGGCGGAGGCCGGCTGCTGGTCGCGTCGGAAAGAGCCCTTGTCGGCGAGCACGAGATGCACGCTGGCTGCCTTGACGCCGCGCATGAGCTGGATGGTGCGGGCGAGTTCGCCCTCCATGGCGCGCACGCGGGTGATCTCCTGCATGAAGGAGGTCAGGCCGAGCGAGCCGAGCTTGTCGAAGAGCTCGTAGCCGCCGCTGGTGCTGCGCGGCAGCCCCTTCTCGGCCAGCAGCATGCGGGCCTGGGCCGCCTGGGTCGGCTTGACCAGCACCTGCGTGCCCTCGGAATTGACGTCGAAGACGACGCCGGACTCCTGCAGCGCCGCGCCGATGCGGTTGACGTCCTCGCGCTGCAGCCCGCTGTAGAGAACGGTCAGCTCCGGCCGGCTCAGTTGATAGGCGCTGATGCCGATTGCGGCGAAGACGAACAGGCCGATCGCGGCCAGAGCGGCCAGTCGCTTCGGCCCCAGTTGCTGGAGGTTGAGCCAGATCTCTTCAGCGTATTGCCGGCCCGGCATCGTCGTTCCTTCATGCGTGGCAGGTGATGACGCCACTGTGCTGGGCGAGCCTTGCGCGAGCATTGCGCGGGTTCAGACCCTCGCGGAGTGAAAACGGAGAAGGCCGCGCTCCCGGGGGAGAGCGCGGCCCTGTCTGTCGTGTGGAGGTGCCTTTCGCGTCAGCCGCGGAACAGCGAGAGGATGCTCTGGCTGCCGGAGTTGGCGATCGACAGCGCCTGGATGCCGAGCTGCTGCTGGGTCTGCAGCGCCTGGAGGCGGGTCGATTCGGCGTTCATGTCCGCATCGACGAGCTGGCCGATACCGCGGTCGAGCGAGTCCTTCAGGGCCTTCACGAAGTCCTGCTGCAGGCCGATGCGGTTCTTGATGGCGCCGAGATTGGTGGCGGCATCGGTGATCGTGCCCAGGGCGTCGTCCACAGCCGAGATGTAGGTCTCGAGCTTGGCGAGGTCCGTGGCGTTGTCGGTCAGCGCGGCGATGTCGATATCGGCGACGGAGAAGGTCTCCCAGGCGGTGCCGGTGAAGGCATCGTAGGTCTTGTCCAGGATGCCCTTGTTGCTGTCGACCGGGGTCGCCAGCGCGGTCAGCGTCACGGCGGCGCCGAGGCCGGCGACGCTGGCGTCGATCTCGACGTCGGCGTCGTTGCGGCTCTTGAACGCCAGGGCGTCACCGGCGGCGTTGATGCCGACCGACAGGCCCTCGATGCCGAGCTTGTTGATCTCCTTGGCGATGTCCTTCAGCGAGGTGCCGGCGGCGACCGCGATGTTGAGGGCCGGAGCCGCGCCGACGGTGACGGTGATGTTGCCGCCGACGTCGAGCAGGGGATCGCGGGCCGCGGAGGTGGCCGTCGGGAAGGTCTGCGCCGCATAGGCCGTGTCGAGGTTCGCGTCGTAGAGCTTGATCGCGTTCAGATCGACGGTGACGGTGTCGACCTGGACCTGGCCGCCGGCACGGGAGAAGGACGAGACGACCGACTTGGTGTCGTTGTAGCTCGACGCCGTCGAATCGACCGAGATCCAGTTCTCGCCGTTGAACACCGCGGAGTCCGCCGTGTTCTTGAGCTGGCTCTGGAGCTCCTTGATCTCGCTCTGGATCTTGTCGCGGTCGACGCCGGGGGTCCGGGCCGCGACGAGCTTGGCCTTGATCTCCGAGACGACTTCGACGGTGCCGTTCAGGCCGGTATACATCGTGTCGATGGTCGCGGCGCCGAGGCCGAGAGCGTCCTGCACCGCGCCGAGCGCCTTGTTGTCCGAGCGCATCGTCGTGGCGATCGACCAGTAGGCGGCGTTGTCGGAGGCGGTCGAGACGCGCTGGCCGGTGGCGATGCGGTTCTGCGACTGGGCGAGGTTCTTGTTGGTCTGCGTCAGCGTCTGCAGCGCAGTCATCGCGGAGGTGTTGGTGAGCAGGCTGGTCATGATGATGTTCCTCAATCTGGAAGGGATTGGTGGGAACATTCCGGGTTTGCACCGGGATGGCAGGGCGGCTTCATGCCTTTGACGCCGGGGACGCACCCATCGGGTCAACCTGCCATGGGTCTGGTGTAGCGGGGCAAGCTTGCGCGGGGCTGACGTTGGAAGCATGGCTGGTGTGACATGCGATGGTCCATGCGGTCGTCATTCACAGTGAGGCCAGAATGAGCCTGGGTGGGATTTCCAACCTCGACTACACCGTCCTCCTGTGTCGGAGGCTGGCGGAAACGCGCGTCTTCTACCGCGATGTGATGCAGTTTCCGATCGAGGTCGATCAGGAAAACTGGGTCAATTTCCGGGTCGGTGCGGCGCTGCTCGCCCTGCGTCCGCGCGGCGTCTGGAGCGTCTGCGACGACGGCGCCACCCTGCCCGGATCAGCGGCCGTCCAGCTTGCCTTTCGCGTGGCCCCGCCCATGGTCGATGCCTGCCATGCGGAGCTGCTCGCCAAGGGCGTGCCGATCCTGCGGGGGCCGACCGATCTGCCGAACTGGCGGCATCGGACGCTGTTCTTCCGTGACCCGGAGGACAACATCATCGAAATCTACGCCGAATACTGACCGCGAAAACGGGTGGCCTCGGCCTCACGCCACCTTCTTCGCATAGACGAGGCAGAGCAGCTCGGCGACGACCTTGTAGAATTCCGGCGGGATCATCTGGTCGAGCTGGACGGCGGCGTGGAGCGAGCGGGCGAGCGCGCGGTCCTCGACCACGGGGATATCATTGGCTTCTGCGATCTCGCGGATCTTGAGCGCGATCAGGTCCGTGCCCTTGGCCAGCACCAGCGGCGCGCCGCCCTCCTCCTGCACATAGCGCAGCGCCACGGCGTAATGGGTCGGGTTGGCGATGATCACGGTGGCGCGCGGCACGGCCGCCATCATGCGGTTGCGGGCGCGGTCGCGGGCGAGCGAGAGCCGGCGGGATTTCAGGATCGGGTCGCCCTCGGCCTGCTTGTGCTCGTCCTTGACCTCCTGCTTGGTCATGCGCAGCGAGCGGCGCCAGAACTTCTGGGTCCAGACCAGGTCGATCGCGACGATCACGATCGTCGCCACGCAGGCCGCCGAGAGTAGGCGGATCGCGATGGTCAGGATCATCTCCGGAAGGGCGCTGGGATCCCTCAGCATGGCCGTCACCACCGTGTTCTTGTCCGATTTGAGGATCAGCCAGACGGTCACCGTGATGGCGGCGAACTTGGCCAACGACTTGCCGAATTCAACGAGACCCTGGCTGCCGAAGATCCGCGTGAAGCCCTTGGACGGCGAGAGCCGCGACCATTGCGGCTTGATCCGTTCGAGGGCGAGCTGGGGCGGATGCTGCAGGAAGGCCGCGCTCAGGCCGAAGACGAGGAAGAGCGCGAAGACGGGCCACAGGAACAGTCCGGCCTGCATCGCGGCGTGGAGCAGAAGCGTGGTCGTGTTGCCGCTGGTCGAGATGTCGAAGCCGGCGGGATCGGCCAGGAAATCGGAGAGGAAGCGCGCCATGGCGGCGGCTCCGTCCCGCATCAGGAAGACGCCGGCGATCATCGTCGCGGCGATGCTGGCGAAGATCGGAGCCTCCTTGGAGGAGGGCGTGTTGCCGCGCTCGACGGCATCGCGCACCTTCTTCTCGGAGGCCTCCTCGGTCTTGCTCTCCTGGTCCTGTTCGGACACGCGTCGTCACCTCCTCGTCGGCACGCTGCCGTTTACTGGAAATAGGCGCCCTCTTCGCGGTCCGGGTTGAGTTCGATTTCGCCGCGGCTGGCCATCTCCAGCGCGATGTCGGTGATGGCGCGGCGGGCATCGACGACCTCGCGCTGCAGCGCCGGCTCGCCGTTCTCGAGATCCTGCTGCACGATGCGGCGCGCACGGGCCGCCAGCGAGGAGAGGATCTGGTCGCGGAAGGCGGCTTCCGTGCCCTTGAGCGCGAGCACGAGCCGGTCGGTCGGGACCTGGTCGAAGATCGCCATGCGGGCGCGGGCGGAGAGCTTGACGATGTCGTCGAAGGTAAAGAGCAGGCCCTTCAGCATCTCCGCCGATTCCGGGCGGATGCGCTGCAGGCTGCCCAGCGCCTCCTCCATGTCCTGGCTGTCCATCTTGTTGAGGATGTCGGCCATGCGGGCATGGGTATCGGCGCCCTTGTTGCGCGATAGGTTGAGGGTGAAGCCCTCGTAGAGCGCCTTCTCGACGATTCCCGCCGGCTGCTCGGCCACCGGCTTCAGGTTCAGCATGCGCCGCATCAGCTCATGGCGCTTGTCGGCCGGCCACTGCGTCATCACCCGCGAGGCGCAGGCCGGCTTGAGCTTGGAGAGGACGTAAGCCGCCGTCTGCGGGTGCTCCTTGGCGAGATAGCCGGCGAGCGCGCTCTCGGGCATCTGCGAGATGCGATCCCAGATCGAGCGGTTTGCCGCCTCGGCGGTCTCGCCGATGATCTCGGTGATTTCCTCGGGCGGCAGCACGCCGGTCAGCAGCTTCTGCACCTCGCCGGGCGAGCCGACCAGGTTCATGCCGCGCGAAAACTGGTCGCTGAACTCGTCGACGAGATCGGCGATGTCGTCGGCGGCGACCGGGCCGAGCTCGGAGGCGCGCCGCATCAGGGCGCGGACCTCGGCGGTGTCGAGATGCTTGAGCATCCGTCCTGCCAGCGGCTTGCCCATGGCGAGCACGAGCACGGCCGCCTTGCCGGCGCCGCCCAGCGCCGCCGTCTTGCTCACCGGCGCAGTCGTGGCGGGGCTTGCGGCCCGGTTGTCCTTCGCGATCGCCGTCATGCTGCGCCTCGCCTCACTCTTCGAACTTGGCCTGGACGCCGACGATCTCGGTCAGCGAGACGCCGAAGCGGCTGTTGTCGTCCTCGACGATCACGACCTCGCCACGCGCGACGATGCGGCCGTTGACGACGACGTCGACCGGCTCGCCGACGCGGTGGTCGAGCGGCACCACCGCACCGCGGCGCAGCTTCATCAGATTGGCGACCTGCATGGAGGCGCTGCCGAGCACGACCTGGATTGTGACCGGGATGCGCATCACGGCTTCGAGATTGAGGGGGTCGTCGACGGGCGCCGGCACCTCCGCCGCCTCGGGCTCGGCCGCGGCCTGCGGCTCCATCAGGGCGACATCGGCCTGCTCTTCGGAAAGAGCGAGGTCGGAGAGCTTCATCGGCTTGGTCGGCTTCTTCATGGTGGTCTCCCGGAGGGAAAGGCGATTGGAAAAGGCCGTCAGGCGGCGTTGCGGCCGGTGTCGCCGCGCCGTGCCTCGCTTGCCAGGCCGATGCGCTTGAGATCGCTTGCGAGCCGGCGTCCGGCGTCGATGCGCTGGCCGAGTTCCTCGACGACCTCGCGGCCGCTGGCGTGGAGTTCGCGGATCGTGGCCTGGATGGCGGACAGCGCCGTCTCGGTCTTGCCGAAGACCTGCTGGAATTCGGCATGGTAGGCGCGCATGCGCTGCAGTTCGCGGCGCATGCGCAGGACCTGCAGGCTGGTCAGCAGCAGGGCCACGAAGAGGACGGCTTCACCGAGATAGAAGATCATCGAAAAACTCCTGTTCCTGGTTGGCGCTGTCCTGCACGCGCAGGACATAGGACCCGTCGCGCTGGCCGAGCTGGCACCAGAAGACGGTCTCGTCGTTGCACTGGAGGCGGACGGGTGAACGCGGCGAAGCCTGCAGCTCGATGACCTGGCCGATCTTGAGGGCGCTGATCTCGCCCAGCGTCATCGGGCGCTCCTCGAGGATCGCCTGCAGCCTGACCTCGGTCTTGTGGACCTCGGTCTGGATCTGCTTCGTCCAGCGCTGGTCCTTGACGGTGGTGTGGCCGGAAACGACGCGGCTGAGACTCTGGCGGATCGGATTCAGGGCCGTCTGCGGGATGATGACGAACATCTGCCCGCAATTGTCGAGGCCCTGGACGAGGAGCTGCGACTTCACCGCGAGGTTGCTGCGGCTGCCGATGGCGGCGAAATACATCCGCGTCTCGATCTGCTCGAAGATGAAGGTGACATCGGCGACGGGGCTGAAGGCGGCTTGGAGGTTCTGCGCCGCGAGCTCGCAGAGCGCCTGCGCGACCTGGATCTCGATGGGCGTGTAGGGGCGCTCGTCATCGGGGAAGTCCGGCTCGTATTTGTAGGGACGCTCGCTGCCGTCGGCGCCGAAGAGCACTTCGATCAGGGTGAAGACGAAGTCCCGGTCGAAGCCGATCAGGATGCGCGAATCCCATTCAGGCGAGTGGAAGATGCCGGCGATCGTGTTGTGGGCATGGGCGTTGAGCGCGTCGCCGATGCGCTGGCTCTGGACGTTGGCGACGGAGAAATAGGTCGGCGAGGTCGACATCTGGCGCACCGCATCCGCGCAGCCGGTGGCGAGCCGGTCGAAGACCATGCGCAGCATCGGCAGCCGGTCGATCGAGATGCCGGTCGATTCGAGGAGCTTGTCCTCGCGGATGGCCTGGGCGGCGGTGCTCATCAGGCGGCTTCCTTCTGGGCGCGGTCATTGGCGGGCGCCGCACGCTGGCCGGCGCCGCTGATGGTCTTGTCCTCGACCTCGTCGATGGAGGGCCGCTCGGCGGCGGAGATGACCTTGCGGCCATATTCGAGCGCGACCTGCGGCGCGGCGCCGTTGATGAAGGCGAGCAGGGTCTGCTTGACGACGATGTAGACGCGCAGCTGCTTCTCGCGCATCGCCTTGATCTTCAACGAAATCGGCCCGATCACCGCATAGGAGAAGAAAATGCCGGCGAAGGTGCCGACCAGGGCTGCGCCGATGAAGCCGCCGAGCAGGGCCGGCGACTGGTCGATCGCGCCCATCGCCTTGATGACGCCGAGCACGGCGGCAACGATGCCGAGCGCTGGCAGGGCTTCGGAGACCGTGCCCAGCGCGTAATAGGGCTTCAGCCGATCCTGGACGTGGCTGCCGATCTCCTCGTCCAGCAGCGCTTCGACCTCATGGGCCTGGGCCTTGCCGACGATGATCAGGCGAAAATAGTCGCAGATGAAGGTTGTCAGCTGGGGATCGGCGAGAACGCTGGGAAAGGCGGCGAAGAGCGTCGATTCATAGGGCGTCTCGATATGCTGCTCGATCTCGGCCCGGCCCTTGTTGCGCAATTCGCGCATCAGCGCGTAGAGCACGCCGAGCACCTCGAAGTAATGGGCCTGGCTGGGGGACTGGTTGCGCAACGCCTCCATCACCGCGGTGCCGGTGTCGGCGACCGTCTTCATCGGGTTGGCGATGATGTAGGTGCCGATGGCGGTTCCCAGGATGATCACCAGTTCCCAGGGCTGCCAGAGCACGGCGACATGCCCGCCCATCGCAGCGAAACCGCCGATGAGCGAGCCGACCGCAATCAACAAACCGATCAATACGCTCAAGGCGTCGCTCCTTCTCGCAATCTGCAAGTGAAGCGCTAGAGCAGCTGGCTTGCGCGAGGCTGAAACGACTGTCGAACCCGGCGGTCAGGTCCACGCAAGCCTTGCGCAGGAGCTTGATGTCTCATGACCATTCGGGCGCAGGCCCGGATCACTGCCGGGATTGCGACGATGACCACGACGACGATGGCCTTCCAGGCCGTGGCGCGGAACCTCCCCAAATCTCTGGAGCGGGCGGCCGCGATACCGCAGACGGCCAATGAGAGCGCCTATTATCTCGCCAATATCGGCAAGATCAAATCGATCGACGACTTCCTCGGCAATGACCGGATCTATCGCTACGCGATGAAGGCCTTCGGGCTGGAGGAGATGACCTATGCCAAGGGCCTCATCCGCAAGGTCCTGACCGAAGGCATCGACACCTCCTCCAGCTTCGCCAACAAGCTGACCGACCCGCGCTACAAGGATCTGGCGACGACCTTCAACTTCGCCCGCTACGGCTCGGCGACGACGAGCTTCGACCGCACGCAGAAGCCGATGACCGAGCGCTATGTCCGCCAGGTCTTCGAGGAGCAGCAGGGCAGCCAGAACGAGAATGTCCGGCTCGCGCTCTATTTCGAGCGCAAGGCGTCCGGCCTGAAGAACGCCTTTGAGGTGCTGGCCGATCCGGCGCTGCTGAAGGTGGTGCAGACGGCGCTCGGCATCCCCGCCTCGACCTCGATGATGCCGATCGACAAGCAGGCGGAGATGATCGGCAAGAAGCTGGATTTCGACCAGCTCAAGGACGCCGAGGGCGTCAAGCGCTTCCTGCTGCGCTTCACCTCGATCGCCGATATCGGCGCCAGCCAGACGGCGGCCAGTAACGCCCTCACCATCCTCGTCGGCCCGCCGGTCGCGGCCGGGGTCAGCACCGACGTGCTGTTCAGCATCCAGAATCTCCGCCTCGGAGGCGTGTGACCATGCAGTCCTCGATCTATGTCGGCCTGTCCTCCCAGCTCGTGCTGGAGAAGCGGATGGAGACGCTGGCGCGCAATGTCGCCAACATGAACACGGCCGGCTTCCGCGCCGAGGAGGTCAAGTTCAGCACCTTCCTGTCGAAGAAGGGGCCGGATGCAGTCTCCTTCGCCTCGGCCGGAGAGACCTATATCAGCCGTATCCAGGGGGGGCTCGACAAGACCGGCAACCCCCTCGACGTCGCCGTCGAAGGCGAGGGCTGGTTCGCGATCACCACGCCCGCCGGCACCGTCTACACCCGCGACGGGCGGATGAAGATGACGCCGCAGGGCGAGTTGCGCACGCTTTCGGACCATCCGGTGCTCGATGCCGGCGGTGCGCCGATGCAGCTCGACCCCGAGGGCGGGCCGCCGGTCATCGCGCGCGACGGCATGATCTGGCAGGGCAATCAGGAGGTCGGCGCGATCGGGCTCTTCGCGATCGACCCCGCTGCCAAGCTGCAGCGCCACGACAATTCCGGCGTGGTTCCGGACCGCCCGGCCGTCCCGATCCTCGATTTCGTGCTCAACGGCATGCGCCAGGGCTTCGTCGAAGGCTCGAACGTCAACCCGATCCGCGAGATGACCAAGCTGATCGCGGTGACGCGCGCCTTCGAGAGCGCCGCCAACGCCATCGACAAGGGCGAAAAGGCGGTCGACGGCGCTATCCGCTCGCTCGGCGAGAGCTGAGCGGTTCCGAGCAATCTCAATGAACGCTTTGACACGCCTCGAGCAGGCCCTCGCCGGCGGCCCCCTGCCCCATGATCTGGTCCAGGTCAGCGGCAGCGTTTCGGAGGTCACGCCGGCGGCGCTGCGCGTTGGCGGCCTCTCGCGCTTCGTGCGGCTGGGCGAGCGCATCGCGCTCTCGACAAATGGCCGCGCGGAACTGGGCGAGGCGATCCGGATCGACCGCGACGGCGTGCTGGTCAAGCCCTTCGCGACGACGGTCGGCGTCGGGCTCGGCGCCCGCGCCAGCCTCGCCGGGCCGCTCGTGCTGCGCCCCTCCCTGGCCTGGAAGGGCCGCGTGATCAATGCCTTCGGCGAGCCGATCGACGACAGCGGCCCCCTGCCGGCCGGCGATGTCGCGATGCCGGTCGAGGGGCCGCCGCCCGAGGCGATGAGGCGGGCGCGGGTGACGCGGCCGATCCGCACCGGCGTCAAGGTCGTCGACCTGTTCACGCCGCTCTGTGCCGGCCAGCGCATCGGCATCTTCGCCGGCTCTGGCGTCGGCAAGTCGAGCCTGCTCTCGATGCTGGCGCGGGCGCCTGGCTTCAGCACCATCGTCATCGGGCTCGTCGGCGAGCGCGGCCGCGAAGTGCGCGAATTCCTCGACGATACGCTGGGCCCGATGCGGGCCCAGGCGGTCGCCGTCGTCTCGACCAGCGACGAGAGCGCGATGATGCGCCGGCTCGCGCCCAACACCGCGATGGCGGTCGCCGAATACTTCCGCGACCAGGGCGAGGACGTGCTGCTGATCCTCGATTCCGTGACGCGCCTCGCCCATGCGGCGCGCGACGTCGCGCTGGCGGCCGGCGAGCCCGCGGTTGCCCGCGGCTATACGCCGAGTGTCTTCAGCACGCTGCCGAAGCTGCTCGAGCGGGCGGGGCCCGGCGTCGAGGGCACCGGCACCATCACCGGGATCTTCTCCGTGCTGATCGACGGCGACGACCACAACGACCCGGTCGCGGATTCGATCCGCGGCACGCTCGACGGGCATCTCGTGCTCGACCGCGCCATCGCCGATCAGGGCCGCTATCCGGCGGTGAACGTGCTTGGCTCCGTCTCGCGCCTCGCCCACCATGTCTGGACGCCGGAGCAGCGCGGGCTGGCATCGCGGATGAAGGCGCTGATCTCGCGCTTCGAGGACACGCGCGACCTGCGTCTGATGGGCGGCTACCAGGCCGGCGCCGATGCCGAGCTCGACAAGGCGATCGTGCTGGTGCCGAAGATCTACGAGGCCCTGCACCAGGAGATGAGCGCGGCGCTCAGCACTGACGCCTTCAAGGATCTGGCGAGTACGCTGCAGGGGTGAGGGCAGCCTCCGCCCAAGTGTCATATCGTTATTGCGAGCGCAGCGAAGCAATCCGGAAGGGCTCGCTCCACGTCCCCTGGATTGCTTCGCTGCGCTCGCAATGACGAGCGGCCGATCTCAGCCGCGCAGCTGGTCCTTGCGGACGTAGTTGAATTCCTTGACCAGCACGTCCTTGACGAGCTCGCCGCCGAGGCGGGCGTTGACCCCGGTCTTGACCGTCTTGAGCAGCGCGTCGATGTCGACGCGCTCCAGCCGGGAGAAATCGACGTTGCCGTTGGAGTAGATCGCCCGCAGCGCCTCGTCGCGGACGTAAGGGTGCGGCTTCACCGTCATCTGGCGCAGCGTGCGGGCATCGGCGGTGAAGACGAACTGCGCCGCGACATAGCCCTGGACCTCGCCATTGGCGATGATCGGGACATGGATCAGCGCCGTCTCCTCATATTCGAGCCCCTCGAAGAAGGGGGTTTCGGCGGCCGGCGGCGTCTCGGCGCGCCAGGTCAAGGCGAGATGGCCCGAGAGCAGCGTGACCCCGCAGACCCAGGCGCCGAGAACGAGCAGGCGCGCCGTGGTCATGAAGCGCGGGCCCGCGGGACCGGCACTGCAGCGAGGCGCGAGGTGGCGGAATAGGTGCCGTCCGATTCGGCGTCGATCAGCGTGCTCGTCATCGCCGAGGCGATCTCGCGCACCGCCTCCAGATGCATGCCGATCGCCATGCGGTTGTGCTCGAGCTTCAGCCGCAGCGTCGACAGGCGCGCGATCAGCGGGCCGTCGCCGGCCTCGCCGCGCATGGCGCGCAGCGCCCGGCTGGCGTCGAGCAGCAGCCGGCTCTTGATCTCGTTGAGGCGGTTGAAGTCGGCGCTGCGCAGGGCCATCAGCTCGCCGGTCTCATGGTCGATCGCCTGTTCGAGGCGGTCGAGCACCGCCCACATGGCGCGCGAGGCGGCGCTGGGGGCGGCGGGCGCCTCCTGCATCGCCACGGGCGGCGGCACCAGCGCGGGCAGCAATGCCGGGATGTCGGCGGGAGCAGGCGCGTCGGACAAGTCGGTCATGGGGTCAGGCCTGTCGGAAATTGGAGCGGGCGACGCCACCGGAGCTCGCCGGCTTGGTCAGGTTGAGAAAGCGCTGCTCGACGGAGAGCGGGATGGCGAGGTCGCGGGCATTGGCGCCGGCGATCCGGCCGTCGAGCAGCTTGTGCGCGGCGGCGACGGCACCGTCGTTGGAGCTCGTGTTGTTGCGGGCGGCGATGGCGGCCTCGACCTTCTCGCGGAGGCCGAGCCCGCCCGCCTTGGCGATCTGGTTGGCGATCTGCTCGGAGAGCATCGAGCGCCAGACGCCGCCGGCGGTGCCGCTGCCGAAATTGTTCGCCGTCGCCTCGGGCATCATCTGCTCGATGAAGGTCTGGATGACCTGCGCCTCGAACTGCTGCATCGTCTTGCCGTTCTTCGACGGGACGACCGGGCTGGCACCATCTAGCTTAGCCGGCGCAAGAGCGGCGAATTTCTCGCGGGCTCCGGCGAGGCCGGGAACGCTCCCGGCCGGCGCCGCCTCGTCCACCGCTGCGGCGAACTGCGTACCGGCGACGCCGGTGCCGAGCTTCTGGAGCCGGTCGACCGCGAGCTGCAGGCGCGCCGGATCGGCGGCGCGGGCCACGTCGAGCACGATGTCGGAGGGAGGAGAAATCGCCATTGTCACCTTCCAGGGTCGTCGAACGATCTGGAGCCGATGATGGCGGATCAGGCTTGTTTCAGGCTTGCGGGCGGCACGCGGGAAGAGGTGTCAGAGCCGGGCGGCGCGCTTGCCCTCGATCGCATCCATGATCTCGACGAGCGCACCGTCTTGGTCGGCCCGCAGCTTCACCTTGCGGACATGGTCGGCGAGGCGGGCGGTGCGCTTCTCGCGGCCCGTCTCGGCGAGCACCTGCCTGCCCTGGACGACTGCCGCCGCTTCCAGCTGCGAGGCCGAGACTTCGGTGCGATGCAGGCGTCTCGCGGTCATGTCGGCGAAGAGCCCGGCCGTCGGCCCCTCGCCGTTGAGCGCCGCGACCAGCGCGCGGGATTCGGCGCGGGCCGCGGCGGCCTGCAACTCGATTGCCTTCTGGCGCCATTCCGCGAGCCTGCGGATGCGCGACTGGATCGACAGCATCCGCTCGATCGCCTTGAGCCGTCTGCCCTGCACGGCCCTCAACCCCGTGCCAGCCAGGAGGAGAAGGCGGTGATGAACAGCTTCAGCGCCTCCGGCCCGGAGAAGTAGAGCAGGAACAGGCCGCCCGCGATCACGAAGGGCAGTGAGATGAAATAGACCGGAATCTGCGGCGTCAGCTTGTTCATCAGGCCGATCGCGAGATTGACGATCACGGCATAGATGATGAAGGGGCTGCCGACGCGCAGCGCGAGATAGAAGGTCTCGGAAGCCCGGTCGGCGATCTGGATCAGCCCGGCCTGAGCGTCGAGCGGCGTGCCCGGCGCGATGCGGGTATAGGAGCCCGCCAGCGCGCGGATGACCTCGGCATGCTGGTTGGTGACGAACATCAGCGTCGCCGCCGTCATGGTGATCAGCGTCACGAAGGGGGCGGAGGCCTCGGCCTCGTCGATCGGCAGGCCCGGCAGCTGGCCGAGGCCGGCGGTCGTCGCCATTGCGGTCGCGATGGTCTGCAGCGCCAGGAAGAAGAAGCGCGCCATCAGCCCGATCAGAGCCCCGGTCATCGTCTCAGCCAGAACGACGCGCAGCAGCGTCGCAGGGCCGGGCGAGACGAGATGGGCGAAGGCCGGCAGCACATAGGGCGCGAGCGCCAGCGTGACGCCGACCGCGATCATCAGCCGGAAGCGGACGGGCACGCGCGGGCTGGAGAAGCCCGGCATCAGCATCAGGCAGGCGCCGATGCGGCAGAAAATCAGGAAGGCATGCAGCACCGTGTCGGGCGTGAACGGCGTCACGAGATGGTGCCCAGCAGGTTGACCTCCAGCCCGCGCGCGATCTCGACATGGGAGAGGACGGGCAGCGCCGGGAAAATGCGCTCGACGATCATGCGCACGTAAGGCCGCGCATCCGGGCTGGTGACCAGCACGAAGCTCTGGCCCTGATCCATGCGGGTACGGATCGCCGTCGTCGCCTCGGCCGCGAACTCCTCGATCAGGCGCGGGTCAATGTCGAATTCGACGACCTCGCCCTTGGCGTCGCGGCGCAGGCTCTCATGGAAGGCGAGGTCCCAGCGGTTGCCGAGCCGCAGCATGTTGAGCACACCGCCCTGGGTGAGGTCGCCGCAGATCTGCTGGGCCATGCGCATGCGCACATGCTCGGCGATCTGCTCGGCGCGGCGGACATGGGGCGCGATCTCGGCGACGACCTCGAGGATGAGGTGGAGATTGCGGATCGAGACCCGCTCGGCCAGCAGCAGGCGCAGCACCGCCTGCAGGCTCGACAGCGACATATGGGCCGGGCAGATCTCGTCCAGCAGTTTCTTGTATTCGGGCCCCAGCCGGTCGAGCAGCGCGCGCATGTCCTTGTAGGACAACAGCTGGCCCAGATTCTTGCGGATCGTCTCGCTGAGATGGGTCAGCAGCACCGAGAGCCGGTCGACCGGCTGCATGCCCTCGCGCCGCACCTCGTTGGCGTAGCTTTCCGAGACCCACATCGCCTTGACGCCGAAGGCGGGCTCGCGGACCTCCTCGCCCGGCAGGTCGGGCAGGCGGCCGTCGCCGACGACGACCAGCATGCTGCCGGGGCGCATCTCGCCGGTGGCGGCGACGGTGCCGTGGATGCGGAACTCGTAATGCTTCGGCGGCAGCGTCAGGCTGTCGGAGAGTTTGATCTCGGGCACGACGAAACCGTATTGCTGCGCGAATTTCTTGCGCATCTTGCCGACGCGATGCGCCAGCTCGCTGTGCGAGGTCAGCATCTCGGCGGCGAGCTGCTTGCCGAGGCTGAGTTCGATCTCGGCGGTGCGCAGCGAGTCCTTGATCGTGTCCTGGCTCTCGCGCGCAGCCTCCTCGGCCTCCATGGCGCGGATTTCCTCGGCGGCCGCGGCGCGTTCGGCGATGCGCTTGGGGATCGTGTAGCCGACGAAGGCCATCACGCCGCCAAGCAGCGCGAAGGGCAGCAGCGGCAGGCCCGGTACCAGCGCCAGGATCGCCATCAGGAAGGAGGCGACGAAGAGGGCGCGGGGATAATGGCCGAGCTGGCCGAGGATCGCCTGCTCGGCCGTGCCGCGGGTGCCGCCCTTGGAGACGAGCAGGCCGGCGGCCAGCGAGACGATCAGCGCGGGGATCTGGGTGACGAGGCCGTCGCCGACCGCGAGCTTGACGAAGACGTCGGCCGATTGGGACAGCGACATGCCGTGGCGGGTGACGCCGATGATGATGCCGCCGAGGATGTTCACGGCGGTGATGATCAGCCCGGCGATGGCGTCGCCGCGGACGAATTTCGAGGCGCCGTCCATCGCGCCGAAGAAGGAACTCTCCTCCTCCAGCTCGTGGCGGCGGCGCTGCGCCTCGGGGGCGTCGATCAACCCGGCCGAGAGATCGGCGTCGATCGCCATCTGCTTGCCGGGGATGGCGTCGAGGGTGAAGCGGGCACCGACCTCGGCGATGCGAGTCGCGCCCTTGGTGATCACGATGAAGTTCACCGTGACGAGGATGACGAAGACGATCAGGCCGATGACGAAGTCGCCGGCAATGACGAAGCGGGCGAAGCCGTCGATGATGTAGCCCGCCGCATGCGAGCCCTCGTTGCCATGCGCGAGGATGACGCGCGTCGTGGCGATGTTGAGGGCGAGCCGCAGCATCGTCGCGACCAGCAGGATGGTCGGGAAGGAGGAGAATTCGAGCGGCTTCTTGATCCAGAGCGCCACCATCAGGATCAGCACCGAGAGCGCGATCGAGAGCGCCAGGCCGAGATCGATCAGGAAGGCCGGGATCGGCAGGAACAGGATCGAGAGGATGGCGACGATGCCGACGGCGAAGCCGATGTCGCGGCGGCTGGCCGGAGGTTCGTCCGGCAGCGCCTTCGGCGCGACCTTGCCGGTGATGAGTGTGGGCGTGGCCATCCTGGCACCCTGTCCTGTCGTCGGAGATGCGCGCGCGTCGGCGCGGTCAGAAGCCGCGCTCGATGCGCCCATAGACGCGCTCGGTGAAGGCGAAGACCTGTGCGCCGGTGAAGGCACCGGTCGTCGCCATCACGATCAGGATGACGACGATCTTCGGCACGAAGGTCAGCGTGGCCTCCTGCACCTGCGTCAGGGCCTGCATCAGCGCGATCATCAGGCCGATCGCCATCGCGGCGGCCACGGCGGGACCCGCGCCGACGATGATCGCCCAGACGGCGTCGCGCATCAGGTCGAGAGCGTCGGCCTCGTTCACGCGGATCGCCTCAGGCTTGCGTCGTGGCGGGCTTCAGCGCCGCGATGCCGGCGATGATCTGGTCGAGCTTGGCATTGGTCGAGACCGACTGCTCGACCTGGGAGAGCGCCGCGAATTGCTGGACATATTGCGCCGGATCGGTCGGGTTGGTCGGGTCCTGGTTCTTGGCCTGGGCGATCAGGAGCTGCAGGAAGGTGTTGTAGTCGCCCATGGCGCTCTTGGCGCTCGTCGAACTCGACGTCGTGCTCGTCGTGGTGGTCTGGATGCTGCTCACGTCCATGATCGGCTCCGCCGGGTTCGGGGTGGCGGCCCGCCGATGGCGGCGGACCCGGTGTCGTCAGGCGAGCGCGGCCTCGCGCCGCAGGGGCGCGACGGCTGCAGCGCTCACCGTCGCCGGCAGGCTAGGCTCGCTGGCCTGCCCGGAGCTTGCGAGGATGGCGGCTTCCGCCGGGTAGAGCGCCCGCAGCTGCTTCAGCGCCTCGAAATGGCGCTCCTCCGCGATCAGCCGATCGACCGCCTGGAGCCCGACAAGCACGGTCGCATCCTCGAAGATGCAGGCGGTCGTCATCAGCATGCGGTCGAACAGCAGCCGGGCGGCGCCGGCGTTCTTCGGGTCGATCAGCATGGTCTGGACGACGAAGTAGAGCTGCCGAAGCGGCGTCGTCGTCTCGTCGGGCTGGATGACATGGGTCTCGAGCAGGAAGGTCGCGTCGTTCATCAGCTCGAGGCTGACCTTGCGGTCGAAGCGCAGGATCGCCCCGTTGACGTAGATCTTCTCGTTGGCGCGCAAAGAGAGGTTCATCGGCTTGCCCTTCCTCCGGTTCAGGCGAGGCTGTCGCGGATCATCTTGTTGACGTCGATGACCGACTCGAAATCGTCCGACTGGCCGAGTCGCAGCGCCTCGCCCTGGCGCAGGGCGAAGAGGCCGATCGAGATCAGCGAGGCGCGCAGGCTCTCGGGAAGGCCGTTCTCGGCGCTGCCGAGATCCTCGATCAGCAGCGTCCAGAGCCGGCGCAGGAAGCCGACCGCCTCGATCGTCTCGGGCGAGGCCGCCCCGGTCGGGCGCGCTTCCTCGAGCAGGGTCACGGCGTGGTCGAGCGCGCGCCATTCCTGGGCGCGGGCGAGGGCGTAATCATCCGCGGCCATGGCCGCATAGGAGCTCTGATACATCGGGCGTCTCCGGATTGGTGGACGAGAGGGCGTGGGCGCGCAGCCGCCCGGTGGCGCCGGCGGAACCGGCGTGCGCGGAGAGGGCGGATGGCGGAGCGCCCGGCGGCGTGGAACGGCCGGGCGCGGGATCAGCTCATGTACTTCAGGATGTTGAGCTGCTGGATCCTGACGGTGAGCGCATAGGCGGTGTCGAGCTGCGTCGTCAGATCAGTGACGCGGACATTCGCCTCGTAGGGATCGACGTTCTCGAAGGCCTGGATCTGCTTGGCGACGATGTCGCGCTGGATGGTGAGACGCTCGCTCGAGACCTTGACGCGCTCCTCGATGGCGCCGAGCTGCGCCTGCGTCGCGGTGAGGCCGAGGATCGCCTTGTTGACGCTCTCGATCGCACCATCGACGATCGCGCGGAAGGCGTTGGTGTTGAGGTTCTCGATGCCGAGGTCGTAGGCCATGGTGTAGGCCATGGCGAGGTCGCGCATGGTCTGCGTGTTGGCGTTGGTCGAGACCTCGACGACCTCGCTCAGCGAGATGCGGCCGGTCATGTTCTGATCGAGCGCCGTCGACCAGTTCGTGCCCCAGGCGGGGTTGGCGAACTCCGCCGGCAGCACCGTCTGCAGGAAGGTCGTCATGTCCGCCTGGCTGATGTCGGCTGCGGCCGGCGCGTCCTGGGCGAAGCCGAAATAGCCGGCGAAGGCGGCGTCGATCGCGGCCTTGTTCCCCGAGGCCGGCGTGGCGAAGTAATCCGTCACGGGGCGCTGCTGCGTGTTGATGCCGGCGAAGAGGAACTGCCCGCTGGAGGAGGCGTTGAGCGAAGCCGTCAGGGCCTGAAGGTTGTTCTTCGCCTCCGACTTCAGCACCGCGGCGCCCTTGTCGCCATCGCGGACGCTGATCAGCGTGGCGAGGAACTGCTCGGCGGTCTCGCGCATGCCGTCGAGCGCCTTCTGCGTCACTTCGAGCCGCGAGGCGACGAGGCCGTTGGTATCGACGATGCCGTTCAGCCGGTCGTACTGATCGCGCAGGCCGACCGTCTTGCCGGTGCTGCCACCCAGCTTCAGGCCGATATCGGCATGGCGCAGCGTGGTCGATTCCTTGGTGGCGTCGGCGAGGCTGTCGCGGGCCTTCGCGACGGCGTTGCGCAGCGTGCCGGAGAGCGAATAGTTCGAGATGAAGCTCGTTTTCATGGTGTCACCTCACGGCCTGCAGCAGCGCCTCGAGCATCCGGTCGATGGTCGAGATCAGCGTCGACGAGGCGTTGAAAGAGCGCTCCAGCTCCATCATCAGCGTCATCTCCTCGTTGATGTCGACGCCGGTGACGTTGGAGAGCGCGGCGGTCGTGCGCTGGAGCAGCGCCGTCTCGTAGCCGAGCGTCTGCGTCGAGGTCTGGCGTTTGGCCTCGAGCCAGCCGACCGAGGAGCCGGCGAAGCCGACCAGGGTGTTGGTCGGGTCGGCGCCGGTCGCGGGGTCGAAGGTGCGGCTCGTGCCGAGCGCGGTCAGCAGCCCCTGGATTCGGTCGGGGAAGCCGGCGGCGCCGCTGGCGTTGTAGCTGTAATTGGGATCGAGCGGGTCGGAGATGCCGCCATCGCGCAGCCGGTCGAGATTGCCGCCCTGGGACGGGTCGGCATTGGCGTTGATGCGGATCGCTCCGGCGAGCCCCGCCACCGTCACGCCGGTCGCCGGAATGGCGGCGGGACCGGGCGGCGGGCCATAGGTGAAGAGGCCGGCCTGGTCCGGCCCGACACCGGTCTGGTCGCTCTCGGCGAAGACCTCGATCAGCCCGCGGGCGATCTCGTCGAGCTGGATCTGATAGGTGACGGTGATCTCGTCTCGGACGATCGAGGAACCGTAGATCTGGCCCGATTTGATCGGCATGATCGCGTTGGGGCCGGTCACCGGCACGCCGTCGACATAGACGGCGTTGCCGGCCGTCCCGGCACCGAGCGCGTAGCTCGGCGCCATCGTGACGCTGCGCGGGACCGTCTCGAACAGGGTCACGCCGCCATCGGTGTAGATCACCATGTCGTTGTTCGGGCGGGTCACGACGCTGATGCCCATCTCTTCCGAAAGCTGGGAGAGGATGCGGTCGCGCGTGTCGAGTTGATCGGTGACGTCGGCACCGGACTGGCTGCCCTTGACGATGGCGGTGTTGGCCGCCTCGAATTCCCGGAGCAGGCCGTTCACCCGCTCGACGCCCAGCGCCATGTCGGCATCGGCCTGGAGTCGCACCGTCCGGACGGTCTCGCTGGCCTCGTTGAGACTGCGGACCATCTCGGTGGCCTTGGTCAGCACGTTCTGCGCGAGCAGCGGATCGTCCGGCGTCACGCCGTATTGCTGCAGGGCATTGGTCAGGCTGCCGAGCTTCGCCGCCAGCGACTGGTCGAGCTCGGGGTCGTTGATCGTGGCCTCGAGCTGGTCGAGTGCTTCGACGATCGCCTGCTGGCCGGACGTCGCCGCGGTCGCGCCGAGCTTCGCGGAAAACAGCACGGAATCCATCGCCCGGCTGACCGAAGCGACCCTGACCGCACCGCCATAGGTGGTGACGAGGGTGCCGGCCTTGCGATTGTAGTTGGGATTGTCCGCCCCGGCGACGTTGCGCGAGAGGATGGACGTCTGGGTCGAGGTCGCGGTCAGGGAGGACTGCGCCACGTTCAGGGCGGATGACAGGCTCATGGGGGCGTCCCCGTCTCTCTTTCGGCTGAACTCAGCGCTTCAGGTTGACCAGGACGTCGAGGATTTCCGACCCGGTCTGGAAGACCTTCGAATTCGCCGTGTAGCTGCGCTGTGACTCGATCATCGCCGTCAACTCGGTGGCGAGGTCGACATTCGACTGCTCGAGCGCTCCCGACCGGATCGAGCCGAAGCTGCCGCTCTCGGGGAAGCCGACGATGACGTCGCCGGATTTGTTGTTGACCGAATACACGTTGCCCGAAACCGGCGTCAGCTGATCCGGGCTCGGCACGGTGGCCAGCGGGATGCGGTAGGTCGCGCGCCGCGCTCCGTTCTCGAAGACGGCGTAGACGGTGCCGTCATCGGCGATGTCCACGCTCTCGACCGCGCTCGGCGCGTTGCCGTCCACGGCGAGTTCCAGCGCGGTCTCGCCGGTGGCGACCTGCGAAACCTGGCTGAAGTCGATCGTGGCGGTCGCGCCGCCGGGAATGGCGACGGTGAAATTCGCCGGCGCCGTGGTGAGCTGGCCGGTCGGCCCGAAGGCCAGAGCGACGTTGGCGAGCGGGCCGCCCGCATAGGGGAATCCGCCGGCGGTCGCACCGGCCTGGTCGAAGACGACCGCCTGCCAGGCGTCGGGCGCCGTGCCGGTCTTGGCCATGTAGACGTCGAGGAACTGCTTGTTGCCGAGATTGTCGTAGGTGACGATCGAGGCCTTGCTCGAATAGGTGCTGCCGGCGACGTTGTCGGAAGGAAGCGTGCCCGGCGCGATCACCGCGGCATTGGAGTCGAGCACGCCCTTGAGCGTCCCGCTGACCGTCGGATTCGCCTCATAGGCGACATTGGCGAGGTTGATGCGCTCGAGCCCGTCGAGGCTGTTGGCGACGACCGTCGGGTCGCCGTTCTGGATCGGGTAGCCCATCAGGTAGAAGCCGGCCGAATTGACCAGCTCCTGGCTGCCGTTCTTCACGAAGGCGCCGGCGCGGGTCATGTAGGGCGTTCCGCCCGCATCGGTGACGATGAAGAAGCCGTTGCCCTTGATCGCGAGGTCCGTCTTCGAGGTCGAGCCCATGATCAGGCCCTCGTCGGAAATCGCGTAGCGTGTCGTCGTCTCGACGCCGCCGGAATTGTATTCGCTGTGGTTCCCTTCCGAGATCAGCGAGGAAAATTCGGTCGAGGCGCGCTTGTAGCCGACGGTGTTGACATTCGCGATGTTGTCGCTGACGGCGCCCAGCTTGCTGCCTTGGGCGGCCATTCCGGAGACGCCGGTCCGCATGATCCCGAAAATGCTCATCTGCCGATCTCCAAGCCAAGCTTTCGAGGCTCATCTGATCTGGCGTTGCTTGCCCGAAGCTTTCGCACGAAGCGCGTCGCAATTGAGTCAATTTAGACAGATACTTGACGACGAATACGATCGCTCTCGACTCCTTATACTATAGGGACATCTGCGTGCGGCGAGTCGCCGCCTGCGGAGGGCGTTCAACGTCTCGCTCGGCAAGGAAGCAGGCGCGCGGACGCCGTTGGAGTCGAACTTGTCGACGGCTAAATCTCGATGGTTAAAAGATCGTATAGGCTTTCTCATAAATCCGTATAACGGTCTTTAACTCAGGTTTCCACAGTGTTTCATCTCATGTCTCAACATCCGATTCATGCGTTGACCATGACGAAGACGATCCCTAGCGTCAGACTGCTTCCAGCTCTTTGCGAGGGGGCTGTACCGATGCTGGGGGGTATCAATGTATATCGTCATCGATGACCGCGTTCTCGTCACCGAAGGATATCAGTCTCTGTTTACTGGCGAGGGCGTACCGGCGATCGGATTCACGCCGTCGCGATTCCAGGAATGGGTCGAGGACACCTCGGCCGACCATCTCAACAGCGTCGAGGCGTTCCTGATCGGCGACTGTGCCGAGCGCTCGACCTTCCCGACGATGATCCGCCGCCGCTCGCAGGCGCCGGTGATCGCCATGAACGAAGCCTCCTCGCTCGAAAAGACGCTGGAACTCTTCGCTGCCGGCGTCGACGACGTGGTCCGCAAGCCCGTCCATGTCCGCGAGATCCTGGCGCGGGTGAATGCGATGCAGCGTCGGGCCGAGAAGCGTCGCTCAAGCGACGAAGAGGTCACGGTCGGCGAGATCAAGGTCCATTTCGACGGCAGCGATCCCGAAGTCGCGGGCGAGTTGATGGCGCTGCCGCGCCGCGAACGTCGCATCCTGGAATTCCTGATGCGCCACCGCGGACGCTGGGTCACCAAGACGCAGGTCTTCAACGCGGTCTATGGCCTGTTCGATGCCGAAGTCGACGAGGCCGTGGTCGAGAGCCATGTCAGCAAGCTGCGCAAGAAGCTGCGGGCCAAGCTCGGCTACGACCCGATCGATTCCAAGCGCTACCTCGGCTACACGATCTCCTGACATGCGCCCCGGCCGCAGGGCCGGGGTGGCCCTTCCTGACGGTTTCCAGCAGTCTTCGATCCCGCTTCATCTCTTTAGGGTCCGCCGCGACCAGCTTCACGCAAGTCAATCCTCCTAGTGTCGTCTAATCACGACAACGGAGGCTTCCCGTGGAGCCCATCCATCTCTTCGATCTCGCTGCCAAGCAGTCTCAATGGCTCGCCGTTCGACAGAACGCCGTCTCGCAGAACATCGCGAATGCCAATACGCCGCGCTACACTGCTGTTGATGTCGAGCCTTTCGAGGCGGTGGTGCGCAAGACCACGCTGTCGCTGGCAGCGACCGCGCCCAACCATATCAGTTCGACCCCGGCCGAGGCGCTGACCGCCCGTCCGCGCAAGTCGGACAGCTGGTCCACCGTGCATTCCGGCAATTCTGTCAGCCTCGAGCAGGAAATGCTCAAGGCGGGCGAGATCAGCCGCAACCACGCGTTCACGACCAACATCGTGCGCAGCTTCCACCGGATGATGATGACCGCGATCAAGGGCTGACCAGCCTCGCGCAAGCATTCGTCGCTCGAATACTGTCCAGAGTGAGGACAAATCCATGATCGACCCCCTCGACGCTTCGATGAAGATCGCCGGTGCCGGCCTGCAGGCCCAGTCGACGCGGGTGCGCGTCGTCTCGGAGAACCTGGCCAACGCCCAGGCCACGGGCACGACCCGCGGGGCCGATCCCTATCGCCGCAAGACCGTGACCTTCGAGAGCGCGATGAACCGGGCGCTGGGCGTCTCGCTCGTCAAGATCAAGGGCGTCGGCGTCGACAAGGCGCCCTTCCGCGTCGAGTTCGAGCCGAGCCATCCGGCCGCCGACGAGAAGGGCTACGTCAAGATGCCCAATGTCTCGCTGCTGCTCGAAATGGCCGACATGCGCGAGGCGAACCGCTCCTACGAGGCAAACCTGCAGATGATCAAGCAGGCGCGCTCGATGCAATCCATGACCATCGATCTTTTGAGGAACGGCTGATGCTCAACGCGATTTCCGCTCTCGCGCCGGTCGCGAGCCAGGTCACCCAGGGGCTGTCGGGCCTCGGAGGCGCCAGCCTGCGCCAGGGCGCGGCCGCTGCGGCGGGCGCGGCCCAGCCCGGCGCCGATTTCGGCTCCGTCTTCGCCAATGTCGCGCAGAACTTCGTCGACAAGCTCGCCGAGGGCGAGAGCCAGGCGGTCGCCGGTATCCAGGGCAAGGCGGCCGTTCAGGACGTCGTCCAGGCCGTGATGTCGGCCGAGCAGTCGCTGCAACTCGCCATGGCGATGCGCGACAAGGTCGTCGGCGCCTACCAAGAATTCATGCACATGGCGATCTGAGGAACGAAGCCGATGAAAGTCCTCGCCATCGCGGCCACCGGCATGAGCGCACAGCAGCTCAATGTCGAGGTCATCGCCAACAACATCTCCAACATCAACACGACGTCCTTCAAGCGGGCGCGGCCGGAGTTCACCGACCTGCTCTACCAGACCGAGCGCTCGCGCGGCGTGCCCAATCGCGGCGGCGACGGCTCGATCCCCGAGGGCGCCTCGCTCGGGCTGGGCGTGCGGGCGGCGGCGATCCGCAACCTGCACATCCAGGGCGCGATGACGCAGACCGGCAACCGGCTCGACCTCGCCATCGACGGGCGCGGCTGGTTCAAGGTGACGGCGCCGGAGGGCGAGACGCTCTATGCCCGCGCCGGCACCTTCAACACCAATGCCGACGGCGACATCGTCACGGCGGACGGCTATCTGCTCGATCCGGCGATCCGGGTCCCCGCCGATACGGTCGACGTCACCGTCAACGAGTCCGGGCTGGTGCTCGCCAAGATCCCGGGCGAGGTGCAGCCGCGCCAGCTCGGCCAGATCACGCTGGCGAATTTCGCCAATGATGCCGGGCTCGAGCCGCTCGGCGGCAATCTCTATCGCGAGACCGTGGCCTCGGGGCAGCCGAATGACGGCAACCCGACCGCGATCGGCTTCGGCAAGCTGCGCCAGGGCTATCTCGAGGCGTCGAACGTCGATCCGGTGAAGGAGATCACGGCGCTGATCGCGGCGCAGCGCGCCTATGAGATGAACGCCAAGGTCATCACCGCCGCCGACCAGATGGCCGGCACCGTCTCCAACGGCATCCGGTGAGGCGCGCCATGGCCGGCAAGACGCTCCGCTCTCAGGGCCTCGCGGCGGCCGTGCTCGCCGCTGTTATCGGCCTGCTCGCGACCGGGCCGGTCCAGGCCAACCCGGCGGCGGTGACGCTGCCGGTCCCGGCGGTCACGCTCTATCCGGGCGACGTCATCGCCGATGTGCATCTGGTCGACCGCGCCTTCCGGGTGGCCGGGCGGGTGGCGGTGGACAACCGGCTCGCTTTGGTCGGCAAGGTCGTGCGGCGCACGCTGCTGCCGGGCCACCCGATCCCGCTCAACGCGGTCGACGATCCCAAGGTGGTGCGCCGCGGGGTGCCGACCCAGGTCGTGTTCCGCGAGAGCGATCTCGTCATCACCGGCATCGTCGAGCCGATGGCGTCGGCCTCGGTCAACGAGATGGTGAAGGCGCGCAATCCCGATACCGGGCTGATCGTGATCGGCGTCGTCCAGGCGGATGGCACGATCCGCGTCGGGAGCGAATGATGACGCTCGCCTCGCGACTGATCGTTTGCCTCTGCGCGCTCGCCATGGCGCTGACCGGCGCCGCGCCGGCCCGTGCCTCGGTGCGGATCAAGGACATCGCCGGGCTGCAGGGCGTGCGCGACAACCAGCTCGTCGGCTACGGGCTCGTCATCG
>NZ_JAUXYO010000193.1 GCF_030694325.1 Allobosea sp. | reverse complement strand
AGATCAGCAGGTAAACGCCGACCAGCGCCAGAGAAACCGAGAAGAACAGCGCGAAATCGGGGAGTTTCAGCAGCGCCGGCGCGATCATGATGGTGCCAATCCTGTGAGCCGATGCCGCCGAGCCTGCCCATCAACCCTGTTCGAAGGCAATGACGCAGCCCATCGCCGCCTCGGAAGGGACCACGATCCGCTCCTCGCCCCGGCCGAAGGAAATGTCCGCCGCCTCGAGCCGCCCGGCGAGGACATCGAGATCGGGCACGGTGACGCAGAACCCGAGAAACCGGGCCGGCGTGGTGTCCGGCTCGGCATGATAGATCGCCTGCGCGGCCTCCGGATCGAGCACGTCGATGCGCCCGCGCGGAAGTGTCAGAACATAGTCCGCATTGCCCTCCAGCACCTCCGGAAAGCCGGCGAAGGCGCTCAGGAAGGCGCGGTGCTGGCCCGGCTCGTCGGTGACGAGGATGGCGGCCGAGAGCGCGCTCGCGCCATTGGCATGCTGCTGGAAGGCGGGGTTCCAGAAATTCTGCGGCTCGTGCTGCTGGCAGACGAAGAAGCCGCATTCCGGCGCCAGCGGATCGGCGGCGAAGGCGAGCGAAAAGGCGACGCGCACGGTGCTGCCATCCGGCCGCTTCGCCTGGCGCTCGAAGAAGAAGGGCTCGAAATCGCCGATTCCGGCCGCGTTGAACGCGGCCGCATCCGCCTTGGCGTCCTGGCTTTCGAGAACCAGCATCGACAGACCCTCGCCTCGCTCGAGCGCCTCGCGCACGAAATGGCCGAAGGAGAACTGCCGTGGCGCCGGCGGCATGATCGCCGTCGCGTCGCCGATCGTGATCAGCTCCAGAAACGAGCCCGGAAACTGCACGATGCGGTTCTCGGTGCCCCAGGGATGGCGATTGCGGGCGCCGACGGTGAAGCCGAGCTTCTCGTAGAAAGCGCCGGCAGCGTCGAGATCGCGCACCCCGACCACGAGATGGTCGAGGCCGCGTGGGGCTGCGGCGGGGAGCGTCGTCGGCTGGATCGTCTCAGGCATGGGCTGGCTCGCTTGCGGCAGGCTCGGGCACTCATCTCTAGCAGCTTGCCCGGGCGCGGTCATGCGCCGCGGTCGCCCTCCCGCGCTCAGCCTTCGATGTAATGCGGCACGAAGCGCGAAGTGTTGCGCGTGATCGGCGAGACATCCTCGCGCAGGCACAGCCCGCACGCCTGCGAGGCGACGAGCCAGGAGCCGAGGACCGCATAATGACCGTCCGCCTGGAACAGGTTGAGCGCGGCATCCTGCAGCACGAAACCCTCGGCGCCATAGGGACCGTCATCGCTGTCGAGCACCTGGCCACGCTCCGTCAGGGTGACATTGGCCCCCTCGCGCGAATAGAGCGGCTTGCGCACCCGCCGCTGCGAAAGCGAAGCGCAGCGCGGATCGCCCTCGAAAAAGGTCGGCAGCAGATTGGGGTGGCCTGGCTCCATCTCCCAGAGAAAGGCCAGCAGCCCCTTGTTCGAGAGCAGCGCCTTCCAGGGCGGCTCGACGAACTGGCAGCGGGCGGTGGCGAGGTTGGCCGCATAGCCCTCGCGGAACAGCCACTCCCAGGGATAGAGCTTGAACAAGGTCTCGATGGGCTGGTTGGCGCCGTCGCAGAAGCGCCCGTCCGACAGCAGGCCGATCTCCTCGATATAGGTGAAGCGTGCATCGAGCCCGGCCTGGACCGCGCAGTCCAGCATGTAATCGACCGTGCCCTTGTCCTCGTTGCTGTCCTGGACACAGGCGAGGTGCAGCCGGTAGGGCGAGGGCTGGCGCAGCTGCGCGAAGGCGGCGATGAGCCGCTCGTGCAACGCGTTGAACTGATCGCAATCCGGCCGCAGCGCCCCGCGCGCCATCGCCTGCTCCAGCCAGTCCCACTGAACCACCGCCGATTCGAACAGGGCGGTCGGCGTATCGGCATTGTATTCCAGCAGCTTGGCAGGACCTTTACCGTCATAGGCGAGGTCGAGCCGGCCATAGAGGTTTCGGTCGCCGCGCCGCCAGCTCTCGCGGATGAGATCCCATTGCGCAGCCGGAATCGCCAGCCGCGTCAGCACCTCATCGTCGTCGATCGCTTTCTCGATGAAGGCGAAGCAGAGCTGCTCGATCGCATCGGTCGGGGCTTCGAGATCGCGCTCGATCTCCTCGAGCGTGAAGGCATAGGCGACGCTCTCGTCCCAATAGGTCTCGCCGTCGAGCGTGTGAAAGGCGAAACCCAGTCGCTCGACATCGGCCTGCCAGTTCGGCCGCGGCGCGAGGGGAACCCGGCGCATCTCAGGAGGACGAGGACGAGAAGTAGGAGCGCGCGGTCAAGCCGAAGCCGCCGCGCGATGTCGTGGTGGTCGTCGCCACGCCGGGCGACGAGCCGGAGCGTGCCACCAGTGCGGCTCCAGACGTCGTCGAATAGGCACGCGACGACGATGACCGACCGCCACCATAGCCGCCGCCGCTGCTCGATGAGGAACGGGCCTGCTGGCATTCCTGCGCCGGGCTGCCGGGCGGGCAGGCTTGGCGCGTCGGAGGCAGCAGGGGCTGCGCTGCGCCGCCGCCCTGGGCGAGGCTTCGCGCCAGCATGAATCCCGCGAGCGCCGGCACCACCACCGAGGCTCCGTTCCAGACCGCGCTCTGGCAGGAGCCGGAGCCGTATTCGGCCTCGCAGGCGCTGGTGCTCGTGAATTTCTTGGCGTCGCGGAGATGGTTGGCCGATGCCTCCCGGAAGCGCTGTTCGCATTGGGGCGAGGTCAGCTGCCCGCCGGCCCGGCACTCGGCGAGATTGGCGTAGACGAGGCTCTCCTCGCTCTGGTCCTGGGAGCCCGTCCGGCCCCAATAGCTCGCGACGAGCAGAAGCCCCGCTGCCGCCAGGCCGATCTGGGTCGAGCGTTTCATCGCGACCTCCTCAGGCCGTCATGCTCGCGGCTGCGAGCGTGCCGGAGATCACCGCGATGACCGCGAGCATCACAGCCGACGGCAGGCGATCCTCCTCGATCTTGCGCGACAGATCGGGGATCAGCACGCGCGCCAGCCCATAGGCGCCGAACTGGATGACCATCGCGGCCACCGCCCAGATCACCAGATCGGGAATGCTGCTCGCCTGCGCGATGGCCTTTTCGAGCGGCACCGAGAAGCCCGCGACATTGCCGCCCAGCGCGATCGCCGCCGAGAGATTGCCACCGCGGATCAGCCCGATCTCGTCATGGGCGGTCAGGCGCAGATAGACCGCGACGAAACAGCCGATCAGCGCGGCGCCGAGCACGAAATACAGGAGGAACGCGGGCAGCCCCGCCATCGAGATCGCCATGCCGTCGCCCCCGCGTCACGCTGTCGCGGAGGTCACTATACGTCAGCCAGCCGGCAATGCCAGCGTCCGCTCGCGCCGCCTCAGACCAGGCGGCTCTGGACCATCGCCGCTTCGACGAAGCTGGCGAAAAGCGGATGGGGCTCGAAGGGGCGCGATTTCAGCTCGGGATGGTACTGCACGCCGATGAACCAGGGATGGTCCGGATACTCGATCGTCTCGGGCAGCAGCCCGTCCGGCGAGAGGCCGCAGAAGCTCATGCCTTCAGCCTCGAGCCGGTCGCGATAGCCCATGTTCACTTCGTAGCGGTGGCGGTGCCGCTCGGAGATCTCGGTCGTGCCATAGATCTGCGCGATCTTCGAGCCGGCCTGAAGCGTCGAGGCATAGGCGCCCAGCCGCATCGTGCCGCCGAGATTGCCGTCGGCCGCGCGCTGCTCGATCTCGTTGCCGCGCATCCACTCGGTCATCAGGCCGACGACGGGCTCGGTCGTCGGGCCAAACTCGGTCGAGTTGGCGTCGGTGATGCCGGCGAGCGAACGGGCCGCCTCGATCACGGCCATCTGCATGCCGAAGCAGATGCCGAAATAGGGCACCTTGCGCTGCCTGGCGAAGGTCGCCGCCCTGATCTTGCCCTCGGCGCCGCGATGGCCGAAGCCGCCCGGCACGAGAATGCCGTGGACATGTTCGAGGAAGGGCGCCGGATCCTCCTTCTCGAAGACCTCGGACTCGATCCAGTCGAGATTGACTTTGACCCGGTTGGCGATGCCGCCATGCATCAGCGCCTCGATCAGGGACTTGTAGGCGTCCTTCATGCCCGTGTACTTGCCGACGATGGCGATGGTGACCTCGCCCTCGGGGTTCTTCACGCGCTCGGAGATGCGCCGCCAGTTGGAGACGTCGGGCTCCTGGCTGGCATCCATCCCGAAGGCCGCCAGGACCTCGTTGTCCAGCCCCTCGGCGTGGTAGGACAGCGGCACGTCGTAGATCGAGGCGACGTCGCGGGCCTCGATCACGGCGGTCTCGCGGACATTGCAGAACAGGGCGAGCTTGCGGCGCTCCTCGCGCGGGATCTCGCGGTCGGTGCGGCAGAGCAGGATGTCGGGCTGGATGCCGATCGAGCGCAGCTCGGCGACCGAATGCTGCGTCGGCTTGGTCTTCAGCTCGCCGGCGGTTGGGATATAGGGCAGCAGCGTCAGGTGGATGAAGATGCACTGCCCGCGTGGCAGCTGCTGGTTCACCTGCCGGATCGCCTCTAGGAAGGGCAGGCTTTCGATATCGCCGACCGTGCCGCCGATCTCGACCAGCGTGAAATCGTAGCCCTCATTGCCGTCGAGGATGAACTCCTTGATGGCATTGGTGACGTGCGGGACGACCTGGATCGTCGCACCGAGATAGTCGCCCCGGCGCTCCTTGGTCAGGATGTCCATGTAGATGCGGCCGGTGGTGATGTTGTCGCCCTTGTTGCAGGGCCGGCCGGTGAAGCGCTCGTAATGGCCGAGATCGAGATCGGTTTCCGCCCCGTCGTCGGTGACGAACACCTCGCCATGCTGATACGGGCTCATCGTGCCCGGATCGACGTTGAGATAGGGGTCGAGCTTGCGCAGGCGGACCGTGTGGCCCCGCGCCTGCAGGAGGGCGGCCAGCGCCGCCGCCGCCAGGCCCTTGCCCAGCGAAGACACCACGCCGCCGGTGATGAAGACATACCGCGTCATGGGTGGACACCTCTAAAGCGACGGGTGCGATTCGCTAAGTCCAGGCGTGCAGCCCCGTCTTGCCCTGCACGCTTGTCCACAGGTGAGCGCTGCCCGGCGGCGAACGCACTCCATACAAAAGAGAAGGGCCGGTTGCCCGGCCCCTGCCAAGACTTGCTCGGGCAGGTCCTTGTCGCAAAAGCGGAAACCACTTTTGCGGGACCTGCCTGCCTCACTGCTGCGGCGCCGGAGGCGCCGGCTGCGGCGCACCGCTCGGCGCCTGCATCTGCCGGAGCTGGTCGAGCACGCCGCCCGCATTGGGGGCGCTCGGCCCGGTCGGCCCGGCGGGAGCGGTCGGCGCCGGCGCGCCATCGATGATCGAACGCTGCACGCGGCCCTGATTGGCCATCACCGCCAGCACGATCGAGGTCAGGAAGAAGGCCCCGGCGAGGATCGCCGTCGTCCGCGTCAGGGCGTTGGCCTGGCCGCGGCCGGTCATGAAGCCGCCCGCCCCGCCGCCGCCCGAACCCATGCCCAGCCCGCCGCCTTCGGAGCGCTGCAGCAGGACCACGCCGACGAGCGCGACCACGATGATCAGATGGATGACGATGAGAACGTTCTGCATGAGCTCACGAAATGGGTATGGCGCGGGCCACCGCCAAGGGTCACCTGCTCCTGCTGTTCGACGACGGCCCGTGGGGCCGGCGAACACGGCGCGGCACATAGCACGCGCTTGGCGGTCGCACCACCCCGGTGATGCAGCGCGCGACGGGCTTTCCTCCGCCCGCCGTCAGGCGCAGGCCCGCGCGATCGCCAGGAAGTCCTCGGCCTTCAGGCTGGCCCCGCCGACGAGCGCGCCGTCGACATGAGCGACGGTCATCAGTTCGGCCGCGTTGGACGGCTTCACCGAGCCGCCATAGAGCAGGCGCACGCCGGCCGCCGCCGCCTTGCCGAGCATGCGGCCGAGCTCGGCCCGGATCGCCTCGTGCATCTCGGCGACGTCAGCCGCCGTCGGGGTCAGCCCGGTGCCGATGGCCCAGACCGGCTCATAGGCCACGACCAGCGTCGCCGCCGTCGCGCCGTCGGGCACGGAGCCGCGCAACTGCTTCTTGACCACCGCGATCGCCTTGCCGGCCTCGCGCTCGCCCTTCGTCTCGCCGACGCAGACGATCGGCACCAGCAGCGCCTGCTGCGCCGCCTGGGCCTTGGCCTTCACCGTCGCGTTGGTCTCGCCATGGAGCGTGCGCCGCTCGGAATGTCCGACGATCACGAACGCCGCCCCGGCATCGGCCAGCATCGCGGCCGAAACCTCGCCCGTGAAGGCGCCCGAAGCCTGCGTGCTGCAATCCTGGCCGCCCGTCGCGATCCGCGCGCCGATCAACGCGGCACTTGCCGGATAGACCAGGCTGGCGGGAGGGCAGATCGCGATATCGACCGCGCTTTTCAGCCCGATGTCGTAGCCCTTGGCGACCTCGGCGGCGATGGCGAGATCCGCCTTCAGCCCGTTCATCTTCCAGTTGCCGGCCACCAGGGGCCTGATGCTGCGCGTCACGTGATCTCTCCCGAATGCTGCTGCGGCTCTAGCAATGCCGGCGGCGGCCTGCAACGGTGGCGGGCTCCGCTCTTCCCCCCGACGGCAACACGAAACCGCGCTGGCGATTGCGGCATGGCGCTGCGGTTCCTATAAGCAGCCCCGACGAAAACCGGCCGGGGCGCCTGCAGCGCCCCGCCAGGGCCAGGAAAGACAGATCTCCATGATGATGACGGGCATCCGCAACGCGGGTCGGAGCTTCTTCGGCAAGCTTCTCATCTTCGTCCTGTTCGGCTTCCTGATCTTCTCCTTCGCGATCTGGGGTATCGGCGACATCTTCCAGGGCTATGGCCGCAACTCCGTCGCCCGCGTCGGCAAGGCCGAAATCGGCCTGGAGCAGATGCGCACGGCCTACCAAAACGATATCCAGCAGCTCACGCGCCAGCAGCGCCGCCAGATCACGCCGGAGATGGCCCGCGCGCTCGGGCTCGACCGGCAGGCGCTCTCGCGCCTGATCACGGCCTCGGTGCTCGACCAGACGGCGCGCTCGATGCGGCTGGCGGTGTCGGACGACACCATCCGCACGCTGATCTTCGAAGATCCGACCTTCCGCGACGCCTCCGGCAATTTCTCGGCCGCGCGCTTCAACGAGCTACTGCGCTCGAACGGCTTCACCGAGCAGAGCTATGTGCGCGAGCAGCGCGAGACGATCCTGCGCCAGCAGATCGGCGAGATGGTGGTGGGCGCCGTCGGCGCGCCGGTGGCGCTCCAGGAGCTCGGTCACCGCCTGCGCAACGAGCGCCGAGACGTCACCCTCGCGCGCCTGGTCCCCGGCGTGGCCGGCGACATCCCCAATCCGACCGACGCGCAGCTCAAAACCTTTTTCGACGAACGCAGGAGCGCGTTCCGGGCGCCCGAGCGTCGCACCGCCGACATCCTCGCCCTCTCGGCCGAGACGCTGGCCGACACCACCGCCGTCGGCGAGGCCGACGCCCGCGCCCGCTATGACGAGGTCAAGGCGCAGCGCTTCACCACGCCCGAAACCCGCACCATCCAGCAGATCGTTTTCCCCAACGCCGAGGAAGCGCAGGCCGCCCGCGCCCGCATCGAAGCCGGCGAGACCTTCGATGCTATCGCCGCCGAGCGCAACATCGCTGCGGCCGAGCTGACTCTGGGCAGCTTTACCCGCAACCAGGTCTTCGATCCGGCCGTTCGCGACGCCGCCTTCGCCCTTCAGGAAGGCACGGTCAGCGCGCCCGTCGCGAGCGCCTTCGGCCCGGTCCTGTTGCGCGTCACCGCGGTCGCGCCGGAGACGGTGCGGCCCTTCGAGCAGGTCGCAGCCGAAATGCGCAGCGACGTCGCCACAAGGCGCGCCGCGAGCCGCATCACGGAGATCCACGACAAGATCGAGGACCAGCGCGCCGCCGCCCGGCCGCTGGCCGAGATCGCCAAGGAGTTCAACCTGCCGCTGCGCAGCGTCGGGCCGGTCGATGCCGCGCTCCGCCGCCCGGACGGCAACGCCGAGCCCCCCCTGGCGGGCGGGGACGCCACCGCACAGGCGATCTTCCGCTCGGAGCCGGGCGTCGACAACGAGGCCATCCGCCTGCCCCGCGACACGGGCTATGTCTGGTTCGACGTCAAGCAGGTCGACCCCTCGCGCGAGCAGGCCTTCGAAGAGGTCAAGGCCCAGGTCGAGGCGCAATGGCGCACCGAGGAGGTCGCCAGCCGCCTCGCCGCCAAGGCGCGCGAACTGGTCGAGAGGCTCGACAAGGGTGAGGCCTTCGATGCCGTCGCCTCCTCCGCCGGGCTGACGATCGAGCAGGCGGCGGGCCTCGGCCGCCAGGAGCAGCGCCCCGACTTGCCGGCCAATGTCGTCAGCCTGATCTTCGGCACGCCAGCCGGCAGGAGCGGCTCCGCAGCCGCCGCCGATGGAGGGCGCATCCTGTTCAAGGTCGATGCAGCCACCGTGCCGAGCTACGCCCGCACGACGCAGGAAGCGGAGAATTTCGCCCGCACGCTCGGCGCCAGCGTGAGCGAGGACATCCTCGCGCAATACGTCGCGCAGCGGCAGACGGAACTCGGCGTTTCGATCAACGAGGCGGCGTTCCGCAACGCCACCGGCGGCAACCAGAACTGACCATGGCGTTGGCGCAGGATCAGGAGGCCTTCATCGCCGCCTACGAGGCCGGCACACCGCAGGTGCTGCGGCAGGTGCTGGTCGGCGATTGCGAGACGCCCGTCGCCGCCTTCCTGAAGCTGCGCCACGCCACGACCGGGCCGGCCTTTCTGCTCGAATCGGTCGAAGGCGGCGCGGTGCGCGGCCGCTATTCGATGATCGGCCTCGAGCCCGACCTGATCTGGCGCTGCCATCGCGGCGAGGCGGCACTCTGCCGCCCGGCGCTCGGCGACGGTTTTCTCGCCGATCCCCGGCCGGCCTTCGAAAGCCTGAGGGCGCTGCTCGACGAAAGCGCCATCCCGGAGACCGATGCTCTCGCCGACGGAGACCTCCCGCCGATGGCGGCCGGCGTCTTCGGCTATCTCGGCTACGACATGGTCCGGCTGATGGAACGCCTGCCGGAGCCCAAGGACACCGGCACCGGCGTCCCCGACGCCATCCTGACCCGGCCGACGCTGATGGTCGTCTTCGATTCGGTGCGCGACGAGATCCATGTCGTGACGCCGGTGCGCCACCAGCCCGGCGTCCCGGCCCGCGCCGCCCATGAGCGGGCGCTCGAACGGCTGGATGCGGTGGTGCGCGCGCTGGAGGGCCCCCTGCCCCCGGATGCGGCGGTCGACATCGCCGCCCTGCCGGAGCCGGCGATCGTCTCCAATACGACCGAGGCGCAGTTCCACGCCATGGTCGCGACCGCGCAGGACTATATCCGCGCCGGCGACATCTTCCAGGTCGTGCTGTCGCAGCGCTTCGAGGCGCCGTTCCAGCTTCCGCCCTTCGCGCTCTACCGGGCGCTGCGCCGCGTCAACCCGGCGCCTTTCCTGTGCTATCTCGACTTCGCCGACTTCCAGATCGTCTGCTCGAGCCCCGAGATCCTGGTCCGGCTCCGCGACGACACGGTCACGATCCGTCCGATCGCCGGCACGCGCCGCCGCGGCGCCACCCCGGCCGAGGACGAGGCCCTCGCCCAGGAACTGCTGGCCGATCCGAAGGAACGCGCCGAGCACCTGATGCTGCTGGATCTTGGCCGCAACGATGTTGGCCGTGTTGCCGACATCGGCACCATCAAGGTGACGGACCAGTTCATCCTCGAATATTATTCCCAGGTCATGCACATCGTTTCGAACGTCGAAGGCCGGCTTTCAAATAAGTTCGACACCATCGATGCGCTTGTCGCGGGCTTTCCCGCGGGCACGGTTTCAGGCGCGCCCAAGGTGCGCGCGATGGAGATCATCGACGAACTTGAGAAGAACAAGCGCGGCGTCTATGCCGGTTGCGTGGGTTATTTCTCGGCGGATGGCGAGATGGATACCTGCATCGTGCTGCGCACGGCCATCGTGAAGGACGGGAAGATGTATGTGCAGGCGGGTGCGGGAGTCGTTGCCGACAGCGACCCTGAATCCGAACATCAGGAGTGCGTGAACAAGGCCAAAGCGCTGTTCCGCGCCGCCGAAGAGGCCGTGCGCTTCGCGGGCCGCGCCGGGAGAGCGCAATGATCATCCTCATCGATAACTACGACAGCTTCACTTATAATCTCTATCACTTCCTCGGAGACCTAGGTGCCGAGACGGTGGTGCACCGGAACGACAAGATCAGTGTCGGCCAGGTGATCTCCGCCAAGCCCGACGCAATCGTGATCTCGCCTGGACCGGCAACGCCCAACGAAGCGGGCATCTGCCTCGAACTCATCGAGAAAGCCTCAGGCACAATCCCGATCTTCGGCGTCTGCCT
>NZ_JAUXYO010000186.1 GCF_030694325.1 Allobosea sp. | reverse complement strand
TCCATTCCGGAGCTTTTCCGAGCGAGGTTCCGGCATGGGTCCCGGGTCTGCGCTGCGCTGCGCCCGGGACGACGTCGCGGGTGGGGCAGGTGGGGGCCAATCTCCTCGACGCCGTCATCCTGGCCAAGTCGCGAAGCGGCGCAGGCCGGGATCCATCATCGGGCTGGTCGGTGCCCTCCGATGGATCCCGGTCGGCCTGCGGCCGCCCAGGATGACGCGGGTGTTTCGGGGGACAATCGTGAGGCGCGCGCACCAAAACCCCCGCCCGGCCGGGAGCCGCGGGGTTTCGCACCAGTTCCCCCGATAGGGGATGCGCGGAGCCGGGTGGCGCGCGGACCAACTCCGCGTGCCGATGTCGAATGTCGATGTCGAGGTCGATGCAGCGCCGATCTCGCGCCGCCCGGCTCCGCGCGCGGGGATTTTGGGCGTCCCGGCCGCTCGTCCCTGACGAGGGGACTTGCGGCCCATCAGCCTCCGGGAGCCCCGCCTGCAACGGCGACGCCTCCCGAAACCCGCCACCACACCCGGCCGCACGATGCCTCGCGACAGCCCCCTTGGTCGGGTGCAGCGCGGGAAGCATAGGCATGGGTCGGCGCCGCGGGGATAAGCCACCTGCGCCGGGATCGGGAATCGTTCAGTTCGCCCGGTTCCAGGTCACCGAACGGCAGATCAGCCCGCCCAGCACGCAGCCGGAGGTGGTCAGCTTGTCGCCGGCCAGCGTCATCGTGCCCGAGTAGGTCTTGCCATCCTCGGGATTGAAGGCGCTGCCCGTCCATTTGCCGTCGCCGGACGGCTTCATGTCGTAGAAGATGCGCTGGCCGACCTTGGCCGGGCCGCTCGTATCCTTGAGCCAGGCCAGCGTGCCGCACATCGCCTCGCCACATTTGGCGAAGCGCACCCGCGAGGCGCCGCTGTCGCGCAGCCAGGTGCCGGCAACGTCCTGCGCCTGGGCCGGCGTGCCCGAGGCGAGGCCGAGCGCGAGAAGGCCGAGCCCGGCGAGGCTCGCGCGCGGGATGAGGCAGACGCGCGAAAGACGCGATCCGATGGTCATGAAAACCTCCCTGTCAGACCACGCTATGCTGCATGGTTCAGATATGAACCTTAAGCCGGAACCGGGCCGCTTCCAAGGGCCTGTCGCGACGCCGCCGCGCGCGCTTCCGCAGCGGAGGGTGAATCCTCCGTTGACGGGCGCTTTCGCATTTGCCGGAAAGCGCTTTGAAAAGACTGCGTTTTTTGGAATGGAAAGCTGAATCGAGCGTTGATTTAACCGCTCGCTCATTCCTTGTTGAGCTTCGATTCATCGCGAATTTTAGCGAGCCCTTTAAGCGCCGCCGCCAGTCTCCTCCTCACGAGCCGGGGCCTTTGGACGGGTGGCCGGCGCCAACGAAAGACAAGGGTGGTTGTCATGGCACGCATGGAAATGAGCGCGATCCCGGCCTCGCTGGTGGTCCCGAGCGAGGCTTCGGCCGAGGCCTATTACGAGCTGGGTCTGATGTATGCGTCGGGCCGCGGCATCCCGGTCGATCTCGTCACCGCGCAGAAATGGTTCAACGTCGCCCAGGCCCGCGGCTGCGGCCGCGCCGCGGCGCACCGCCAGGAACTGGCGCTCGAGATGACGCGCGATCAGGTCGCCCAGGCCTTGCGCGAAGCCAGGACCTTCCTGACCCGCCATTGAGACGGGTCCGCGGGGGCGGCCGACGAGCCTTGTGGGGCGGGGAGGGCGCGGTTATAAGCGCGCCGCGTTCCCCAGATTTTTCTGCCCCAGCAAATCCCCGAGGATTCATCGATGGCTGTTCAGCGTACCTTCTCCATTCTCAAGCCCGACGCGACCCGTCGCAACCTCACCGGCGCGGTCAATGCGGTGATCGAGAAGGCCGGCCTGCGCATCGTCGCGCAGAAGCGCATCCAGATGACCAAGGCCCAGGCCGAGACTTTCTATGCGGTCCATTCGGCGCGGCCCTTCTTCGGCGAGCTCGTCGAGTTCATGACCTCCGGCCCCGTGGTCGTGCAGGTCCTCGAGGGCGAGGACGCCATCGCCAAGTATCGTGAGGTGATGGGCGCCACCAACCCGGCCAATGCCGCCGAGGGCACCATCCGCAAGCTCTTTGCCGAGTCGGTCGGCGAGAACACCGTGCACGGCTCGGACGCCCCGGAGACGGCGGCCGTCGAGATCGCGCAGTTCTTCGCCGGCAACGAGATCGTCGGCTGATCAGACAGCCCGTTCGGCTTTCCGAGGAGAAGGGGGGCGGGTCGTGATCGACCCGCTCCCCTTTTTGATGTCGGTTGATTCCACTGCGCTGTCATCCCGGGCGCAGCAAAGCGAAGACCCGGGATCCCTTCCGGAACGGTTCAGGCATGGATCCCGGATCGGCGCCGCTGTCGCGGCTTGTCCGGGATGACGGCGCGGTTTCCGGCGATCCGCAGCCTGACGTGTCAGAAACCCAGATCGAAGGCGTAGCTGGCGGAGACGCCGACCGTGATCGAATCCCGCGAGCCGAAACCGCGCACGATCGGCGACTTGGCGGCATCGCCGACGAGGTGCTTGTATTCGACATAGGCCGTGGTCTGGAACCGCTCGGTCCAGTTATAGGTCGCCTGCGCGATCGCGCCGTAGGACAGGACGCCGCTGTTGAAGCGCTGCAGCAGCCCGCCGGTGCCGGCCGCACCCGGAATCGAGCCGAAATAGGTGCGGACGTAATCGGCGCTGGCCACCGTCATGCGCGGGCCGATGCCGAGCTTCCAGGTGTCGTTGATGCGGGCGAAGGCATCGAGCTTCACCTCCGCGATCAGCCCGTCATGGGCGACGATGCCGCGGCGCAGATCGACGCGGGCGCGCAGCCAGGAGGCCGGGTAGAACTCGGCGAAGGCGCCGGCCTCGGCCCCGAACTTGACGTCCGGCACGCCGATCAGCGCGCGGTTGACGCTCGACTTCCGCTCCCAGAGCAGATTGCCGGAGAAGCCGACGCGCCAGGCGGTGCCGGAGAAGAAGCCGATCGAGATCGCGTCGTCCTCGGCCGACCACCAGGTGCTCTTCAGCCCACGGCTGAGCGAGATGATCGGCTTCGGCCGGAAGATGTAGTCGTTCGAGCCGAGATAGTCGGGCTGGCGATGCAGGCCGGCACCGAGCGTCAGCGTCCAGTTCTGGGCCGATTGCGGCGAGGTGAGGGTGGTGTAGTCGGGGGACTGGGCCGCCGCCCGCTCGGGCGAGGACAGCAGACAGCAGGCGACGAGGCCCGCCAGGAACGCAACGCTACGCATGGCACTCAACTCCGGCGCGAAGGCGCCATTCATGACCAGAGATCCGCAACTTGAAGCATTAGGATTAACCCCGGGTTGATGCTGGGCCGCGCGCGGCGGGATGCGGCGACCATGCAGGGATCGAGCGCCGGAGGCCACCGTCCCGGCTGGTTTCCTTTTTTTCGCCATGCGTTACGAAGGGGATATGACCGAATTGCCACGCATCGCGCATCACCCCTCGACCTGCCCGCATGACTGCCCCTCGGCCTGCTCGCTGGAGGTGGAGGTCATCGACGGGCACAGCATCGGCCGCGTCCGCGGCAGCAAGCGCCAGAGCTACACCGACGGCGTGATCTGCGCGAAAGTCGCCCGCTATGCCGAGCGCATCCACCATCCCGACCGGCTGCTGCATCCCCTGCGCCGCACCGGCCCCAAGGGCTCCGGCCAGTTCGCGCGCATCTCCTGGGACGAGGCGCTGGACGAGATCGCGCAGCGCTTCCTCGCCATCGAGGCGGAGCACGGGGCCGACGCCGTCTGGCCCTATTACTATGCCGGCACGATGGGCCTGGTCATGCGCGACGGCATCAACCGCCTGCGCCACGCCAAGCGCTATTCCGGCCAGTATTCGACGATCTGCACCACCACGGCCTGGACCGGCTTCATCGCCGGCACGGGGCGCCTCGCAGGGCCCGATCCGCGCGAGATGGCGCAGTCCGACTGCATCGTGATCTGGGGCACGAACGCCGTGCACACCCAGGTCAACGTGATGCACCATGCGATCAAGGCGCGGAAGGCCCGCGGCGCCAAGATCGTCGCCATCGACATCTACCATAATGCGACGCTGGCCCAGGCCGATCTCGCCCTGGTGCTGCGGCCGGGCACGGATGCGGCGCTCGCCTGCGCCGTCATGCATATCCTCTTCCGCGACGGCCATGCCGACCGCGCCTATCTCGCCGCCCATACCGATGCACCGGACGAACTCGAGGCGCATCTGCAGAGCCGTAACCCTGAATGGGCGGCCGCGATCACCGGGCTCGAGGTCGCCCAGATCGAGGCATTTGCCGCGCTCGTCGGCACGCGCAGGAAGAGCTTCTTCCGCTTGGGCTACGGCTTTGCCCGCCAGCGCAACGGCGCCGTTTCGATGCATGCCGCGCTGTCGGTGCCAACCGTTACAGGAGCCTGGCAATATGAGGGCGGCGGCGCCTTCCACAGCAACAGCGGCATCTACAACTGGCGCAAGAGCCTGATCGAGGGGCTCGACGTCCGCGATCCAAAGGTGCGCGAACTCGACCAGTCGCAGATCGGCCGCATCCTGACCGGGGATGCGCAGGCCCTGCGGCAGGGCGGGCCGGTGAAGGCGCTCTTCATCCAGAACACCAACCCGGTCTCGGTCGCGCCCGAGCAGGAACTGGTCAAGCAGGGCTTCGCCCGCGAGGACCTCTTCACCGTGGTCCATGAGCAGTTCATGACCGAGACGGCGCAGATGGCCGACATCGTGCTGCCGGCGACGCAGTTCCTCGAACATGACGACATCTACCAGGGCGGCGGCCACCAGCACATCATGTGGGGCGGCAAGCTGGTCGAGCCGGCGGGCGAATGCCGCTCGAACCATGACGTGATCTGCGCGCTGGCGAAGCGGTTGGGCGCGCAGCATCGCGGCTTCGAGATGACCCCGCGCGAGATCGTCGACTGGACGATGCGCGAGAGCGGTCGCGGCACGCTCGACGAGCTGATCGCCAACGAATTCCTCGACGTGCAGCCGGATTTTCGGACGGCGCATTATCTCGACGGCTTCGGCTATCGCGACCGCAAGTTCCGGTTCAAGCCCGACTGGCCGAAGGTGCCCAATGCCAATGCCGGCCCGGTCGGCCCCTGGCGGGACATGCCCGCGCTGCCCGACCAGTGGGACGTGCTCGAGAATGTCGACGCCGATCATCCGTTCCGCCTCGCGACCAGCCCGGCCCGCAGCTTCCTGAACTCGACCTTCACCGAGACCCCGAGCTCCGTGAAGAAGGAGGTCGGGCCGACCTTGATGCTGCACCCCGACGATGCCGCCCGCCTTGGCATCGCCGCCGGCGACGAGGTCATCGTCGGCAACAGCCGCGGCAGCGTCCATCTCGCGGCCGTTCTGTTCGAGGGCGTGGTGCGCGGCGTCGTCATCGCCGAATCGATCTGGCCCAATGCCGCCCACAAACACGGGCGCGGCATCAACACCATCACCGGCGCGGACGGCCCGGCCCCTTTCGGCGGCGCCGCCTTCCACGACAACAAGGTCTGGATCAAAAAGGCGTGACCGCCCACCCTTGATTTTTCGGCGGTGCTATGGACCATCCCTCGCGCAGGCAGGCCGTTACCGGAACTGATGCGCCTGCTCTCGAAGGACGAACGAAATCATGACGATGCGGCGGATGGGTGCGGTCTTGCTGGCCGGTGGAATCTCTGTGCTGGCGACGCTCGGTGCGCAGGCCGCGAGCGGGACGAGCGCCCTGCCGCCGCCGGACCCGACGGCCAAGAACCTGACCCCCTACATGATCCAGCTGCGCGCCTTCGACGCCTGCCTGGTGACGCAGTCTCGCCTGATGGGCACGACGCGCGAGGCGGTTCACACGCCTTGCAGCTGTTACGCCAAGGGCACCGTCTCGGCGATGACCCGGGACGAGATCCAGGCCTTCCGCGACACCGGCTACTTCAACGATTCGGCGCGCGAGAAGGGCTTGAGCTTCATCGACCGCTGCAAGCTCAAGCGGCCGATCTGAGCGGCTGTTCCCCGCCGAAGAATCGCTCGCGCATCCGGCCGGCATAGGCCGTGAGCGTCGGCCGCTGCTCGACCAGCCCGCGGAACGGCGAATCGAACAGCGGCGCCAGCGCCGCGATCAGGAAGGCGCCGGGCGCCGCATCGCTGCCGACCGGCGCGTCCCCGCCGAAGAAGGGGCGTTCGCCCAGGATCGCCACCATCGCGTCGAGGGCCCGGGTCGAGAGCTGCAGCCGCTCCGCCGGGCTGTGGCGGCCGATGCCGTGGCCGTCGACGTTGCGCCGGACCTTGCGGCGCACCAGCGCGCAGACCAGCGGCCGCAGCGGCGCCGGCACCGGCTTGAAGAACTGCGCCGGGCCGCGGGCGAAATTGCCGTCGTCGAGCCAGCGCTCGGCGACCATGATCCAGTAGATCTGGTCCTCCAGCATCTTTTCCAGCGCCCAGAGGACGCCGCGCCGCTCGGCGTCGAGCCCGGCGTCGAAGTCGATGCCGTGCCGCTCTTCGAGATGGAAGCGGATGAAGCTCGAATCGCAGATCGTGACACCGTCATCGACGATCAGCGGCAGCTTGCCCTTGGGCGCCCGGCGCAGATCGCCGATTCGCGTCTCGTAGGGCAGGCCGGAGAGCTTCAGCAGGATTTCGGCCTTGATGCAGAACGGGCTCGGGTCGGGCAGGCCGAAGGCCGGGCCGAAATGGTGCAGCGTGATCATGCTCTCCCCCCAATCGCGCAGGACGACGATATGACGCTACTGACATAGTCCTGACAGGATTTGTCAGCACGATGCGGCAGTCTCCAATCGTCCGAGGCCAGCGGGAAGAACGCAGATGCAGCGCGCCGAACGATTGCTCGACATGATCCAGAGCCTGCGCCGTCGCCGCCGTCCGGTGACGGCCGAGACGCTGGCTGCCGAACTCGACGTCTCCGTGCGCACGGTCTACCGCGACATCGCGGCGCTGGTGCGACAGGGCGTGCCCGTGCGCGGCGAGGCCGGCATCGGCTATGTCCTCGACGCCGGCTTCGACCTGCCGCCGCTGATGCTCTCCCCGGACGAGATCGAGGCCGTGCTGGTCGGCATGCGCTGGCTCGGCGAGCGCGCCGACCCGGTGCTGGCGCGTGCGGCCGAAGATGTCGTCAGCAAGGTCGCAGCGGTCTTGCCGCCGCATCTGCGCCCGATCCTGCTCGACGGTGCTCTGTTCGCGCCTCTCTATGGACGTGACGCCCCGACCGACCAGGTCGATACCGCCGCCGTGCGCGCCGCCATCCGCCAGGGCCGCAAGCTCGAGGTCCGCTACCGCGACGAGAGCGGCCAGGACACGCAGCGCATGATCTGGCCGATCGGCATGACCTTCTACGACCGCGTCCGCATCGTGATCGCCTGGTGCGAATTGCGCCAGGACTTCCGCCATTTCCGCACCGACCGCATCACCGATCTTGTGGCGCGCGAGGAGCGCTATCCCGCCCGCCGTGCCGATCTCTTCCGGCGTTGGCAGAAGGAGGAGGAGGCGCGCTGCAAGGAGGACGCAGATCGGCGCGAGCAGGCTCAGCGCCTGACGAGCGCGCCATCGACCAGCGCGACTCGGCCGGAGGCGACCGCGGCGAGCGCCTGCGGATAGAGCTCATGCTCCTGGGCGAGGACACGCGCGGCAAGCATGTCCTCGTCGTCGCCGGGCAGCACCGGCACCTTCGCCTGTGCGATCACCGGGCCGGCATCGAGTTCGGGCACGACGAAATGCACGCTGCAGCCATGCTCGCTGACGCCGGCCTCGAGCGCCTGGCGGTGGGTATGCGTGCCCTTGAACAGCGGCAGCAGGGACGGATGGATGTTGATCATCCGCCCTTCCCAGCGCTGCACGAACCAGGCCGTCATGATCCGCATGAAGCCGGCCAGCACGACGAGATCGATCCGGTGGGCGCGCAGCACCTCGTCCATGGCCCGCTCGAAGGCCTCGCGGTCCCGGCGGAAGGCGCGATGGTCGACGGTGGCGGTGGCGATGCCGAAGCCGGCCGCCCGCTCCAGCCCCGGCGCGTCGGGCACATTGGAGAGCACCAGCGCGATCTCGGCGGGATAGCCGGGTGCGCGCGCCGCTTCGACCAGCGAGACCATGTTGGAGCCACGCCCCGAGATCAGGATTCCGACGCGAGGGCGGATGGTCGGGGTTGCTGTCGCGGACATGGTCATCTCAGCCCTTATCCTGAGGAGCGGGCGTAGCCCGCGTCTCGAAGGATGCTCCAGGAGGTTCCAAGCCTCTGCGATCATCCTTCGAGACGCGCTTCTGCGAAGCGCTCCTCAGGATGAGGGGTTGAGGGAGGCCGCTCGTCGTCACAGCGCAAGCTTGCCGCGGTAGGCGACCTGCTCCTCGCCGGCCGCGACGGGCACGACCTCGCCGAGCCGCACCGGAGCCTCGCCCGCCGCCACGAGCGCCGCCATCACCTCGTCGGCCTTGGCCGACTCGGCGGCGACGATCATGCCGATGCCGCAGTTGAAGGTGCGCAGCATCTCGCGCTCGGCGACGCCGCCGACCTGCGCCAGCCAGCCGAAGACGGGCGGGACGGGGATCGCCGCGAGATCGAGCGAGACGCCCAGGCCCTCTGGTAGCACGCGTGGGATATTGTCGGGGAAGCCGCCGCCGGTGATGTGGGCCAGCGCCTTGATGCCGTCGGTGGCCTTGATCGCCTGGAGCAGCGGCTTGACGTAGATCCGCGTCGGCACGAGCAGCGCCTCCGCCAGGCTGGTGTCCGGCGCGAAGGGCGCGGGCGCGTCCCAGGCGAGGCCCGACAGCGCGACGATCCTGCGCACCAGCGAATACCCGTTGGAGTGCACGCCGGAGGAGGGCAGGCCGAAGACGACGTCGCCCGGCTGGAGATCGGCCCGCGGCAGCAGAGCGCCGCGCTCGGCCGCACCGACCGCGAAGCCGGCGAGGTCATAGTCCTTCTCGGCATACATGCCGGGCATTTCGGCCGTCTCGCCGCCGATCAGCGCGCAGCCCGCCTGGCGGCAGCCATCGGCGATGCCGCGCACGATCTCGATGCCGACCTTGGGATCGAGCTTGCCGGTCGCGTAGTAGTCGAGGAACAGCAGCGGCTCGGCGCCCTGCACGATCAGGTCGTTGACGCACATCGCGACGAGGTCGATGCCGATCGTCGCATGCAGTCCGCTTTCGATCGCGATCTTGACCTTGGTGCCGACGCCGTCATTGGCCGCGACCAGGATGGGGTCGCGGAAGCCGGCGGCCTTGAGGTCGAACAGCCCGCCGAAACGGCCGATCTCCGCATCAGCGCCCGGCCGGCGCGTCGCCCGCACGAGGGGCTTGATGGCGTCGACCATCGCGTTGCCGGCGTCGATGTCGACACCGGCCTGCGCATAGGTCAGTCCGTTCGCGCCGGGCTTGCTCATGGGGGTATCGCCTCGCTTCCGT
>NZ_JAUXYO010000172.1 GCF_030694325.1 Allobosea sp. | reverse complement strand
GTGGCGATGACGACATCACCCGCGGTGCAGTGGACGATCGCGATCAACTGCTCGCGCACGGTTCCGGTGGACCAGATCGTATAGAGTGGAAGCTGCGCGATTTCCCATAAGAGATGGCCGATCGCACTTGTTGCGAGGTAGTGCCGCAGCCAGGAGAGCCAGCTTGGCATGGCGTTGAGTCTTTTCTGGCCGAGGATACGACCGAGGACGAAACAGACCGGTGCCTGCAGCGCACGACCGGCCGGATGCCTCGGGTGAGGCGTCCGGCCGGCATCAGAGCAGGATTATTGCGTCGACCGCGAACTTGGTCTGGGTCACTTGCCCTTAGACTTCAACCATTTGTCGATCATCGCGATTTCCTTTTCCTGAGCCGCAACAATCTCAGTGGCGAGCTTCTTGGCTTCGGGATCCTTGCCGTGGGTGAGTTCCACCTTCGCCATGGTGATCGCGCCCTGATGATGACCCTTCATTTGCGTCATGAAGTCGATGTCGGCGTCGCCGGTAAACGTCATCGGCATCGCTTGCATCATGCCCATCATCGATTCCTTGTAGCCCTTGGTGGAGGCGGAATCAGAGGCGGCCGGCTGCATCATCTTCATGTGCATGCCGGGGTCCATGGCCGGCTTGGCGGCAGGCTGCTGGGCAACAGCCGCGGTAATGGCGAGAGCCGAAGAGAGCGAGATCAATGTCAGGCGGTTCATGGTCGTGGTTCCTTCATTTGACTGAGAAATCAGTCTGGGGATGCGATCGGGGTGTCGGACGCGTCTCCTACGCTGCCACCTCATGGCAGCGTTCAGCGCGGGCTTCAGGCACAAGCCCACACCTCCAACACGGGCAATTCGCTCACGCGATCTGCGAATGGATCGGGACAAGCGGATACGAATGCGGATGGGTATGGCCGTGTCTTGAACCGTCTCCCGACGCTCCAGATTTTTTCTGGTGCGCAATACAAGAGACGCACCGCCAACTTCGACGTTCCGCACGGTAACAATTCGTAATAAAAACGACGTCCGACCACGTGAAGGTTGCCGCGAGAGCTGCACGGCACCGGCCGGCCGGTCATTAGGTCCCCGTGTCCATCATCTGGCGGACGGATTCGCGGAATACGATCCGCGACTCGTTACGAGAATAGAACATGTGCCCACCAGGCAGCAGCTCGAGCTTGACCCGGGCTGGATCGCCGAACGCCGGCAACTGGTCCAGCAGGAGCTTCGTCTCGAAATACGGCGTGACGAGATCGGTCAGGCCGTGAACGACGAGAACCTTCAGATTTGGGTCGAGCGCCAGCGCGCCGCGCAGTTCGCTCATGGATTCCCGATCGCCCCGGCCCTGGCCGTAGCTCCAGCGGCGGCTCGTCTCTTCGTTCAACAATATATAGCGGCCCTCGGGGCGCCATTTCAGGTCCCTAGCGTAATGGCTCAGCATGGCGCTCGTCAGCGGCGCGGTGATGGCGTCGAGCACGGCGTCGGGGGCTCGGCTACGGCTTGCGTCCGGATTGGGGTCGAAGGCGGTTACTGCGCCATCGTAAGGGCTGCCGACCCGTCCGCTTGGGCGATCGAGTTCGCGCAGGAAGGTGCCGGCATCGACCTTGCCGCCCATCCGCAGGACCAGTCCGCGATCGAGTCCAGTCAGCGCCGCGACCTGGTCGGACATCCGCTCCACCGCCTGCCGATCGCGGGGGCCTTTCAGCAGATCGGCAAGGTAGGCGCCCGAGGCGTAGGCTTCGACTGCAGCAAGCGCTTGGCGTGATAGCTTGCCATCGCGCTCTAGCCGGACGGCCGCCATGCCGGGCAGCGAGACCACAAAGCTCAGCGGCGAGCCGCGTGCGTCGCGTTGAAAAGTGAAATCGAGCACCGGCGAGATCATCACGATACCGGAGACGCCGACGCCGTCGGCGCTTTGCAACTCGCCTGCGACCTTGGGGGCCCGGAAGCCACCATAGCTCTCGCCGACGAGGTAATTCGGCGAGGCGAGGCGGTCGTTCAGCCGAAGCCAATTGCCGATGAACCGCGACAGCGACCGGTAGTCGCCCTCTACCGACCACAGCAGCCTTCGCGCATCGTCGCCTGTGGAGGCGAAGCGGCTGTAGCCGGTCCCCACGGGATCGATGAAGACGAGGTCGGTAAAATCGAGCCAGGTCTCGGCATTGTCGATCGTAACCGGCGGCATGGACGGCCCGTCTCCTTGCCGTCCGAACGGCAGGCGTCTGGGCCCCATCAGGCCGAGGTTAAGGTAGGCCGACGCCGCGCCCGGACCGCCATTGAAGGCGAAGCTGACGGGACGCCGCGGCGAGGCTGAGCCATTCTCGTGATCCAGCACATAGGCAATGTAGGCGATCTCTGCGAGCGTTCGCCCATCCTGGTCGCGCACCGGCAGCGAGCCGGCGGTCGCCGTATATCGCAGCGTGCGGCCGGGCAGCACGATCTCGTGCCGGGTGACGGAGGGCTGCGGCAGAAGCTGGTTCTGGACGGTTGAACGCGCGTCCGGTTGCCCCTGCGGCCGTGATTCCTGCGCGGCAGGCCGTCCCTGCGCTTGAACCGGCGACCCCGTCTCCTGCGACGCCGCGTCGGTGCCGCCCGGCAGCGGGGCCGCGGCCAGACAAGCGGCGAGCAGCAGAAGGATTGGTGGAGGAATTCTCATGGAGCACCTCAATGTCGAAGCCGAAGAACCGCGGTAGAACGACAACGAGGCGGAATTCAGCGAGCTTGCATGACGTTGCCCCTCGGGCTTGATCCGGGCTGAACTTCGCTCTGGCTCATTGAGGGGAGCAGAAGGTGAAGCGCAGCCTTTTCTCGGAGGAGCAAATCATCGCGATCCAGTAGGAACAGGGATCAGGCGTGTTGGTCGCCGATCTCAACCGCGAGCGCATGACGGTCGCGATAGTCGCGTTAGACTATGCGCAGCGCTTAGCTCTTTCCGCCATACGACCAAGCGGCCAGTCTTCGTGTCAGCGGCGACGGTAGGCGTCGGAAGGCCTGTTTGAGGAAGGGCCTCCAGTTCAGTAGTCCATAATTTGCTGCCAGCCGGCCTTTCCAGGACAAAGCCAGGACCAGGTCGCTCACAGCCGTCAGGCCGTCGGCATGCTCGTGCTTGTACGCGTCAGCCGGCGCTAGCAAGTCAAAGATGGCGTTACCGCGACGTTTCGCGGACGCGAAGCTGTGATGCACCAGAATTCCGCCGACCCCCCCACGCTCATGCTCGGGATGCGTGGCGATGACGTGGCCGAAGCTGGTGCCCTTGCAATCCAGGGCTAGGTCGAGCCCAATCGGCGCGCCGTCGCAGGTGATCATCGTTATGTGCAGCGGCGAACCGCCAGCTGCGTCGCCGGCGAGATCGTGGAAGAACGCCGAGAAGCGCTGATCTGCGATCGTCGGCGCCACGATGCCATGGCGCAGAAGCGAAGCCCGCTTCATCGCCACCGCCATGACGGCCAGCCGCGCCGCCTCCGGCCCGGGCTCCACCATCCCAAAGGCGATCGCTCCACGTTCCGAGAGCCGCCGCAACCGGCGCCGATGGTTGGACCGCTCCCGGGATGCATAGGCCTTGCTTGGTCCATCGGGCCCGACCCGAAAGGTGAGATCGGCAAAGGGGGCCTCGAGCCGCTCGCGCAGGACCGCGCCGGCGACGAGGCCCGAGCGCATGAGCGCCGAATCGGCGCGTAGCTTGCGTAGGTCCAGGACGTCCGCATCGAGCCTTTGCAGGCAGTCCCAGCCGGCCTGCATCAGAGACCCCTCGCACTCGGCAGGCTCGATGAGAACATCGCCGAACTGCGCCACAGGAACGCCCATGAAGCGCAGGCTGACCACGCCGAAACGGCGCTGGCGGATCAACGGCAAGGCCATGACTAAACGCCCCCGGCGTCGTCCGGTGATGATGCTCAGACTGGTGCGCGAATCGAGGTAGTGCCGCATCCAGTGCCGCAGAACCGCATGGCTCTGGAAGACCTGATGAGGCAGGCCAGCGCGCGCGAACAGGGCTTCCCATTCGGCCTGCATCGCCAGGAAGGCGGTCGGACTGTCCACGATCGCGATCGTGATCTCGTCGTCGCGCGGCAGGGTATCGTCCACCGGGACAGGCGCGGGCCATGCCTTGATCGGGTCGATGTTGGCTGCTGCGATCAAGGCCATGGTTCAGCCACGGCCGCTATAATGGGCGACGATGCGCTTCAGACCGGCGAACGGGAACCGCACCAGATAGGGCAGCAGAAGTAGCGGATGACGGACGGCGAAAAGCGCATCCTGCTCGACCATGTGACGGATGGCGAGGACAGGCATCGGCGCGCGCAACGGCCTGAAATCGGGATTCCATAGGCCGCGTGCCTCGGATCCAGCATGCATCAGCCCAATCATCCGGTTGCGTGTCAGCGAATAGGCTTTGTGGCGGTCCTGGATGCGCCTCAGCATGGCGATGCCACGCTCGCCGCCACAGGCTGGAAAGCCGATGATGATCGTGCGGAAATGCGCCATGGCCGGCTTTGCGGGGATCGCCTCCAGCGCCTGGAAACTCGTGCGGATCAGCGAAAATACCCTGTCCTCGTCATCAGGCCCAGCCTCGCATATGCCGAGCCGGACGGTGTCGAGCTTTGCCGCCTGGCGGGTGAAGGGGCAAACGGCGCCTGTGCGGCCAAGATCGGGATGGGCCGTCATCAGATAGCCCTCGACCCAGCCGATCAAGGTCGACAGGGCGTCGGAACCGGACTGGTCGCAGCGCGCCCGGGCCACGGCAAGCGTCGACATCGCGCCGGAGGCTTCGAGTTCAGCCAGTGGATTGGCGACCGCACCGCTGCCGGCGCCCGCCAAGGGCTCGAATAAATTTCCGACCCGATCCGACTTCTGGCTCATTCCGCGCTGCCTCGGGTTTGCTTGAAGGAGGCTCTAGCAGGGCGGTCTTAGAGAAGCGTTTCCGACGCAGCTTTCGTCGACGGCGACGCCTTAGGACTTCGTTATGGCTCTTAAACAGCCACAAGATCGCTGAGCCTATACATAAATCCATTGGCATCGCTTCACACGGGGGGTGATACCGACGGCTATGTCGCCAAATCTCAATGTTGAGCGTTCGAGCCGGTTCACAGGGTCATTAGGAATCAGCCCACGCGCTCGGGCCACTTGCGGTGCAAATCATCGATGACGAAGGCATGGGCGTCGCGGCCGCCACCCGCACCAGCGAGATGGGGATGATCGCTGGGCAGATTATTAGGACGATGGGCGAGATGACTGACCGCCAGACCCGCTCCGCCACGGTGACCGCAGCGAAGGTCAGCAGCGCGAAGAATCCGAAGGTCAAGCGATGGGTAAGGACGTCATCTTCGTCCGCGCCGACGGAACGGTCGAAACGACTCTCTGACGTCAGATCAGAGCGCGCCGAAGTGAGCCTCGCGGTGCGGGGGCCTGTGGCTTAAAGAGGCGTCATCCCAGACGACGCGCGGCCGCTATAATGACGGCCAGCGCATCTACGGTGCCGTCTGCTTCGCCCTTCTCGAAATCGCCTTCCTGGCCCATCTGGTTGGTGACGTGGGCGAAGCAGACGACTCGCTTGCCGCAGGCTTGCGCAAAGGCATAGAGCGCGGCGGCTTCCATCTCGACGGCGAGCAGGCCGCGTGCGGTCATGGCGGCGATGGCGCGCTCCGTCTCCCGAAAGGGCGCATCGGTCGTCCAGGTCGCGCCGCTCAGCACCGGCTCGCGCAGTCCGTCAAAGGCGCCCTCAAGCTTAGCGAGGACGCCGGCGTCGGCTTGTGAGAATTCCGATGACGGCAGGTAGTGGTAGCTCGTACCCTCGTCGCGCAGGGCCCGTTCGATCAAGATAAAATAAGGCGGCGGCCGTATCGGCTGCAGTTGCCCGGACGAGGTCATGCTGATTAGGAGCCTGCAGCCGGCGGCGAAGAGCTGCTCCGCCACCAGCACGGCATAGGAGGCGCCGACGACGCAGCCGACGATTCCGAATTCGACGTCGCCTTCGACGAAGCGATCGAGCTCGCTGTGATAGCAGGCCCAGTCTCGGTCAGCCGTCGCGCGTCCGTTCCGGCGCAAGCGTCGGACGAGATCGCCGTCGGGGTCGAGCACGCAGATCGCCGGCACCTCGCGCACGGCCAGACCTTTCTGGCGACGCGCTTCGCGCAGCAGGTTTCCCGGCTGGAAGGCGGACTCTTCGGCATAGTGCTTGTTGGCCAGAATGGGCACGGAGCCGTCGCGGTGTTCGGTCATGGTTCCGCTGTCGCCAACGTCGGCGTCTTCCTGAACAGGCACCAGATGAAGTCCTGATGGTTCCCGGTTGGCGTCACATGAGTCTGCGGCTGCTGATCGATCAGGTGATAGACCGGTCCAAGCTCCGCCTGAAGCATGTCCGCCGAATAGCGCCTGACGGGGAGCCCGCTGCATCGTTCAGGGCCGCTGAGCGCAAAGGACGCGAGGATGACGAAGCCGCCCGCCCTGACGCCTCGGTCAAGCGCGCGCCGATAGGATAGCCGGTCGGCTTCATCGACGAGGAAGTGGAAGACCGCCCGGTCATGCCAGATCGAGAACGCGTCCTGCGGAGGCTGCCAGGCTGTGACGTCCTGCGCGATCCACGTCACACGCCCGGCGCGCGCGCCGAGGCGCTGCTGCGCGACGGCTAGGCCGGCCTGGGCGATGTCGAGCACGGTCACGGCGGAATAGCCGGCATCCAGCAATCGGTCGATCAGCATCGAGGCGCCGCCGCCGATGTCGACGATGGGGTCGCCCGTGCCCAGACCGGTCTGGGCGATCATATCGAGCGACGGCGTCGGATCGTCCTGGAACCAGCTGACCGTGTCGGCCGGCTTGGTCGTGTAGACGTCGTCCCAGTGGCTGCGTCGTGGGATGGTCATCGACGGCTCCTTGTCTTGCGGAGCCCATAGGGCGGCCAGCCGGATTAATCGTTCCGGCTGGCCGTTTCGCAAGATACCGTCAGCTCATGCGCTTGATCTCGGCATAGGCGCCCTTGGTCCGTAGGAAGATGGTGACGGGCTTCGTGCCCCGGTTGCGCCAGAACCAGCCGTGGCCGCCATCGAACTCAGCGGTCAACACGCCCGTATCGCCTGCCACCGCGCGTCCGGTCTTGTAGCTCTTCTCCTTGGCACCGGGGCCGGGCGTGCCGTGCATGTCGTAGTTCACGACGCCGTCCTTGACGCTCCAGTCGAACGTCACCTGCGCGCCCTTGGCCATGGTGAGCTTGTACTCCGCGCCCTTGGTCGGCTCCAGCGTGATCACGGTCTCGTCGGTCTTCTCAGCCTGGGCAAGAACGACCCGTTCGCCGGCCTGTGCAGGCGAGACGAACAGCCCCGCCAGCGTGGTCAGCAGGCTTGAGCGCTGGTCCGGCGAAGGCGTCGCTGGGGCCGGCTGAGCCGGCGTGGTCGAACCGTCCTTCAGGCGGTCTGCCTCGGCTTCCGCAGCGAGCTGGGTCTTGATCTCGCCCATCTCGGTCAGCTTCAGCATGCGGCCGATGCCGGTCGGGTCGATGGCGTATTCGGCCGGCAGGACGATCGTCACAAGAATGCCGGCGGCCGCGACGATGGCAATGGCCGTGGAGCGCAGGAGCTGTGCCGAGGTCGGCAGTTCGGCGCGCGTGGGGATGTCGGAGTTGTACATGGTGTGGGTGCCTTTCAGGTTGCGGAGACGAAAAAGCCGGTGAGTTGGTAGCCGATCAGCACGAACCCGGCGGTCATCATGACGGTGTTGGCGGTGTAGGCGTAGCGAAGGAAGCTGGGAGTGCGCCGCCAGAAGCCCATCGCGATCAGGATTGCGGTCAGGGCCAGGATTTGGCCGATCTCGACCCCGACATTGAACGCCAGGAGGTTGGGCACGAGGCCGTCCGGTGCGACGTTGTAGTCGAGGATCTTGGTCGAGAGCCCGAAGCCATGGAACAGGCCAAAAATCAGCGTCGCGGCCTTGGTGTTCGGCTGAACGCCGAACCAGCGCTGGTAGGCGCCCATGTTGTCGAGCGCCTTGTAGACCACCGAGAGGCCGATGATGGCGTCGATGACGTAGGCGTTCATGCCGATGTTGAGATAGACGCCAAGCAGCATCGTGGTGGAGTGCCCGAGCGCGAACAGGCTGACATAGATGGCCACGTGCTTCATCCGGTAGAGGAAGAAGACGACCCCGAAGAGGAAGAGGAGGTGGTCGTAGCCCGTCATCATGTGCTTGGCGCCAAGATAGACGAAGGGCATCAGGTTGATGCCGCTGATCTCCTGGATGTAGCCCTTGTCGCCTTCGGCGACGCCGTGGGCGATGGCGGGCGCTAAGCTTGCAAGGAGCAGGATAAGAGGCAGCGATGCGTGCGAGGCAGCAAGACGCAGCCCGCACCGCCCTCCGATGGAAGGTCGTTGCATGAAAGTTCCAATGGTTCGTCGGTGATGGATGGCCGCCGAGACGGCCGCACTCATGCTGCGGCGACGGTTCTCGGGGGGCGCTCCAGCCCGTTAGGATGGCCGGGATCGGCCATGAACGGGTCGTGAGTCAGGCTGGTGCGCGCGAAGCCCGGCGTTAAGAGCGCGAGGACGCTGAGCGTGTCGGCGGTTTCATGCAGGTGATCGGTCGCGTTATGGCCGTGGACATGGCCCGGTATCTGCTCTGACGGCTCGCCCTCGTCATGCGAGTGCCCATGCTCGGCGATCGTCGCGGCGAGCTCGGCATGGCGGACGGCTTCGGCCTGCGCGGTTGCGAAGGCATTGTGGCCCGCCGCCATGTGAACCGACGTAAGCAGCACGCCGAACGCCATCGCGAAGGCGATGACGAGGCTGAACCCGGCTCTGAGGCTGCGTTGCGACATGGGGAGGTGTAGAGCCTTCATTCTTGGCGAGAGTTGGACCAAGCCCCCGGGATCGACGAATCGCCAAGCTTCATTGACTTATCCTACCCGGGGGGATACGGAAAGTCATGTCAGAGCCTCACATTCACGAAACTCACCCTGCCATCGTCAAGCGGCTGAAGCGGGCCGACGGTCATCTGCGCAAGGTCATCGAGATGATCGAGGCCGGGCGCCCCTGCCTTGACATCGCCCAGCAGTTGCAGGCGGTCGAGAGTGCGATCGGACAGGCTAAGAAGACGCTGATCCAGGACCATCTCGACCACTGCCTCGACGAGGTCGCCAGCTCGCTGCCGCGCGAGCAGCGCGAGGTCGTCGCAGCCTTCAAGGCCATTGCGAGATACCTTTAGGACCAACCCCATGCTGGCCATCCTCGGCAACCGGACCTATCGCCACCTTTTCCTCGCGCAGGTCATCGCCCTGATCGGCACGGGTCTCGCCACCGTGGCGCTCGGCCTGCTTGCCTATGACCTCGCCGGCGCGAACGCGGGCATCGTGCTGGGCACGGCGCTCGCCATCAAGATGATCGCCTATGTCGGCGTCGCGCCGATCGCCTCGGCCTTCGCGGAGCGTCTGCCGCGTCGAGCTATGCTGGTCGGGCTCGATCTCGTTCGCGCGGCGGTAGCTCTGCTGCTGCCTTTCGTCTCGGAGATTTGGCAGGTTTACGTCCTGATCTTCGTGCTGCAGTCGGCCTCGGCCGCGTTCACGCCGACCTTCCAAGCGACGATCCCCGACATCCTGCCGGACGAGAAGGACTATACGCAGGCGCTGTCGCTGTCGCGGCTGGCCTATGACTTGGAGAGCCTGCTGAGCCCGGCGCTGGCGGCGCTGCTGCTGACCGTGATCAGCTTCCACAACCTCTTCGCCGGCACGGTGATTGGCTTCCTTGCGTCGGCTGCGCTTGTCGTGTCGGTAGCCCTGCCGAGCCCGAAGCCCGGAGAGCCCCGCGGCATCTACGAGCGCACGACGCGGGGCCTGCGGATCTACTTGGCGACGCCGCGCCTGCGCGGCCTGCTGGCGCTGAGCCTGGCCGTCTCGGCGGCGGGCTCCATGGTCATCGTCAACACCGTCGTCCTCGTGCAGGCGACCTATGGCATGACGCAGCAGGCGACCGCGCTCGCCCTGGCGCTGTTCGGCGCCGGCTCGATGACGGCTGCCTTCGCGCTGCCGAGCCTGCTCGACCGGCTCGACGATCGCAGACTGATGCTCGCGGCCGGGGCCGCCTTGCCGGCGCTTCTTCTACTCGGCACCCTCGTTCCGGGCTTTCCCATTCTGTTGTTGCTCTGGTTTGCGCTCGGCTTCGCCTACAGCCTGACCCAGACCCCATCGGGGCGCCTGCTGCGGCGCTCGGCCCATGCGGAAGACCGGCCCGCTCTTTTCGCCGCCCAGTTCGCGCTGTCGCATGCCTGCTGGCTGGTCACTTACCCGGCCGCCGGCTGGCTCGGCGCGACGCTCGGCCTGCCCGCGACGTTCGCGGTGATGGCAGCCATCGCCGCGCTGGCGCTCGTGCTGGCGCTCCGCTTCTGGCCGGCGGGCGATGCCGACGAGATCGAGCATGAGCATCTCGCACTGGCGCCCGATCACCCGCATCTGGCTGGAGCGGGCCGACGGCATCGCCATGCCTTCGTGATCGACCGGGAGCACCCGGCCTGGCCCAACACCGGCCGCGCGGGCTAGCCGATGGGCTTGCACGACGAGATCGATCCGGCCATCCGGCGCCTTGCCGCCGGCGAGACGCTGTTTGCGGCCGGCGACGAAACGCGCGGTTTCTTCGAAGTGCGTACGGGACGCGTCAGGCTCATGCGCTTCGGCGCCGATGGCCGCGAGACGGCATTGTTCACGGCAGGGCCGGGAGAGCGCTTCGCCGAGGCCTCGCTTTTCGCCGCGCGCTACCATTGCGACGCCATTGCGCTC
>NZ_JAUXYO010000160.1 GCF_030694325.1 Allobosea sp. | reverse complement strand
GTGGCGCCGCCTGAGTCGGGCGATCTCGAAACCATGGAACTGAGGCTGATGTCGGTCGAAGCCATCGACAAGGCGTTGCATGAGAACCAGTTCGCGCTGATGCCGCATGTCGCGCTCTGGGCCCTTGCCCGGCCGCGCTGGCCTGCGCGATAAGGGGCCGTCCCGGGGCCGCCGCCGCGGGAAGGAGCGTTCCACGGAATGACCTTTGCCAATATCCATACGCATGGCCTGATTCGTCTCGCCTGCGCGGCGCCGGGCCTCAAGGTCGCCGATCCTGCCTTCAACGTCTCCGAGATGCTGCCGCTGCTGCGCCGGGCGGACGGGGAGGGCGCCTCGGTCGTGCTCTTTCCGGAGCTGGGCCTCAGCGCCTATGCGATCGACGATCTGCACATGCAGAGCGCGCTGCTCGACGCGGTGCGTGAGGCTATCGCTGCGCTGGTCGAGGAGAGCCATAAGCTGCGGGCGGTCACTATCGCCGGTGCTCCCCTGCGGGTGGAGGGGCGGCTGTTCAACTGCGCGGTGGCGATCCATCGCGGCCGCATCCTCGCGATCGTGCCCAAGACCTACCTGCCGAACTATCGCGAATTCTACGAGCGCAGGCAGTTCGCCTCGGGCGAGCGCGCCGGCATCGCCTCGATCGAACTCTGCGGCCAGGAGGTGCCCTTCGGCACCGACATCCTTTTGACCGCCTCCGACGTCCCCGATCTCACGCTCCACATGGAGATCTGCGAGGATGTCTGGATGCCGGTGCCGCCGAGTTCGTTTGCGGCGCTGGCGGGCGCGACCGTGCTGCTGAACCTTTCGGCCTCCAATGTCACCATCGGCAAGTCGGACTGGCGCCACACCCTGTGCAAGGCCCATTCGGGCCGCTGCATCGCGGCTTATGCCTATTCCGCCGCCGGCACGGGCGAGTCGACCACCGATCTCGCCTGGGACGGGCAGGCCATGATCTACGAGAATGGCGCGCTGCTGGCCGAGGCCGAGCGCTTCGCGGCCGAACCGCAGCTGATCGTGGCCGATATCGACCTGGAGCGGCTGGCGCTCGACCGCATCCGCATGAACACCTTCGGCGACAATGCCGATGCACTGCGCGACCGGCTCGGCTTTCGTCGCATCGCCTTCGCGCTGGAGCCCGACCGCGAGAGCGATCTCGGCCTGCGGCGCGAGGTCGAGCGCTTTCCCTTCGTCCCCTCGGACGATGCCCGGCTGAACGAGCTCTGCTTCGAGGCCTACAACATCCAGTCGCATGGCCTGCGCCAGCGGCTGGCGAGCACCCGCGTCGACAAGATCGTCATCGGCGTCTCCGGCGGGCTCGATTCGACGCAGGCGCTGCTCGTCGCGGCCGATACGATGGATGCGCTGGGCCTGCCCCGCGCCAACATCCTCGCCTATACGCTGCCGGCCTTCGCCACCAGCGCGGGCACCAAGACCAATGCCTGGCGGCTGATGAAGGCGCTCGGTGTCACCGCCGCCGAGATCGACATGACGCCGGCCTGCCGGCAGATGCTGGTCGATATCGGCCACCCCTTCGCCGAGGGCGAGCCCGTCTACGATATCACTTTCGAAAATGTGCAGGCGGGTGCGCGCACCTCGCTGCTGTTCCGCCTCGCCAACAAGAACAACGGCCTCGTGCTCGGCACGGGCGATCTGTCGGAGCTGGCGCTCGGCTGGTGTACCTATGGCGTCGGTGACCAGATGTCCCATTACAACGTCAACGGCTCAGTCTCGAAGACGCTGATCCAGCATCTCATCCGCTGGGTCGCTCGCACCGAGCGCTTCGGTGCGGAGGCATCAGTGACGCTGGAGGACATCCTGGCGACCGAGATCTCGCCCGAGCTGGTACCGGGGGACGGGGAGGGGCCGAGCCAGAAGACCGAGGATTTCGTCGGCCCCTACGCGCTGCAGGACTTCAACCTGTTCTACACGACGCGCTACGGTTTCCGGCCGAGCAAGATCGCCTTCCTCTCGCATCACGCCTGGGCCGATGCCACGCGCGGCACCTGGCCGCCGCATATGGAGGCCGCCAAGCAGGTCGCCTACGACCTGCCGACGATCAAGCGCTGGCTGACCGTCTTCGTGCGCCGCTTCTTCGAGACCAGCCAGTTCAAGCGCTCGGCGATGCCCAACGGGCCGAAGGTCTCGTCAGGCGGCTCGCTCTCCCCGCGCGGCGACTGGCGCGCGCCCAGCGATGCCTCCGGCGCGGCCTGGCTGGCGGACCTGGCGCGCATTCCGGATTGAGAATCGGCGGGCCGGGGCCGACGGCCGATCGCAGCCCTCCGACCGCGATCACACCCGCGCCGTCATTCCGGACAAGCGGCGCAGCCGCGCCGATCCGGAATCCATCATAGAGCCAAATCGATGCCCGAATCCGCCCTCCGATGGATTCCGGGTCTTCGCTGCGCTCGCCCGGAATGACGGTAAGGGGATGATGAGCCGTCGCCACGCACCGAAAGCCCCGGCCGGCTCCTGCCGCGGGGTTCTCGGGTCTGGAAGCGTATCCGAGGGGATGCGCGGGACGAGGTGGCGTCGCAGCCGACGACTGCGTGCCGGTGTCGGTGTCGATGTCGGAAACGTCGAAGCAGCGCCAACAGCCGCCACCTCGCCCCGCGCGCGGTTCTCTTTGGTTCATTCGCCGCGCGTTGCGTCCCTCACGGACCGGGTTGTGGTCGACCCGGGCGACGAAGCCCCTCCATGGTGTCCGACCCGCGACGGCCGTCCCCCATGAACACCGCACCCTCCCCGGCCACACGACGCCTCGCGAAGCCCCCTCGGTCGGGGAGAGCGAGGGGAGAATAGGTGCAGGCTCGGGGCGCGGGGATAAGCCCGGCCCGATATCCCCGCTCGCTTGAACGGCCTCACCCTTCCGCACGCGCCACAAAGGAGGGCGCCGCGGATGAAGGCGACGGAGGCACGCAACGAATACTGGGTTCTGAATGTCAGCCTGCTGCGGCTGCGCGTCGGGCTGCTCACCCTCAGGCGCGATCTGCATCGCAGGTGGTTTGGGAGCCCGACCCGCAAGTACCGGCCCGACCAGCCGCGTGTCCCTGCAGGCCATCCCGATGGTGGACAGTGGACCGATGGCTCAGGCGGGTCCGGTCCGATGAGCTTCGAGGAATGGCTCGCCGGAGGCTGGGCAGAGGGCCTCGGTGCGGTCGATGCCGAGAGCGGGCTGGGTGACTGGCGTCTGCGCGACGACCAGGCACCGATCGAGGACATCACCTACCGCCCGCGTGGCGGATCAGGCCAGTGGCCCGGTGCGACGCTCGGCCAGCAGGCGAGGCTCGCGGCGAGCGAGAGCCAGGCGCAGGCCGCGATCCGGCGTGTCCATGAGATCGATCCGCGCTGGAAGCCGCCGGCGAGCATGTCGGAAGGAATCGAGGGCGCGATCCTCAGCAACCAGGCTGCCATCCGTCAGGCAGAAGGGCGGCTCCGGGAACTCAGCAGCCGAGGCATCGGCGAAGGTCCGTTCGCACAGGAGTCGATTCCGGCGCGTGGCTCGGGGCGTTTGAGGGAGAGCGAGCAGCAGCAGATCGACGCGATCGGCCGCTTGTTCGGCTGCCATACTTGCGGCACGACTGAGCCGGGCACAGGAAGCGGGCGCTTTATCGGCGATCATCAAATTCCGACCGCGATCAATCCGCTCGGGCGCGGTCAAAGGCTATTCCCGCACTGCAAATCATGCAGCAACAAGCAAGGTGGCTTTGTTCTGCCCTTCCGAGGTCGGCGATGATCAAAATCCAGAAAATCCAACCTCAAAACTCAATCATCTTTATCACCGGTGGCGGGGAGTTGGTCGAGCACGGTGGGTATGTCGAGGTGCCAGCCGACAAGATCGATCCCGACAATACGCTGGTCGCGGCCTCCCGCACGATGCTGATCGTATGCGTGCGACCCGAGGTCGATGGCGAAACCGAATTGACCTTCGGGCGCAGCAGCGAGGTCGATCCTGGCTGGCCGCCCGGCTTCGTCGGGGTGATCGCTACCCCGCCCCGCCAACTGATCATCCACGACGTCTACGGAGACGTTCTGATCCGTCAGCCCGACGTCCCTGACATCACGCGTCTCCGCATCTGGTTCAGCCATCCACTTTGGCCAGAGCGGGTTCTGATCGGGATCGACTGACCGTCTGGCCGGCCTCAGGAGCGCCCGCCATCCACCGAGAGCACCTGCCCGGTGATCCAGCCGGCCTGCTCGCTGAGGAAGAACAGGCTGGCGGTCGCGATGTCGGCGGGCGTGCCCAGCCGGCGGGTGTGGATGCCCTCGATCTGGCGCTTCTGGCCTTCCGGCCCATAGCTCTCCCATTGCCGCTCGGTGGCGGGATTGGAGCGCACGAAGCCCGGCGCCACCGAATTCACCGTGATGCCATGCGGACCGAACTCCCAGGCGAGCTGCTTGGTCAGCCCGACCAGCGCGTGCTTGGCGGACGAATAGGCCTGAATGCCGGTCAGGCTGGGACGTAAACCAGCTCCCGACGAGATCGTCACGATGCGGCCATGGCCGGAGGCCTTCATCGCGGGCGCGGCCGCCTGCGCGAGGAAGAAGGCGGAATCGACATTCGCGGCGAAGATCACCCGCCAGTCGGCCTCGGAGATCTCCTCGATCGGACGTCCGACCTGGCCGCGCACGCCACCCGCCGCATGCACCAGAAGCTCCAGCCGCCCGCTTTGCGCGACGATGTCGGCGACGAGCTTCGCCGCCGCCTCGGCCGAGCCGAGATCGACCGCATGGGGAATGGCGCCGATCGCAGCCGCCGTGGCCGCGACGCCTTCGGTGTCGATATCGGCGAGATGGACCGTGGCGCCGGCCTCGATCAGGGCGGTGGCGATGGCGCGCCCGATGCCCTGGGCCGCGCCGGTGACGAGGGCTACGCGGTCGTCAAAACGGATTTGCATCGGTCGATCAGCACTTTCAGGGTCTCGGGGGATTGCGGCCGCCGGCCGTCCTCGATGTCGTGGATCAGGGTCACCAGCGTCTCGACCGCAGGCGTCGGCACGCCGGCTTCCCGCCCGAGCGCGGCGATGATGCCGATCTGCGGATCGACCTCGGTCTTGCGCTTGCGCACGGCGAGGTCGCGCCAGATGCCGGAATGGGTCTTGGCGGTCTTGGAGGTGTAGTCGGCGAGCCAGGCGATGGTCTCGATCTGCGGATATTCCGGCTGGCCGGGCGCGAAGACCATCGGGTCGAACTCGCCGAAGCCCAGCGTCTTGACGCCCCGCGCCGCCGCCACCGCAGCGACCTCCTGGCCCAGCGCCAGCCAGACCACGAGGCGGTCGGGATCGGCGAAGTTCGCCGACATCGAATCGGGCGTCAGCGCGGTGCCGAACAGCATCGCGCCATAGGACAGCTTGCCCCAGAGATAGCCCCAGATATTGGTCGTCAGGATCGATTTGGGCTCGAATCCGAGCAGCAGCTTGTGCATCTCGATCCCGCGCGGCGTGATCTGCCCGTCGATCTCGCCGACGACGACGGCCCCCTCATTGCCGTAGAGGATCTCGCCGGGGCCGTGCCAGTCGGCGCCGAAATTCACGAAGCAGCCCATCGTCCGCTCCGCCCCGACGGCCGCCGCGATGGCGATTTCGTTGAGCCCGTTCTGGGCCGAGAGCACATAGCCGTCGGCGGCGAGATGGGGCTTCAGCGCCGCGACCGCTTCGTCGGTCGCGCCGGCCTTCACTGCGAGCACGATGCGCTGATAGGTCCCGGTCAGCTCGGCCGGCGTCACGGCGGGGATCACCTGCGTGAACTGCTCGATCGGCCCGGTGATCTTGAGCCCCGTCGTCCGGCAGGCCGCGACATGCTCGGGCACGATGTCGACCAGCAGCACGGGGATGCCGGCGCGCGCCCAATAGGCCCCCAGCGTGCCGCCGATGGCGCCGGCGCCCCAGATGAGGATGGGTTCGGTGGTCATGTGAGCAGCTCCTGAGCCCGTGAGCCCTCATCCTGAGGAGCGGCTGAAAGCCGCGTCTCGAAGGATGTTTCAGTGAACGCGCGAACCTCCTGGACCATCCTTCGAGACGCCGCTGCGCGGCTCCTCAGGATGAGGGCTGAGGGAGACGAGCGGCCAGCCATCACGCCGGCCCTGCGATCTCGACATCGCCATGCGTCGCGACATGGACGGTGCCGTCCGGCGTCACCCAGCCGCGATACATGCCCTGCGTGTTGTAGGGCGCGACGATGGTCCCGTTCGCGTCGATCGCCACCAGCCCGGCGCCGATCTTATGCGCCGTGAGTTCGCCGAGCACGGCGGCGCTCGCCTCCTCGAGGTGCAGGCCCTTGTAGCCGATCAGCGAGGCCAGTTCGTGGCCGACGCAGTAGCGGATGAAATACTCGCCCTTGCCGGTGCCCGACACCGCGCAGCGCCCGTCGCGGGCATAGGTGCCGGCGCCGATGATCGGGGAATCGCCGACGCGGCCGACGGGCTTGTTGGTGTAGCCGCCGGTCGAGGTCGCCGCGGCGAGATGCCCGGCCGCATCGAGCGCCACCGCGCCGACGGTGCCGTGCTTCTCGGCCTCGCTCGCCTCGCCGGCCGTGCCGACGAGTTCGCGGATCTTCATCGAGGTCAGGTTCTTGCGCCGCCGCTCGGTCGAGAAATGCCCGTTCTCGACCGTGTCGAGCCCCTCATGGGCGGCGAAGGTGTCGGCCGCGGGGCCCACCAGCAGCAGCGGGTCGCCGCGCAGCATCAGCGCCTTGGCGGCGCTGACCGGGTTGCGGATGCGCTTGGCGGCCGCGACCGCGCCGGCCGCCAGCGTGGAGCCATCCATGATCGAGGCGTCGAGCTCATGCTCGCCCTCGGCGTTGAAGGCGGCGCCATGGCCGGCGTTGAAATGGACTGAATCCTCCATCACCCGCACCGCCGCTTCGACGGCATCGACCGCCGTACCGCCCCTGGCGAGAATGGCCCAGCCGGCCCGCAGGGAGGCAGCGAGATCGGCCCGGGCTTCGGCCCATTCGGCCTCGCTCATTTCGGATTTCGGCAGCGTGCCGCAGCCGCCATGGATGGCGAGAGCGATGGGCTTGGTCATCAGGCGATGGAACCTCGGCGCAAACCCCTCCCCCTCGTGGGGAGGGGCAGGGGTGGGGGGCGAACGACCGGGTGAGCGGCCGGGAGCAGGAGCATGGGACTGCGGTCGGGCCTTGCGTATCGAGCGTGAGCGCCGCCTTTGCGCCCCCCACCCCTAACCCCTCCCCACAAGGGGGAGGGGAACACGGCTGGCTTCACTTCTTGGCGGGCTTGATATCCATCGCCAGCGTGTCCTCGTCGACGCGCGGGGCGATAGTCACCTTGTCCTTCTGCATCGCCCAGGCCGAGCCCACAGCGACGATCGGCAGGCGCGGCCGGTCCTTGGCGACGATCGCGTTGGCCTGCGAGAGCAGATCGTTGCGCTTGGCCTCGTCGAGCTCGACCGAGGCGTCCTGGATCAGCTTGTCGAGATCGGGGTTCTTGTAGCCGAGCACGTTGAAGGCGCCGAGCTTCCTGGCCGGATCGTTGGAGTGGACCACCGAGGAGAGCGTGTAGTTGGCCTCGCCGGTCAGCGTGCCCCAGCCCGACATGGCGAGCGAGAATTCGCCGCGCGTGCGGGCCGGGAAGAACACGGCCGCCGTCTGGGCATTGGCGGTGACGTCGAGCCCGATCCGCGCCAGCATCTGCGCCACCGAAGTGCCGACCTGGCGGTCGCCCGGCAGGCGATCATTGGTGAAGGAGAAGGTGGTCTTGAAGCCGTTGGGGTAGCCGGCCTCCTCGAGCAGCTTCTTGGCGCGGGCGAGATCGACCTTCAGAGGCGGCAGGCTCTTGTTGAAGCCGGCGATGCTGGAGGTCACCAGCTGGTTGACCGGCGCGCCGAGCCCTTCCATCGCGATCTCGACGAGCGCCGGCCGGTCGATGGCGAGATCGATCGCCTCGCGCACGCGGGGGTCCTGCAGCGGGTTCTTCGGCAGGGCCGAGCCGTCCTTGGCGCTGACCTGCGGGGACTTGTCCCGCATGTCGATCTCCATGTTGAAGACATAGACCGTCTCGATCGTGGCGACCGACAGCTTCGGGTCGCGCTTCAGCGTCGTGACGTCGGAAGCCGGTGCGCGCACGATGATGTCGACCTGGCCGGCCTTCAACTGGGCGACGCGGGCGGCGTCATTGGGCAGCTCCTTGCGGACGACCTTTGCCCAGGGCTCCTTGGGGCCCCAGTAACCGTCGAACCGGTCCAGCACGAGCTGGTCCTTCGGCGTCCAGGAGACGAACTTGTAGGGGCCGGTGCCGATCGCGGCCTTGCCGGAGTTGAAGGTCTCGTTGGCATTGTCCTTGGTCAGGCCGGCGGCGGCCTTGGACGAGACGATGAACAGGCGGATGAAGTCGTTGGGCAGGTTCGGCGCCGGTCCATCGGTGACGATATGGACCGTCAGCGGGTCGATGATCTTCACCTCCTTGACGCGGCGCACATAGATCGTCGTCGGGTTCGGGCCGGCGACGACCGGGATGCGCTCGATCGAGAACTTGACGTCCTCGGCGGTGAAGTCCGACCCGTCATGGAACTTGACGCCGGAGCGCAGCTTGAACTCCCAGGTATCGGGCGCGATCGCCTTCCAGCTCGTGGCCAGCCGCGGCTCGATCTGCAGCTTGTCGCCGGACCAGGTCAGCGTATCGAAGATGTGCTTCAGCGACTCCGCATGGGTGCCGGTCGCGGTGAAATGCGGATCGATCGAATCCGGCCCGGCGCGCACACCGATGGTCAGGTTCTGCGCGAGAGCGGCTGTCGAGACGGAAGCGCCCAGCAGCAGGGCCAGGGCGGCAACGCGGGCGATGTGGATGGTCATGATGCGGTTCCCTCTTTTTCGAGATCGTTGGGCCAGGTCGGTGAGGCGATCACCAGCTTGTCCATGAGTTCGCAGAGCTGGCGCTGCTCGGCGTCGGTAAGTGCGGACAGCATCGCTGTCTGCTGCTGGATCATCAGCGGCATGGTTTCCTCGAAGATCGCGCGGCCCGGCCCGGTCAGATAGAGGACGAAGCTGCGCAGATCCTCCGGGTCGGTCTCGCGGCGCAGCAGGCGCCGCTGCAGCAGCCGCTGGATCGAGCGGCTGAGCGTGTTCTTCGGCAGGCCCGAGGAGGCGACGATGTTCTTGGCGGCCACCCCGTCGCGCAGGCCCACCGCATAGAGCGCGACGAATTCGGGCCGCACCAGGCCGTAGCGGGTCTCGATCCAGCGATAGACCGGGTCGTTGAAGCGGAAGGCGATGAAATTCAGCCGGAAGGACAACCAGCAGGGGTTGTCCCACAGCTTGGTGACGGTCAGCGGGTCGAGCTCTTTCAGCGCCTTCTCACGCGAGGCGCCGACACGCGAAACAGCCGTTGGCGCGCGACGCATCTCCAAGGCCCTCCCCGTCCGCTAATAGTTCCAAATGGAACTTGACGCTGTCGGGCGCGAGAGTCAAGGATGCAGGGAAACGAGGATGATGGAGCCGCGTTGCGCGAGCAATCCGATTCTGCTGCGCCCACCGAGTACGTCTCCAAGCAAGGATCAGGCCGTGCGTGTCGCCGAGATGAACTGGATGCAGGTCGAAGCGCAGGCGAAGCGCGACGACCGCTGCGTCCTGCCGCTGGGATGCGTCGAGCAGCATGCCTTCCTCAGCCTGGCGACAGATGCGATCCTCGCCGAGAAGGTTGCCCATGACGCGGCCGAGCCGCTCGACATCCCGGTCTTTCCCGTGCTGGCCTATGGCATGACACCGGCCTTCGCCGCCTATCCGGGCACGGTTTCGCTGCGCATGAGCACCTATGTCGCCGTCATGGAGGACCTGCTCGAGGCGTTCTATCGCTCGGGCTTCCGCCGCATCGTCATGGTCAACGGCCATGGCGGCAATTCGCCGGTGATGACGCTGGCGACCGAATGGATGGGCAAGCGCACAGACGCCAGCGTGAAGCTGCATAATTGGTGGGCCGGCCCGCGCTTCCAGGAGGCGGTCAGGGCGGTCGATCCGGCGGCCTCGCACGCCTCCTGGATGGAGAACTTCCCCTGGACGCGGCTCGAGGGTGTCGCCATGCCCGATGCCGTCAAGCCACCCTTCAACGCAGCCCTCTACCAGGCCGCCAATCCCGCCACGAAGCGCGAGATCCTCGGCGACGGCAATTTCCACGGCCGCTACCAGCGCTCCGACAACGAGATGCTCCGCCTCTGGCAGGTCGGCGTCGAGGAGACGCGCGCCGCGATGACGGAGAATTGGCCGTGAGGGCGCCTCGTTTCCTCGGCCCTCATCCTGAGGAGCCGCGTCAGCGGCGTCTCGAAGGATGCTCCAGCGCGCTCTGGATCATCCTTCGAGACGCGCCTGCGGCGCTCCTCAGGATGAGGACTGCGGGACGAGGCCGGCGGTTCGCGTCATGCTAGCCCATATCCTCGGCCGGCTCGCACAGGCGCTCGTCGTCATGCTCGTGATGTCGGCGCTGGTCTTCGTCGGCGTCTACGCCATCGGCAACCCGATCGACGTGCTGATCGGCCCCGATGTCAGCCAGGACATCCGGCTCGACACGATCGCGCGCTACGGCCTCGATCAGCCGCTCTACGTCCAGTACTTCACTTTCCTCGGCCGCATCCTGCAGGGCGATTTCGGCCGCTCCTTCGTCTTCGGCATGCCGGTGCTCGACCTCATCCTCTCGCGCCTGCCCGCGACGCTGGAACTCACGCTCGCGGCCGTCTGCGGCGCGGCCCTCATCGGCATCCCGGCCGGCATCTATGCCGGCTACAAGCCGGACGGGTCTGCCGCCAAGGCGATCATGACGATCTCGATCCTCGGCTTCTCGGTGCCGACCTTCTGGATCGGCCTCGTCCTGATCATCGCCTTCGCGGTCGAGCTGCAATGGCTGCCGGCCGGCGGGCGCGGCGCGACCCTTCCGCTCTTCGGCATCGAATGGAGCTTCCTCACCGCCAACGGCCTGAGCCATCTTTTGCTGCCGGCGGCCAATCTCGCCTTCTTCAAGCTCGCCTTGATGACGCGGCTGGCGCGGGCCGGCACCCGCGAGGCGATGCTGTCGGACACGGTGAAGTTCGCCCGCGCCGCCGGCCTGTCCGAATGGACCGTGCTGCGCCGGCATGTGCTGCGGCTGATCGCGATCCCGCTCGTCACCGTCTTCGGGCTCGAATTCGCCTCGACGCTGGCCTTCGCCGTCGTCACCGAGACGATCTTCTCCTGGCCCGGCATCGGCAAGCTGATCATCGACTCGATCACCTCGCTCGATCGGCCGGTGATGGTGGCCTATCTGATGCTGGTCTCCTTCGTCTTCATCATGATCAACTTCCTCGTCGATCTCGCCTATGTCGGGCTCGATCCGCGGCTGCGCCGGGAGGGCTCGCGATGAAACAGCCCATCCCCGCCCGGGAGATCTCCCCCGTCGCGCGCTTCTGGGCCGAGTTCCAGGAGAGCAGGGTCGCGGTGGTGGCGCTCGGCGTCGTCGTGCTGATGCTCGGCGTAGCCATCTTCGCGCCGCTGGTCGCCCCGCAGAACCCCTACGACCTCGCCAATCTCGTGCTGATGGATGCCCGCCGGCCTCCCGGCTTCGTCGGATCGGCCGGCTACACCCATATCCTGGGCACGGATGCGCAGGGCCGGGACCTGTTCTCGGCCATCCTCTACGGTCTGCGCATCTCGCTGCAGATGGGGCTGATCGCCGGCTCGCTGGCCTTTACCGTCGGCGTCACGCTGGGCGTGGGCGCCGCCTATCTCGGCGGCCGCTGGGAAGCCTTCATCATGCGCGTCGTCGATCTCCAGCTCGCCTTCCCGGCGATCCTGCTGGCGCTCGTCCTCTCGGCGCTGCTCGGCCAGGGCAAGCTGCAGCTCATCGCGGCGCTCGCAGCGGCGCAATACGCCTATTTCGCCCGCACCGCCCATGGCGCGGCCTCCGCCGAGCGCGGCAAGGACTATGTCGAGGCCGTGCTCTCGACGCCGCTGCCGGCCTGGCGCGTCGTGCTCAAGCACATCTTCCCCAATTGCCTGCCGCCACTGATCGTCGTGGCGACCGTGCAGGTGGCGAGCGCGATCGCGCTGGAGGCGACGCTCTCCTTCCTCGGCGTCGGGCTCCCTGTGACCGAGCCCTCGTTGGGCATGCTGATCTCCAACGGCTTCCAGTACATGCTGTCGGGCCGCTACTGGATCTCGATCTATCCCGGCATCGCCCTGATCGTGCTGATCGTCGCGATCAACCTCGTCGGCGACCGCATCCGCGACCAGGTCAATCCGAGGCTGAAGCGATGAGCGGCTCCTGGTTGGAAAGGCTTTCGAACCGCGCGCTAACCCTTCCCCCTTGTGGGGAGGGGCAGGGGTGGGGGGCGGCCCGCTCGGTGAGCGCTCACCAGGCGGCGCGACCCCCATCCCCATACCCTTCCCCACAAGGGGGAAGGGAGGAGCGTCACGATCGGCGAAAGACATCGTGATGACCGACACCCCCCTGCTCGAAGTCAGCGACCTCGCCACCCATTTCCACGCCCGCGCCGGTGTGGTGAAGGCGGTCGATGGCGTCTCCTTCAGCCTGGCGCGCGGCGAGGTCATGGGCCTCGTCGGCGAATCCGGTTCGGGCAAGAGCATCACCGGCTTCTCGATCATCGGCCTGCTCGATCCGCCCGGCCGCATCGAGCGCGGCTCGGTCAGGCTCGAGGGCCGAGAACTCGTCGGCCTGCCGGCAGACGAATTGCGCGCCATTCGCGGCAAGGCGATCTCGATGGTCTTCCAGGACCCGATGATGACGCTGAACCCGATGCTGACCATCGGCGACCAGATCGGCCTGGCACTCGAAGCACATGAGAGCGTCACGGGGGCCGAGCGCCGGCAGCGCGCCATCGCGGCGCTGGCCCAGGTCCGCATCCCCGACCCCGAGACCAAGGTCGATTTCTACCCGCACCAGTTCTCCGGCGGCATGCGCCAGCGCGTCGCCATCGCGATCGCGCTGCTGCACCGGCCGCGGCTGATCATCTGCGACGAGCCGACGACCGCGCTCGACGTCTCGATCCAGGCCGAGATCCTGGTCGAGATGAAGGAACTGGTCGCGCAGCTCGGCACCGCCCTGATCTGGATCAGCCACGACCTCGCCACCGTCGCCTCGATCGCCGACCATGTCTGCGTCATGCGCTACGGCAGAATCGTCGAGGCGGGACCGGTGCTGCAGGTCCTGACCCGGCCGCAGCACCCCTATACGCAGGGCCTGCTCGACTCGCTGCCCTCGCGTGCCAAGCCCGGCGCGCTGCTGGCCCGTGGGGCCGGCACGGACGCGGCTCCGCCGCCGCGCCTGCCGCGTCAGGCGGAATCGGGTCATCGCCGCGCCGATCTGCCCTATGTGGTCATCGACGCCGTCGGCAAACGCTTCCAGCGCAAATCGGGCGTGTTGCGCCTGCTCGCGCAGAAGGCCGGGCTCGTCGGCCCCCTCCCGGCGGTGCAGGCCGTCGACACGGTCTCGCTGTCGATCGCGCGGGGCGAGGCGCTTGGCCTCGTCGGCGAATCCGGCAGCGGCAAGTCGACGCTCGGCCGCATCGTCGCTGGCATCTATGCGCCCGACAGCGGTCAGATCCTGCTCGACGGCGAGCCCGTGATGAGCGACGGCGACCGCCCGCACAAGATCACCACGCGCATCCAGACGATCTTCCAGGACCCCTTCGCCTCGCTGAACCCTCGCATGCGCATCGGCGACAGCATCGCGGAAGGTCCGCTCGCCCATGGCCTCGTCTCCCGCGCCGAAGCGGGCACCTATGTCGCGCAGTGGCTGGCGGCGGTGGGGCTCGATCCGGCCTTTGCGGGGCGCTATCCGCACCAGTTCTCCGGCGGCCAGCGCCAGCGTGTCGCCATTGCGCGTGCGCTCGCCATGCAGCCCGACGTCGTCGTCTGCGACGAGCCGGTCGCCTCGCTCGACGTCTCGATCCAGGCGCAGATCATCAATCTGCTGCTGCGGCTGCGGCAGGAGCTCGGCCTGACGCTGCTCTTCATCTCCCACGACCTCTCGGTCGTCCGCCATCTCTGCGACCGCGTCGCGATCATGCATCGCGGCAAGATCGTCGAAAGCGGCCCGGCCGGAGAGGTCTACGACAACCCGCGCGACGATTACACGAAGCGCCTGCTGGCTGCGGTGCCGGTGCTGCCGGTGGCGTGAGTGGGAGGCATTTGTCTATCCGCGTCGTCGTCCCGGGCCAGCGGCGGCAGCCGCGCCGACCCGGGACCCATGCCTGAACGGTTCCGGCATGGGTCCCGGGTCTTCGCTTTGCTCCGCCCGGGACGACGGCGCGTCAAATGGCATGAACTGGAGAGACCCCATGTCCGAACCCGAACTCCTCCCCTGGCAGTGGCCCGAGGAGACCTGGCGCGCCAAGGTCGAGCGCGTCCGCGCCGGCCGCAACCTGAAGCCGGCAAAATGGAAGGGCGGCGCGCGTTGCGCGGTCGCGCTCTCCTTCGATGTCGATCACGAGACCAATGAACTCCGCGACGGCGGCAAGTCGGTCGGGCGGCTGTCCTGGGGCCAGTATGGCAACCGCGTCGGCATGCCCCGCATCCTCGACCTGATGAAGAAGGAGGACATTCAGGCGACCTTCTTCGTCCCCGCCGTCACCGCGCTGCTTTATCCCGACGAGCAGCGCCGCGTCATCGCCGAGGGCCACGAGATCGGCCTCCATGGCTGGATCCACGAGGTCAACACCGCCGTGCCGCCCGATGCCGAGCGCGAACTGCATCTGCGCTCCGCCGACACGCTGGAAAAGATCACCGGCGTCCGCCCGGTCGGCATGCGCACTCCCTCATGGGATTTCTCCGAGGTCACGCTCTCGATCGAGCGCGAGCTCGGTCTGCTCTACGATTCCTCGCTCTTCGCCGATGACGACCCCTACGAGATCATCGAGAAGGGCGAGCCGACCGGCATGGTCGAATTGCCTGTCGAATGGATCCGCGACGACGCCGTCTATTTCAACATGAACCGCTTTCAGGCGCTGCGCCCCTATACGGCGCCGGAGGCCGTCTTCGACATTTTCCGACGCGAATTCGACCGCGCCTATGAGGAGGGCGGGCTCTTCCTTTTGACCATGCACCCGCATGTCATCACCTACCGCTCGCGCATCTGGATCCTCGAAAAGCTGATCTCCCACATCAAGGAGATGCCTGACGTCTGGTTCGCCAGCCATGCCGAGATCGCGGCCTTCGTGAAGGCGGAATCCGGCATCTAGTTTGACTTGGAACCACCGCCGTCATCCCGGGCTTGACCCGGGATCCATCGTAGAGCGCAGCACCCTCCGATGGATCCCGGATCTCCGCTTCGCTGCGTCCGGGATGCCGGCGTGTGTCCGAGCATCGCGGTCCAGGCGGCCCTACGCCACCTGCGACGCTCCCGCGAAGGTCAGCCCCGCACGCTGGGCGAAGAGCCGCGCCAGCGGGCTTTCATGCTTGGCCGCCAGCCTCTCCCCCGCCAGCGCGCGAGCCAACGGCTCGTCGCCGGCCCGCAACGCGGCCTCGATCAGCGTCAGTTCGATCACGTCGCGCTGGGCGTTGCTGCCACCGAACCGCGCCGCGATATGCCGCACCGGCCGGATCAGCCGCACCGCCTCGGCATAGCGTCCCTCGCCGAAGGCGGCGAACGCCTTCATCAAGGGATAGCCGACATCCTGGCTGAACTCGGCATTGTCGCCGGCCGAGAGCATGGCGATCGGCTGTTGCGCCAGCACCGCTTCGATCAGGTCGCGCCGGCCCGCGCCGATGAAGGCCATCAGCGCATGCAGGTCGTTGAAGGCGTAGAGCCCCGCCGACCAGCGCGCCTGATACTGCTCCGCGAGCCGGGTCCAGCGCTCACCGACATCGATGCCGCGCAGATGCAGCCGCCACAGCATGGCGGAGGCGTCGATCAGCTCGAGCATCTGCACCGGCATGCCGCCGGTGATCGGCCCGTCGACCAGCGCCAGCACCTCGTCGATCTGGCCGAGCTCGAGGTGATACAGCGCCAGATGCCACCAGTTGTGGACGGCCAGGAAGCTGCCCTGCGTCCAGCTGGGCATGTCGTCGCGCATGAAGGCGATGCCCTCGTCATGGCGCCCCTGCATCTCCAGCACATGCGCGACCGCATGGCGGGCCCAGCCATCGGCCGGTGCGGCTGCAAGCGCGGCGCGGCCTTGGCTTTCGGCCAGCGCGTATTCGCCGTTCTCCTCCAGCCCGAAGGCGTGCATGCCGAGCATGGCATGGTGGGAGGCCATATCCGGCGTCCAGGCCGGAAGCGCCCGCGCGATGCGGTTCTTCAGGAGCCGCGCATTGCCGGTGAAGAAGTCGAGCTGGTGCCCGGCGATCAGGGCGAGCAGGTCGCGCGGGTTCTCGATCGCGACATCCTCGATCACGCGCGAGGCCTCGTGCCAGCGCCCCTCGCAGAGATGGGAGAGCGCCGCGAGATGGCCGCGCTCGCGCGCCGTGGCTGGCAGCGTCAGGGCGCGCTCGATCGTCTGCCGCGCCACCGGGATGGCGGCTGGCTCCGTGCCGAGCAGATAGAGCCAGGCATGGAGCGCATGCGCCATGACGAAGCCGGGCTCGTCGCGCATCAGCGTCTCGGCTGCGCCGACCGGGTCGCCCGAGAAGATCGCGAACTGCGAGACCGCCTGCGCGAAGGCGTCGGCGGAGCTATGGCTCGCGCCGGAAAGCGCGTTGCCGTGATGGTCATGGGAAAACATCTGTTGGGTACCTTGTGAATGTCGGGAGTTGTGGGCCGCGTCAGCGCCTGCCGCGCTGCGCGCTGGCGATGGCGGCCTCGATCTCGGGCCGGCTGATGCCGATGTCCCTGAGAGTGCGGTCGTCGAGCCGCGAGAGTTCAAGGGCGATCTGGCGGTTGCGCCGCCGCTCGGCGGCTCGTTCGCGGAAGCCTGCGAAGGCGGCCCTGAGCTTGGAGGGCCAGGGGCGCGGCAGTCCGGCCTCGTCGGCGCCGCACGGCTGACAGGCGGCGATCCCGGTCTGGTCGCCGGGCCGGGCAGGGGTCGGTGCTGCTGCCGTCTTGGGGATGGAGAAAAGGGGTCGGCGAGCGGGCCGGACTTCGCACATCTGCCGCCCCGGCCCGGTGCAGCCCGTGCAGCTCTCCTGTCTGAACGCATACATGATCGTGGTCCTCGGAATGACCCGCGCCCCGGGATGAGGCGCCGTGGTCGGAGGACGGTTTAGGGGCCCGGCGGCGGCACGGCTGTTCCCTGCGGGACAAACGAAAAGAGCGCAACGGCGCGCTGCCTGCTGTCGCCCGACGATACGGAAAGCGGTCGTGCCGACGGAATTTTGGCCGGAACAAGGTCCGATTTTCGCCGTTTTTGGTTCAGGACGGGTTCAGCGCAGCTGGCGCGTTCTCGCTTTCAGACGAAAACGGAAACGGATTTCATGACGCGCACCAAAAACTGGCTTCTGGTCGGCACCATCCTCCCCGCCATCGCCCTGTCGCAGGCGGGGGGAATGGCCGCCGCCGCAGCCCCCGACCGATTCCCCGAACTCGCCCAGGCGCCGCCGCCGGCCGACGACCAGCCGGGCCAGCCACGCCGCGAGCGGGCTCCGGGCGTTCCACGCGCCCCGGGCGGCCCTGC
>NZ_JAUXYO010000159.1 GCF_030694325.1 Allobosea sp. | reverse complement strand
GGCTCCGAGCTTGACCCGCAGACGCTGGAGACGCTGCAGAAGCTCGGCTTCCGTCAGGCACGGACGGCGGCCGAGACGGTGCGCGGCTGGCATTTCGGCCGCCGCGCCGCCGTGACCAGCGCGCGGGCCCGCGAGGTCCTGACCGAACTGACGCCCGCGCTTCTCGTCGCGCTCGGCCGCACCGCCGATCCCGACGGAGCACTGGCCCATCTCGATAACGCCTTCGTGCGGATGCCGGCCGCCGTCGAGCTGCTGACGCTGCTGCGCTCGCAGGACGCGCTGCTGACCCTCTTCGCCGAGATCCTCGGCAGCGCTCCGCGCCTCGCCAGAGTGGCCGCGCTCCATCCGCATGTGCTCGACGGCGTCATCGACCCCGCCTTCGGCCAGGCCGGGCTGGACAGCGATGCGCTGGAGCGTCGCATCCGCGGCGTCGTGGGCTCACCACCGCCGAGCGTCGAGGAGGGGCTGGACAGGCTGCGCGACGCCGCCCGGCAGGAGAACTTCCTGGTCGGTGCGCGGCTGCTCTCCGGCGTCTATCCCGCTCAGGCCGCGGCGCAGGCCTATTGCGCCGTGGCGGAAGCCTGCCTGCGCGTCGCCTTCGCCGACACGCGCGATGCCTTCATCGCCGATCACGGCATCATCGCAGGCGCGCAGAGCGTCGTGCTCGGCCTCGGCCGGCTTGGAGCGGGCGAATTGACGCCGTCCTCCGATCTCGACCTGATGCTGCTCTACGACCGGCCGGAAGACGCGGAACCCAGCCAGGGGCGCCGCAGCCTCGATCCGGTGACCTGGCATGTGCGCTTCACCCAGCGGTTCGTCGCAGCGCTGACGGTGCCGACCCGCCGCGGCACGCTCTACGAGGTCGACATGCGGCTGCGGCCGTCGGGCAACAAGAGCCCGGCCGCGACCCAGTTCGCGGGCTTCGAGGCCTATCACCGCGGCGAGGCCGAGATCTGGGAGGAGATGGCGCTGACCCGCGCCCGGGTCGTGGCGGGCGATCGCGAACTGGCGCAGCGCGCCGAGGCCTCGATCCGCGCGATCCTGAGCCGCCGTCGCGAGCCGGCGAAGGTGGCCGCGGCCGTAGCCCAGATGCGCGGCCTGATCGCGAAGGAGAAGGGCGAGAAGAACCCCTGGGATCTCAAGCTCGCCCTCGGCGGGCTGACGGATCTCGACTTTCTCGCGCAGTATCTCGTGCTTGCCCATGCAGCCGATCACCCAGCGCTGCTCGTGCGCGACACGGCCTCCGTCTTCGCCGCTGCCCGCACGGCCGGGCTGCTGGCGGCGCCGGATGCCGCTGCGCTGGAGGAGGCGGCGCGGCTGATCGGCGACGTCCAGCTCTGGCAGCGCTTCACGGTCGAGGAGGCGTTCGACCCCGCCGCCGTGCCGGCCCGCGTGCTGACCCGTATCGCCACCGCGGTCGGGCGGCCGGACCCAAAGGTCCTGCGGGCTGAGCTGGACGAGGTGCGTGGCGGCGTCCGCGCGATCTTCAACCGGATACTCGGCGCCGCCCGTAGCGGCTGACGGTCAGGCCGCCCGCGCCATGACCCGGCCGGTGCCGCCGTCCAGCGGCAGATGGACCATGACGATGGTGCCGGCGCCGATCGCGGAGCGCAGCCGCAGCGACCCGCCATGCAGTTCCGTCAGCGAGCGGGCGATGGCGAGGCCGAGGCCCGAGCCCTTGTAGCTGCGGGTGAGATCGCCCTCGACCTGCTCGAAAGGCCGGCCGATGCGGTTGATCTTGTCCCTGGGAATGCCGATCCCGCTGTCCTCGACGAAGATGTTGACGGCGCCGGGGACGGGTCGGATGCGGATGGCGACCTGGCCCTCCTCGGGCGTGAACTTGACGGCGTTGTCCAGCAAGTTGCCGAGGATCTGGTAGAGGGCGTGCGGATCGGCCTCGAGATGGGTGTCGCGCGGCCCTTCGATGGTGAGCGCGAGGCCTTTCCGGTCGATCTCGTCCTGGACGGCCCGCACCGCCTCGTCGACGACCAGCCCGATCGCGATGTTGGATTTCTCGAGGCTGACCTTGCCGGACTCCAGCCGCGACATGTTCAGGATGTCGTTGATGAAGCGCAGGAGGTACTCGCCGCTCGCATGGATGTCGCGGACATAGTCGGTGTACTTCTCGCCCAGGGGCCCGAAAATGTTGCTCTGCATGACGTCGGAGAATCCGATGATCGCATTGAGCGGCGTGCGCAACTCATGGCTCATATTCGCGAGAAATTCGGATTTGGCGCGGTTGGCGCTCTCGGCGGCAGCCTTCTGCTCGAGATAGCGCTCGGCCATGTCGGCAAGTTGCTGGGCCTGGGCCTCCAGCTTCTGGCGCGAAGCCTTGAGATCGGTGACATGCATCAGCAGCTGGTGCTCTGACTGCGTCAGCCGTTCCTCCTGCTGCTTCAGCTTGGTGATGTCGGTGCCGACCGAGACCGAGCCGCCATCCTTGGTGCGCCGCCCGTTGATCTGCAGCCAGCGCCCATCCGAGAGGCGGGCTTCGTATGAGGACGAGCCGTCGGTGCCGCGCAGCGAGCGCATCGGCTCCTGGTCGATGTTCGGCTGGGCGCTCGAGCGCATGATCTCGTCATGGCACATTCCGGCGACCGCGAGTTCGGGAGGCAGCTTGTGCAGTTGCTGGTACTTCGCATTGCACAGGACGAGACGGTTGTTGGCGTCCCACAGCACGAAGGCTTCCGAGATGGCTTCGACGGCGTCGCGCAGCCGGGCGTCGGCGGTTGCAGTGCGCTCGGCCATGCGGCGCTGCTCCGAGATGTCGACGACGATGCCGACGAGGTGCTGCGCATTGGTCCGCCGGTCGATGACGAGCTCGGCCCGGGCCTTCAGCCAGATCCAGTTGCCGGCGCTGTCGCGGACCCGGAACTCCTGGTCGAGATGCCGGGCTTCGCCCCGGCTGATCGCGTCGGCCAGCGCATAGAGATCGACGTCGTCATGGTGGATGAAGCCGCTCACCTCGCCGAAGGACATATACTGTCCCGTCCGGGCATAGCCGAGCATGGCGTACATCGAATCCGACCAGTAGATGCGGCCACGAGCGAGATCCCAGTCCCAGAGGCCGCAATGGCCGCGGTTCAGGGCGGTGTCGATCCGCTCGCGGATGCAGTCGCAATCCTGGTCGGCGGCGCGGGCGCGGCGCGACTGGACGACGAAGCCGATGGTGATCGCGGCGAGCACGAGGCCGGCGGTCGCAAACAGCAGTGCGAGTCCGCTGCGTCGCTGCTGCCAGACCGCCAGCGCCCGCGATACCGGGTGGAGGACCGCGACCTGGCCGAGCGGAGCGGCGAGGTTGCGGACCGTGGCGATGGCCTCGGCACCGTCGGGCAGCGTGATCCGCATCACCCCGGCACGATCGCCGAAGGCGGTCAGCGGCTGCGTCTGGCCGAGGAAATCGACCAGGGTTCGCTTGGCCTGCCCGATCGCGGGTTCGCTGGAGATGACCTGCCCGTCCTCCCCGCTGACATGGACGATGCGGCCTTGTCCGGCGAGATGGCGGGAACTGAGGACGGCGAGCACGACCGCGGGGGCGACGCCGCGCTGCGAGGCGATGTCGAGCTCGCGAGCCAGCAGCGACGAGACGAGGTCCATGTCGCCGGCGGCGTCGGCCAGCGCGTCTTCACGCATCGCCGTCGTCTGGATGGCGCCGCCGGTGGCGAGCAGCAGGATGAAGAGGGCGACGAGGCCGGGGATAACGGTGCGGAATGTCGGCTCGAGAGTCTCGAAACGCTGGTACAGTGGATGTGTCAGCGATCTAGCGACACCGAGAATCGAATCTGCGCGCACAGTTGCGCAGTCCGCGTTGGCACGCGTCATGCCCGTCCCCCTTCGGATACCTTACCGTCAGTAGATCGGGAGACGTGCCGCATCCCCGCGAATCACTTTCAGTTGAATCCGAGTGAGGCGATTTGTCTAGCCTGGAGTTGAATCGGAGATATCGAATTCGCCTTTAGGTTGTGTTAGGCGAGTGATTGAATCTTGTGCGCGTAATGAAACGTTAACCTTCTCGACAGGTCGCCGTTAACCCTTTCAGGCCAGCGTCCGCTCGGCGATGTCGGCGACGTCGCGGGAAAGGTTCGGCGTTTGCGCCACCATCGCCAGCCTGGCCTCGGCGAGCGCCTTGCGCCGCGGCTCCAGCATCCGCCAGCTCTTGAACGAGGCGAGCAGGCGCGATGCCACCTGCGGGTTCGTGCGGTCGAGCGCGACCACGATCTCGGCCAGGAACCCATAGCCTTCGCCATCGGTGCGGTTGAACTGGGTCAGGTTGGCCGCGAAGCCGCCGATCAGGGCGCGCACCCGGTTCGGGTTCGTCAGCGAGAAGGCCGGATGCTGCATCAGCGCGCGCACCCGGTCGAGCGTCCCGCTTTCGGGGATCAGCGCCTGGGCCATCAGCCATTTGTCGAGGACGAGCGGTTCGGCCGCATAGGTCTTCGCGAACCGCGCGATCAGGGACTCGCGGGCCTCGCCGGGGATCAGCGTCATCGCGGCCAGCGCCGCCAGACGGTCGGTCAGGTTGTCGCCGGCCGCAAACTGCGCCTCGGCCAGCTGCGCGCCGCTGTCGGGTGCGGCCAGTGCGATGAGCCCGAGCACTTCGTTGCGCAGCGCCCGCCGGCCGGCCGAGGCCGCATCGGGGCTGTAGCGCGCCGCCGAGGCCAGTCGCTCGCGCAGCGCGAGCAGATCCGTCCCGAGCTGGCGGCCGATCTCGCTCGAAAGCCGGCGATGCGCTGCCTGGATCGCATCCGGATCGACATCGCGCCCGATCTCGCGCGCGACGTCGCCAAGGGCAGGCAGCCTGAGGACCTGCGCCGCGAAGGCGGGGTCGGCCGGGGCCTCGGTCTTGAGAAATTCGCGCAGGCCCGCAGCCAGGGCCTGTCCGGTGGCGACGAGCGCGTCGAGGCGGTCGGGGTCGCGCCCGGCTTCGACGAGGGCGCGCATCGCCACCGTCTGCCAGGCCTGCCAGCGGTTGAACGGATCGCTGTCGGCCACAAACAGGCGCAGCAGCGCGGCCTCGTCGAGATCGAGCTCGAGCCGGACCGGAGCGGAGAAACCACGCAGCAGCGAAGGGATCGGCGGCTCGGCGACATCGGTGAAGGTGACCGACAGCGACGGCTGGTCGAGGATGACGACCCCGTTGCCGGCATAGGCCTCCGATGCGGTTGCGAGCGGCAGGTCGCCATGGCCGCCCACGAGCCCGAGTGCGACCGGCAGGACGACGGGCTGCTTCTCCGGCTGGCCGGGCGTCGCCGCCGTCTTCTGCGCCAGATCCAGCGTGTAGCTGCGCGCCGCGGCATCGTAGCGGCCCGAGGCGACGATGGTCGGTGTGCCCGCCTGCTCGTACCAGCGCGAGAAATGCGTCAGGTCGCGACCGGAGGTCTCGGCGAAACAGGCGAGGAAATCCTCGATGGTCGCCGCCGTGCCGTCGCAGCGCGCGAAATAGAGGTCCATGCCGTCGCGGAAGGCGGCCTCGCCCACCAGCAGCTTCAGCATGCGGATCACCTCCGCCCCCTTCTCGTAGACCGTCGGCGTGTAGAAGTTGTTGATCTCCTTGTAGGCGCGCGGGCGGACGGGGTGGGCCAGCGGCCCCGCATCCTCGGAGAACTGCGTCGTCCGCAGCGTCCGCACATCGGCGATGCGCTTCACCGGCCGCGAGCGCTCGTCGGCGGAGAACTCCTGATCGCGGAAGACGGTAAGCCCTTCCTTCAGGCAGAGCTGGAACCAGTCCCGGCAGGTGATGCGGTTGCCGGTCCAGTTATGGAAATACTCATGCGCAATGATCGCCTCGATCGAGGCGTAGTCGCCATCGGTTGCGGTCTGCGGGTCGGCCAGCACGTATTTGTCGTTGAAGATGTTGAGGCCCTTGTTCTCCATCGCGCCCATGTTGAAGTCGGACACGGCGACGATGTTGAACACGTCGAGATCGTAGTTGCGGCCGAAGACGCGCTCGTCCCAGCGCATGCAGCGCACGAGGCAGTCCATCGCCCAGCCGGCGCGGTCGGCCTTGCCGGGCTCGACATAGACGGCGAGTTCGACGGTGCGCCCCTCGGCCGTGACGTATTTCTGGCGGACGACGTCGAGCGCGCCGCCGACCAGCGCGAAGAGATAGGCGGGCTTGGGATGGGGATCGTGCCAGATGGCAAAATGCCGCTCGCCGCCCGGCACCTCGCCCGAGGCGACGAGATTGCCGTTGGAGAGCAGGACGGGGGCGATCAGCTTCCTGGCCTCCAGCCGCACCGTGTAGACCGACATCACATCCGGCCGGTCGAGGAAGTAACTGATCCGGCGGAAGCCGTCCGCCTCGCACTGGGTGCAATAGACATGTGAGGAGAGGTAGAGCCCCATCAGCTTGGTGTTGGCGGAGGGGTCGACCTCGGTGTCGATCATCAGTGTGAAGCGTCGCGACGGCGGGGCGTGCAGCGTCAGTTGCTGCGGCGTGACGCTGTAGGCCGCTTCGTCGATCAGCAGCCCGTCGAGCCGCAGCGCCACCAGCTTGAGCTCATCGCCGTCGAGCACGAGCGGCGCACCGGGCCGGCCGGCCGGGTTCGGGCGCAGCCCGAGCTGCGAGCGGATGCGCGTCTTCGTCGGATGCAGGCTGATGTCGAGATCGACCGTGTCGATCAGCCAGTCGCTGGGGCGGTAATCCTCGAGGCGGATCAGGGGCGTGTCGTCGGGGCGCATCGTGAACTCGGATCTGCGTTTCGGTTCATCCGGCGCGCCGGATCGCTGGAAAGGTCTGTAGCCTGACGACCCGCGAGCCGAAAGCTCGGCCCGGTGTCGCTGGGTCGAAAGCCTGCCGGAGGGCGCCTGTGCCTAGCTTGCGGGCCCGGCCATGGCAGGTTCGGCATGGCTGACCAGCCGGCAGACCTGCGGCCGCGCGATCCTGACCGCCCGCTCGATCTGGTCGACGGCGGCATGGACCGCGGCGACGTCGAGCGCGGGATCGACGCGGCAATGGTAGTTCACCACCAGGCCGTTCAGGGTCTGGCGAACCCTGACATTGTGGATGTCGTGGATCGGTCCATCGAGCTTCGCCGTCTCGGTGGCCAGCGCCTTGCCGATGTCCTCGACCGTCTCCCAAGCCGCGTCATGGCCGGCCGGCGCGCCGGTTTCCATCGGCTCGATATGGGTCTCGACCTCGGTCTCGCCGCCGAACTCGTCGCGGATCGCCGCTTCCAGCCGCGTCGCGATCTCATGGGCCTCGCCCAGCGTCAGCCGCGCCTCGACCTCCATGTCGAGGCTGACCGAGAGGCGCTGGCCGATCGTGTGCACCGAGACGTGATGCACCGGAATCTTGAGCTTGAGCGCGATCAGCAGCACGCGTTCCAGCGCCGTCTCGTCGTCGACCTGCACCGGATCCGTCGTGACCGCGATCGCGGCGCCGGGTTCGATCCGCTCGAACTCCGCCGTGAGCGCCTCGCGGATCGCCGCCACCCGGTCCAGCGGCAGCGTGCGCGAGACGGTGATGCCGATCTCGCCATGGATGCGCCCGCCCGTCGGCCGGACCTTGAGCCAGTTGACGCCGACCACTCCGGGCACGCCCTCGGCGCCCTCCCGCAGGCGGTCGCTGACCCCCTTGGGCGCGGCATCGAGCAAGGTGTCGATGGTTCGCCGCCCCAGCCGGTAGGCCGACAGCGCAGTGAAGGCGGCAATCGCGAAGGCGGCGACCGTGTCGGCCCGGGCGAGCCCGTACCAGACGCCGATCAGGCCGGCCAGTACGAGGGCGGAGCCGACGAAATCCGCCGAGAAATGCGTCGCCTCGGCGGCGAGAGCCTCGCTCCCGGTCTCCTTGGCGATCTTCGTCAGCGAGCGCCAGCGGATCGCGTCCACCACCATCGAGAGCAGCATGATGCCGATGACGATGGGCGTCACCGAGACACTCTCGATCAGGCCCGTCCAGAGCCGGTTGCCGGCTTCCCAGAGGATCGCGCCCGCCAGCGTGAACAGGATCGCGGTCTCGACCAGCGCGGCCAGCGCCTCGACCTTGCCATGGCCGTAATGGTGCTCGTCATCGGCCGGCTTGTCAGAGACGCGCACCGCGAACCAGGTGAACAGCGTCGAGCCGACGTCGATCAGGCCCTGGAGCGCATCCGTCAGCAGCGCGAGCGAGCCCGACAGGACCGCGCCGACGAATTTGGCGCCGGTCAGGAGCAGAGTCGCCATGACCGAGAGGATCGCGGCCCGCTGCTTGATCTGCGCCATCTGGGCGGCGGTGGCGCGAACGGGCGCGCCCTCCAGACCGTCTTGCGTTGAGCTCATGGCCTGTCCTGCCGGCTGCGTCTTGGAACTCTGTTCACGAGCGGCGATGCTTTCGCCCGATTCAAGGGTAGGATCAACCCGACACCATCCGGTGAACGCCGTCAGGATGCGCCCGCCGCCAAGGTCGGGCCCGAAGAGGAAACGGAAAACGATGCGCTATTTGCACACCATGGTCCGCGTGACCGATCTCGACGCTTCGCTGGATTTCTATGTGAACAAGTTCGGTCTGGTCGAAACCCGCCGGATCGAGAACGAGAAGGGCCGCTTCACCCTGGTCTTCCTGGCCGCGCCCGACGAGGTCGAGACCGTGCGCGAGCAGGGCAGCCGCGGCCGCCCGACGCTGGAATTGACCTATAACTGGGACCCCGAGAGCTACACCGGGGGCCGCAATTTCGGCCATCTCGCCTATGAGGTCGACGACATCTACGCCACCTGCGACAAGCTGATGAAGGCCGGCGTCACCATCAACCGCCCGCCGCGCGACGGCAACATGGCCTTCGTCCGCTCGCCCGACAACATCTCGATCGAACTGCTCCAGAAGGGCGACCCGAAGCCCCCGGCGGAGCCTTGGGCGAGCATGCCGAACACCGGCGTGTGGTAGCCACCGGACGCTGGCAGAGTGCCATCGTTTGTGAGACGATTGGCAATGAGCCCAGAAGAACCCGTCTTCGTCGATGATCCCGCCATCCTCGACTCCGTTGCACGCCTGGCTGCGCTCTACGCGTGCACGGAAGAGGAGGCGATCGGCATCGCGGTGAGTGCGGAACTGCAGCGCCGCGCCGCCGCAACGACGGACCTCCAACAACAGCAATGACCGGCGTCTTCTGTCTCGGCATCTCGACGCTGGATTATGTCTATAGCGTCGAGGCCCTTCCCACCCGCGGCGAAAAATATCGCTCCAACGCGCTCGCCGTCGTCGGCGGGGGCTGCGCCGGAAATGCCTCGGTCGCGATCGCCCGGCTCGGCGGGCGCTGCTGGCTGGCGACGCGCCTCGCCGACGATCTGCCGGGCCAGGAAATCATCGCCGATCTCGTCCGCGAGGGCGTGGACACCACCTTCGCCCGCCGCGTGCCCGGCCTGCGTTCGCCGGTGTCCGCCATTCTCGTCGATGCACGGGGCGAGCGCATGGTGATCTCCTACTCCGACCCGCAGATGCCGGAGGACACCGACTGGCTCCCGACCGCCTTGCCTGAGGGGGCGCGGGCCGTGCTCGCCGATACGCGCTGGGGCGAGGGCGCGCTCGCGGCGCTGCGGCTGGCACGCGCCGCCGGCGTGCCCGGTGTGCTCGACGGCGACCGCAAGCCGCCCCATCCCGACCTGGTCGAGACCGCGAGCCATGTCGCCTTCAGCGCCCAGGCGCTCGCGGAACTGTCAGGCGCAGCCGATCCGCGCGAGGGCCTCGCCCGGATCGCATGCGGGGCGTCGACTTGGCTGGCGGTCACGCTCGGCCGGGAGGGGGTCCTCTTCATCGAGGATGGCGCGGTCGCCCATCTGCCCGCCTTCGCGATCGAGACGGTCGACACGCTCGGCGCCGGCGACGTCTGGCACGGCGCTTTCGCGCTTGCTCTGGCGGAGGGGCAAAGCGAGCGCGCGGCGATCCGCTTCGCTTCGGCGGCTGCGGCGATCAAATGCACCCGCTTCGGTGGCCGGGCGGGCGCGCCGGAGCGCGCGGAGATCGAGGCCTTTCTGGCGCAGCGCGGCTGATCGCTGGCAAAGCCGTGATTGCTCATCATTTGGGCAGCCGTGGCGGGCCGGGCTCTTGCCGGGAAACGGCGCGCGCGGAAGATTGCAGCGTCGTTCGACCCAGCCAGCCCGATCCGGGAACTTCCATGTACGCGCCGCACGTTCCGGCCGCCACCGATCCGCTGCTCCCCGCCTATGTCCGCGCCGCGGGCGGGGTGGCGCTGCGCTTCGGCCGCGTCGGGGCGCGGACGCTTAGGCTGGACCTCTCCGAATCCGGCGGCTACCGCGCCCGCTTTCCCACTACCTTCGACGCGAGCAGCGAGGCCGTGCTGATCAACACCGGCGGCGGCATGGCCGGCGGCGACACGATGAGCGTGACGGTCGATCTCGGCCCCGGCAGCGAGGCGATCGTCACCACCCAGGCGGCCGAAAAGATCTATCGCAGCCAGGGCGCCGACACCGTGATCCAGACCCGCCTGACCGTCGCCGCCGGAGCGTCGCTCTGCTGGGTGCCGCAGGAGAGCATCCTCTTCTCGGGCGCGCGCTTGAACCGCCGCCTCGCCGTCGATCTCGCCGCCGATGCCCGGCTGGTCGCCTGCGAAAGCGTGTTCTTCGGCCGCAGCGCCATGGGGGAACGCGTCGAGCGCGGCGCCCTGCGCGACCGCTGGCGCCTCCGCCGCGACGGGCGGCTGGTCTTCGCCGAGGATGTCCGGCTCGAGGGCGCGATCGCGCAGACGCTGGGGCGTTCCGCGATCGGTGCCGGCGCCCGCGCCGCCGCGACGATCCTCGCCGCCGGCGGTGACCTGGCCGACCGGCTCGAGCAGGTCCGTGCGCTCGCCGAAGAGGCGCAGGCGGGCGCGGTCGAACTCGGCGCCGGCCTCGTCTGCGACCTTCTGGTCGTCCGTCTTCTCTCCCCCGATGCCCAGGCCCTGCGTCGCGTGCTCGTCACGCTGCTGCGGCATCTGACCGGCCGTGCGCTGCCGCGCACCTGGTCAACTTGAGGAGAGCATCATGCTGGCGATCCAGGGTCTGAAATGCATCTACGACACCGGCGCGCGGGGCTGGGCGATCGAACTGGCGCTGAGCGGCGAGGGGGATGAGGCATTGCGCCGTTTCGACGTCGATGGGCCCGACGATGCGAAGATGCTGATCGAGGCCTTCGAGGAAGCGACCTCCAGCGCCTTCGACCCCGCGACGGGCGAGATCGTCTTCGCCTATGAATATGCCGATTTCGGCGTCGAGGACGAAGACGACGAGGACGAGTCGGAAGACGAGGACGGCGAGGACGAGGATTCGGACGGCGCCGACGAGGACGAAGAGAAGGACAAGCCATGAATTTGACGCCGCGCGAAAAGGACAAGCTGCTCGTCGCCATGGCCGCCATGGTCGCGCGACGCAGGCTGGAGCGCGGCGTCAAGCTGAACTATCCCGAGGCCGTCGCGCTGATCACCGACTTCGTCGTCGAAGGCGCGCGCGACGGCCGGTCCGTCGCCGACCTGATGCAGGCCGGTGCCCATGTGGTGCGGGCCGACCAGGTCATGGACGGCATCGCCGCCCTCATCCACGACGTTCAGGTCGAGGCGACCTTCCCCGATGGCACCAAGCTCGTCACCGTCCACGAGCCGATCCGGGGCGCCTCCGATGCGATGAAGCCGGGCGAGGTTACGACGCTGCCGGGCGATCTCGTCATGAACGAGGGCCGCGTGAGCCTCTCGCTCACCGTCTCCAACACCGGCGACCGGCCGATCCAGATCGGATCGCATTATCATTTCTTCGAGGCCAATCCGGCGCTGTCCTTCGAGCGCGACAAGGCCCGCGGCTTCCGGCTCGACATCCCCGCCGGCACGGCCGTGCGCTTCGAGCCCGGCCAGACCCGCGAGGTCCGGCTCGTGGCGCTCGCTGGCAAGCGCGAGGTCTACGGGTTCCGTCAGGAGGTGATGGGGAAACTGTAGGACACAGCTTTGCCGTGCGAGCAACAGCTCCAAAATTGCGCCTTCTTTCCGGAAGTGCTAAAAGTAAGGCATTCGCGATTATTGTAAGGGGTTGGCTATGGCGGCTTACTTCTCTACCGTTACGGCCAAAGGCCAGTTCACCATGCCGGCGGAGATACGGCGGGCATTGAATTTGGTGCCAGGCGACGAGATCGAGTTCGTAGCCCTACGCGACGGGCGCGTGTTCATGCGCCCGCTCAATGCGCCTCCCTCCGCTTTTTTCGACGCGGTATCGCCGCGTCCAGCGGTCTTCGGCAGCGATGAAGAAGCGCTGGATGCAGCGATGGCCGAGCGAAACCTGCCTACGCCACAGGCGGCGGAATGATCGGCATCGACACCAATATCCTCTTGCGGGCGGTGACGAACGACGATCCGGTTCAGTCTCCGCTCGCCCGCAAGCTGCTCCTGGATTTTTCGCACCAGCGACCGGGCGTCCTGAATGTCGTGACACTGGTCGAGTTCGCGTGGACTTTGCGGTCGCGCTATCGCTACCGCCGATCTGAAATTCTTGAGATCATCGAGCAATTGCTGCGGAGCCGAGCCTATCTGGTCGTCGAACGATCGGCGATCAGCGAGGCGTTGGCGCGCTCGCGTGATGAAGGCCTGGATTTTGCTGATGCCCTGCTCGGCGAACTCAACCTCGCTGCCGGCTGCAAGACCACGATGACCTTCGACCTAAAGGCGTCCATCAGCACGGCCTTCAGCCCAGCGCCGTAAGTTTTGGAGTTCGCATGCCCTTCAACTTTCCCCGCAATGCCTATGCCGCGATGTTCGGTCCCACCACCGGCGACACGGTGCGCCTCGGAGACACCGAACTCGTCATCAAGGTCGAGAAGGATTTCACCACCTATGGCGAGGAGGTGAAGTTCGGCGGCGGCAAGGTCATCCGTGACGGCATGGGCCAGAGTCAGGTCCGCAATGCCGATGGCGCGGTCGACACCGTCATCACCAATGCGCTGATCCTCGACCATTGGGGGATCGTGAAGGCCGATATCGGCATTCGCGCCGGCCGTATCTGCGCCATCGGAAAGGCCGGCAACCCCGACATCCAGAGCGGCTTCGGCAATTTCGATCCGACCGAGACGATCGTCGTCGGCCCCGGCACCGAGGTCATCGCGGGCGAGGGCAAGATCGTCACAGCCGGCGGCTTCGACAGCCATATCCACTACATCTGCCCGCAGCAGATCGAGGACGCGCTGATGAGCGGGCTCACCACCATGCTCGGCGGCGGCACCGGCCCCGCCCATGGCACGCTGGCGACGACCTGCACGCCCGGCCCCTGGCATCTCGGTCAGATGATCAAGGCCGCCGACGCCTTCCCGATGAACCTCGCCTTCGCCGGCAAGGGCAACGCCGCGCTGCCCGGCGCCCTGATCGAGATGGTCGAGGCCGGCGCCTGCGCGATGAAGCTGCACGAGGACTGGGGCACGACGCCCGCCGCGATCGACAACTGCCTCTCCGTCGCCGACGACTACGATGTGCAGGTGATGATCCACACGGATACGCTCAACGAGAGCGGCTTCGTCGAGGACACCATCGCCGCCTTCAAGGGCCGCACCATCCACGCCTTCCACACGGAAGGGGCGGGCGGTGGCCATGCGCCCGACATCATGAAGGTGGCGGGGCTGCCGAACGTGCTGCCGTCCTCGACCAATCCGACGCGGCCCTTCACCGTCAACACGCTCGACGAGCATCTCGACATGCTGATGGTCTGCCATCACCTGTCGCCGTCGATTCCCGAGGATCTGGCCTTCGCCGAGAGCCGCATCCGCAAGGAGACGATCGCCGCCGAGGACATCCTGCACGATCTCGGCGCGCTCTCGATGATGTCGTCGGACAGCCAGGCGATGGGCCGCGTCGGCGAGGTTATCACCCGGACCTGGCAGACAGCGCACAAGATGAAAATTCAGCGCGGCACGCTGGCGCAGGATGTCGGCACCGGCGCCGACAATTTCCGCGCCAAGCGCTATGTCGCGAAATACACCATCAATCCAGCCATCGCGCATGGCATTTCGCGCCATATCGGCTCGATCGAGATCGGCAAGCTCGCCGACATCGTGGTCTGGTCGCCGGCCTTCTTCGGTGCCAAGCCTGATCTGAACCTCAAGGGCGGCATGATCGCGGCCGCCCCGATGGGCGATCCCAACGCCTCGATCCCGACGCCGCAGCCGGTGCATTACCGCCCGATGTTCGGCGCCTTCGGCAAGGCCGTGACCTCGACCTCGCTGGTCTTCGTCTCGCAGGCGGCGATCGCCAACGGCCTTCAGAAGCGGCTGGGAACCGACAAGCAGATGGTCGCGGTCGAAAACACCCGCGGCGGCATCT
>NZ_JAUXYO010000157.1 GCF_030694325.1 Allobosea sp. | reverse complement strand
CTGGCGCGAGCGCGCCGCGCGCAGCGGCCAGACCGCCGAGGAGACGCGCCGGCGCATCGAGACGGTCACCGCCGAGCGGGCGGCGCTGCTTGAGGCGCCCGATACGTTCCTGAGCGAGCGGCGCCGGCTCGTCGCCGAGATCGAGGAGGCGGAGACGCAGCGTCGCGCCGCGGCCGATCGTCTCGCCCAGGGCGAGGCGGCGCTGGCGGAAGCCGACCGGCAGGCGCGGAGCGCGCTGGAGGCGCTGTCTGCCGCGCGCGAGACGCGGGCGGCGGCGGAAGCCAAGCGGGAGGCGGCGCGCCAGCGCGTCGCCGACGTCGCCCGTCAGATCGAGGAGGGGCTGGAGACAAGCCTCGACCGGCTGGCGACCGTCGCCGGACTGAAGGCCGGGGACACACCGCCTGCGTCGGACGAGGTCGAGCGGCGGCTCGCCGGGCTCAAGGCGGAGCGCGAGCGGCTCGGCGCCGTCAATCTGCGGGCCGAGGACGAGCTGACCGAGATCCGAGGCAAGCGCGAGGGGCTGACCGCCGAGCGCGACGATCTCAGCGAAGCCGTGCGCCGGCTGCGCCAGGCGATCGGCGCGCTCAACCGGGAGGGGCGCGAGCGGCTGCTCGCCGCCTTCGAGATCGTCAATGGCCAGTTCCAGCGGCTCTTCTCCGTGCTCTTCGGCGGCGGGACGGCCGAGCTCAAGCTGGTCGATGCGGAGGACCCGCTCGATGCCGGGCTCGAGATCTTCGCCCGTCCGCCCGGCAAGAAGACGCAGGTGATGACGCTGCTCTCGGGCGGCGAACAGGCCCTGACGGCGACAGCGCTGATCTTCGCGGTGTTCCTGACCAACCCCTCGCCGATCTGCGTGCTCGACGAGGTCGACGCTCCGCTCGACGACGCCAATGTCGAGCGCTACTGCGACCTGCTCGACGAGATGGCGCGCGAGACGCGCACGCGCTTCATCCTGATCACCCATAATCCGATCACGATGGCGCGGATGGACCGGCTGTTCGGGGTGACGATGGCCGAACGCGGGGTCAGCCAGATGGTCTCCGTCGATCTCGCCACCGCCGAGCGCATCCTGGACGCGGTCTGAGCGCTGAAAAAAGGCCACAATCGCCTTCGCAATGCGGCAAGAATGCCGATTTTCTCCGAATTTATAGGTTTTACAATGCTTTAGGCGGCTTCGGCCTGCCTTGACAGCATCCGGGGCGGGCAATAAAGGAGGCCGTGCTGACGACGGCTCGATGCGCGGGGCGCGGACAGGGATCGTGTGGCTTTTTGCAGGATCGTGGCACCATCACGATCATGGAGGAGCTGCTGCCGTGACCGAACCCGACAAAAACGCCTCAGACTCGGAGTTGCGCGCAAGACTGGGTTCCCTGAAGGCCGCTCTCGGGCGTGCCGAAGGAAACGAAAAGCCGGGCGCGAGCCCGGCTGGAGAGGACGGCGCCATGGCTGGCGCAATGTCCTCCGGCTTGCGCGCCGCGACGGATCTCGCAGGCGGCATCATCGCAGGCGCCCTGATCGGGATGCTGGCAGACCGGTGGCTGGGAACCTCTCCGTTCCTGCTGATCATCTTTCTGGTGATCGGGGCCATGGCAGGGCTGCGCTCCGTCTATCGGCTCGGTTCGCGTCCGACCTCCGGGTCGAAGGGCAGCGGGACGAAAGACTGACCGAGGCTGGCGGCCGGAAGGCCGCACGACAAGGGACTGAAGCGACATGGCGGCTGGCGGCGGAATCGATCCGATCCACCAATTCGAGATCAAGCCGATCATCGGCTTGCGGCCGTTCGGCCTCGACCTGTCCTTCACCAACGCCTCGCTGCTGATGGTCGCGATCGTCGCCGTGATCTCGGTGATCATGATCTACGGCTCGAGCCAGCGCTCCGTGGTCCCCGGCCGGCTGCAGTCCTTCGCCGAGATGATCTATGAATTCGTCGCCTCCACCGTCACAGGCGTGATGGGCAAGGAGGGCATGAAGTTCTTCCCGCTCGTCTTCTCGCTGTTCATGTTCGTGCTCTTCGCCAACATGCTCGGCATGATCCCGGGCTCCTTCACCGTGACCAGCCACATCGTCGTGACGGCGGCCTTCGCCTTCCTGGTGATCGGCACCGTGCTGGTCTACGGCGTCGTCAAGCATGGCAGCCATTTCTTCGGCCTGTTCGTCCCGTCGGGCGTGCCGGGCTGGCTTCTGCCCTTCATGGTGCTGATCGAGGCGGTGTCCTTCGTGTCGCGGCCGATCTCGCTGTCGCTGCGCCTGTTCGGCAACATGCTCGCCGGCCATATCGCGCTGAAGGTGTTCGGCGGCTTCGTCGTCGCGCTGCTCGCCGCTGGCGGCGCCGCGACGATCATCGCCCCGCTGCCGCTTCTCCTGGCGGTGGCGCTGACCGCGCTCGAATTCCTCGTCGCCTTCCTGCAGGCCTATGTCTTCGCGATCCTGACCTGCGTCTATCTCAACGACGCTCTGCACCCCGGCCACTGAGCCAGGCAGAGTTCGCGAGACCATCCCACCCGCCATCACCTTTTCACACTGGAGAAAGACCATGGATCCCGTTGCAGCCAAGTACATCGGCGCTGGCCTCGCCTCGCTCGGCATGGGCCTCGCCGCCATCGGCGTCGGCACCATCTTCGGCAACTTCCTCTCGGGCGCGCTGCGCAACCCCTCGGCGGCCGACGGCCAGTTCCCGCGCGCCTTCATCGGCGCGGCGCTCGCCGAAGGTCTGGGCATCTTCGCCTTCGTCGTGGCGCTCGTCCTGCTCTTCGTGGTCTGACGCGCTTCGACCACCCGCCTTCCCGTCGCGCCCTGGCGTCCCTTGCGGGACCGGGCGCGACTTTTCGATTTCCTTCGCTGAAAGGCAGCCCATGCCGGTTCGATCTTCACGGTCCGTCAGGCAAGGTTGGGCCGGCTTCGTCGCCTCCGGGCTGACCGCCACGCTCGTGGCCGGGGCCGCCCAGGCCGCGACGCCGTCCCTGAGCGGCGAAAAGGCCGCCTTCCCTCCCTTCGACGTCGTGACCTTTCCAGGTCAGCTGTTCTGGCTCGCCATCACCTTCGGCGCGCTCTACTGGCTGATGTCGACGATCGCCCTGCCACGGGTCGGCGCGATTCTCGAGGAGCGTGCGGGCACCATCGCGCGCGATCTCGACAACGCCGCCAGGATGCAGGCCAAGGCCGAGGAAACCGCGCTCGCCTATGAGGCGGCGCTGACCGAGGCCCGCAAGAACGCCCAGGGCATCGCCCAGGCCTCGCGCGATGCCGGCGCCAAGGCCTCCGAGGAGCGCCGCCACGCCGTCGAAGCCGAGCTTGCAACCAAGCTCGCTACGGCCGAGGCCACCATCGCTGCCACCAAGACCAGCGCCATGAGCAATGTGCGCGGGCTCGGCAGCGAGGTCGCGATCGCCATCGTCGAGAAGCTGACCGGCCAGGCCCCGAGCGCCACCGAGGCGTCCGAGGCGGTCGATCAGGTTCTGGCACGCGGCTGAGGAGACACCATCATGGATACCGTCTGGGTCGGCGTCGCCTTCGTCATCTTCTTTGCCATCCTGATCTATTTCGGCGTGCCGAAGACGATCGTCGCGGCGCTCGACGCGCGTGGCGAGAAGGTCGCTCAGGAACTCGCCGAAGCGCGCCGCTTGCGCCTCGAGGCCGAGAAGCTGCTCGCCGAGTACGAGGCCAAGCGCAAGGCCGCGGAGACCGAGGCCGCCAGCATCGTCGCCGCTGCCAACGAGGAGGCCAAGCGCCTCGCCGCGGAGGCCGAGACCAAGCTGAACGACTTCGTCGCGCGCCGCACCAAATCGGCCGAGGAGAAGATCGCGCTCGCCGAGAGCCAGGCCGAGGCCGAGGTTCGCGCCGCGGCCGCCGAAGCCGCGACCAAGGCGGCCGAGGTCATCATCCGCTCACAGGTGGGCGGGAAAGCCGGCGACACGCTGTTCGCCGCCGGTCTGAACGAGGTCAAGGCCAAGCTCAACTGAGCCAAGCGACCATCCGGTCAAGCCTGAGATCAGGTGAGCGGCCCCATCCCGGCCCCACCCCTTCGAGCAAAAACGAAGAACGCCGCAGCTTCCAAGGGCTGCGGCGTTCTTCGTTTGGGTCGACGTCGACCGGCGTCGCTCCTTCGCGCTTCATCAGCAGGCGGCTTGTTTCCTTCGGCCGGTGGCGCCTCGTCAGTTCGCCGCAGTGCGTGTCGGCGGCATGGGGACGGGCCCGCGCGTCGCCGCGTGAGGCGCCGCCGGCCGGGACGTTGACGCCCGGGGTTCGCCAGCGCCGATCACCTTGGGCTTCGGCTTGCGCGGCTGGATGGTGGAGGTGACGATGCCCTGCGGCGTGTCCAGCCCATAAATGTCCTCGCGGAACTGGACCCTGCCGTCGGCGCCCTGCCAGCCGGTGAGATAGACCCAGGCGACGGGTACGGCCTTCTTCAGCGAGATGTTCTTGCGCTCGCCCTTGGCGATCTCGGCCTCGATCGCCGCCAGCGTCCATTCCGTCCCCTCGAGCAGCCAGGCGCCCAGATCGCGCACGCCCTCGACACGGGCGCAGCCCGAGGAGTTGAAGCGCACATCGTTGCGGAAAAGGGACTTCTTCGGCGTGTCATGGAGATAGACCGCCTCGGTGTTGGGCATGTCGATCTTCATCTGGCCGAGCGAGTTGTCCGGGCCGGGATCCTGCCGCACCGTGAAATAGGGCGAGGTCAGGGTGGCCCAATTGACGGTCGCCGGGTCGATCTCGCGGTTCTCGGCACCGAGCAGCTTCATGTGCGACTTGGCGAGGAAGGCCGGATCCTTGCGCATATGGGGGATGATGTCGGCCTTCACGATCGAGGTCGGCACCGTCCAGGTCGGGTTGAGGTTGACCGAGGTGATGTTGGCCTGCAGCACCGGCGAGGGTCGGTCCGGCCGGCCGACGATGGCGAGATGGCGGCGCTGGACCGTGCCGTTTTCCACCGCCTCGACGCTGGCGCCGGGGATGTTGACCACGACATAGCGCTCGGCGAAGGAGAAGCCATTGCCTTTCAGCCGCTCCAGCGTGGCTGTGAGCTGATTGAGGCGGACCTCGACCGGGGTATTGAGCGCCTTCAGCGTCAGGCGGCCGACGGTGCCGAGATCCGACAAGCCGTGGCGCAGCTGGAAGCGCTTCACCGCCGCGACGAGAATCTCATCGTAAACGTCGCCCGGCAGGGCGTCCGCGGGCAGGTCGCCGCTCAGCACGAGGCGCTGCTTCAACGCCGCGACCTCGGGCCCCTGCGCATCCGGCTTCAGCGCGGTGATGCCGGCGGGCACCTTGGGCCAGCCGCCGCGAACGGCGATGTCCTCATGGGCGATCAGCGCCTCGAGGGTCCGATCATAGGTGTTGGGGCCGTAGCTGGGCTCGTTGGCCCGCGCTGCCGCGCCGCCGAGCAGAAGGGCCAGGGCAGCGACGGAGGCTTTGACGAAACGCACGGACATGGACGTGATCCCACACAGCGTCACAGACGCATAGCGGAAGCATCCCTCGCGCATGGTCAAGGAAGGCTTAAGGCGGCGGCGGGATTTGGTGTCGGCTTGTTTCGCTCACAAATTGCTGCAGCGGCGCGAAATGACTACTTTGACCATTATCCCGTGTTGGAGGGCAGCCTATGAGCATCGTTCCCAAAGAGAGGTGGTCCGTCGCCTCGGCCAAAGCGCGCTTCTCGGAGATGATTGAACAAGCAAAGACCGATGGGCCTCAAACCATCACCCGAAACGGCAAGCCAACGGCCATCCTCGTTTCTGTCGAGGAGTGGGAGCGGAAGACGGCGCGCAAAGGGACCTTCGCTGACTTCCTGCTCAATTCGCCTTTGCGCGGCTCCGGAATCGACCTGACGCGTGACGATCAGCCACCGCGCGATATCGATCTGTGACCTTCCTGCTGGATACGAACGTCATCTCCGAGGGCGAGAAGCCAGCGCCAAATACCGAGGTCATCCAGTTCCTCGCGCAGGTGAACGAAGACAGCCTCTACCTCAGCGTCATCACCATGGCCGAACTCCATCGCGGCCTCGCGCTGATGCAACGCGGCCGCCGCCGTGACCGGCTGGCCAACTGGATCGAAACGGAACTGCCCTCCCGCTTCGGCGAGCGGCTGCTCCCCTTCGACCTGCCGACGGCGGCAGCCTGGGGGGACATCATGGCCGCGTCGCGTCGCGAAGGCCTGAACCTCCAGATGATGGACGCCATGCTGGCGGCCACCGCCATGGTTCATGGGTTGACCCTGGTGACGCGAAATGTCCGGGATTTCGCACGGCTCGGGTTGCCGATGCTAAACCCCTGGGAGGGCGCCTGACGCCCCCTACTCCGCAGCCTCCGCCAGTGGCGCCGGCGGCATCCATTTCAGCACCGGCTGGCGGGCCGCACGGGTCTCGTCGAGGCGGCGCAGCGGGGCGTGGTGGGGAGCGCCGGTGAAGCGCTCCTTGTCGTTGCCCTTGGCGGCCATGGCGAGGTCGCGCAGCGTCGCGATGAAGAGGTCGAGCGAGGCCTTGGACTCAGATTCGGTCGGCTCGATCAGCATGGCGCCGTGGACGACGAGCGGGAAATAGACCGTCATCGGGTGATAGCCCTCGTCGATCATCGCCTTGGCGAAGTCGAGCGTGGTGACGCCGGTGCCCTTCAGCCATTCGTCGTCGAACAGCGCCTCGTGCATCGAGGGATGGTCCGGGAAGGGCAGCGACATCAGGTCGGAGAGGCCGGCGCGGATGTAGTTGGCGTTCAGCACGGCATCCTCGGAGGCCTGCTTCATGCCGTCGGCGCCATGGCTCAGCATATAGGTCAGCGCACGGACATACATCCCCATCTGGCCGTGGAATGCTGTCATCCGGCCGAAGGGAGCGGTGCCCTCCGGCGCGTCGGCTTCGGTCTCGACCAGGCGCGGGGTGCCGCCTTCCAGATGGATGAACGGTACCGGCGCGAAGGGCGCCAGGCGTTCCGACAGCACCACCGGCCCGGCGCCCGGCCCGCCGCCGCCATGGGGCGTCGAGAAGGTCTTGTGCAGGTTGATGTGCATGGCGTCGACGCCGAGGTCACCCGGCTTCGCCTTTCCGACGATGGCGTTGAAGTTGGCGCCGTCGCAGTAGAAATAGGCGCCGGCCTCGTGCATCGCGGCTGCGATCTCGACGATCTGCGGCTCGAAGATGCCGCAGGTGTTGGGGTTGGTCAGCATGATCGCGGCGATGTCGGGCCCAAGCAGGGCCTTGACGTCCTCGACCGCCACCGTGCCATCGGGGCGCGCCGGAACCGAGCGCACCGAGAAGCCGATCAGGGCGGCGGTCGCCGGATTGGTGCCATGCGCCGATTCAGGGACGAGCACGACATTGCGGGTGGCGCCCTCGCCCTTGGCGGCGATGGCGGCCTTGATCGCCATCATGCCGCAGGCCTCGCCATGGGCACCGGCCTTGGGGCTCAGCGCCACGGCCGGCATTCCGGTCAGCGTCATCAGATAGCGCGAGAGCTCGAGCATGACCTCGAGCGCGCCCGGGACGGTCGAGACCGGCTGGAGCGGATGCACGTCCGAGAAGCCGGGCATGCGCGCCGTCTTCTCGTTGAGGCGGGCATTGTGCTTCATCGTGCAGGAGCCGAGCGGGAAGAGCCCGGTGTCGATGCCGTAGTTCTTCTGGCTGAGGCGCACATAATGGCGCATCGCCTCGGGCTCGGAGAGGCCGGGAAGGCCGATCTCGCCCTTGCGGGCATGAGCGCCGAGGCGGCTCTTGAACGGCGCCGGCGGATCGATGTCGACGCCGGTCGTCTCGGTATGGCCGATCTCGAAGATCAGCGGCTCGATCTGCTGCAGCGCGCGGTTGCCGGTGAAGGTCGCATGCGGCTCATGGGCGGACACGGTGCCCTGGGTGGGACGTCCCTGACGGTTCAGCATCACAGCACCTCCGCGAGCGCCGCCACGAAGGCCGCCCGATCCTCGTTCGTGTTGATCTCGGTCGATGCGACGAGCAGCAGGTCGTCGAGCCCGGCGCCGGGCAGCAGCCTCGACACCGGCACGCCGGCGAGGATGCCCTTGGCCGCCAGCGCCTCGACGATCTCCGCCGCCGGCTTGGGCAGCTTGACGGTGAACTCGTTGAAGAAGCTCGCGTTGAGCACCGAGACGCCCTTCACGCCGGCCAGCGCATCGGCCAGCGCCACGGCGTTGGCGTGGTTGACCGCGGCTAGGCGGGTAAGGCCGGCCTGGCCGAGCAGCGTCATGTGGATGGTGAAGGCCAGCACGCAGAGGCCGGAATTGGTGCAGATGTTCGAGGTCGCCTTGTCGCGGCGGATATGCTGCTCGCGGGTGGAGAGCGTCAGCACGAAGCCGCGCTGGCCCGAGGCGTCGACGGTCTCGCCACAGAGCCGGCCCGGCATCTGGCGGATGTATTTCGACTTGGCGGCGAAGAGCCCGACATAGGGACCGCCGAAATTCAGGGCGTTGCCGATCGACTGGCCCTCGCCGACGACGATGTCGGCATCCTGCTCGCCCGGCGGCGTCACGGCGCCGAGCGAGACGACCTCGGTGAAGACGGCGATCAGCAGCGCGCCATGGGCATGGGCCTTGGCGGCGATCGGCTTCAGGTCGCGCAGATTGCCGAAGAAGTCCGGCGACTGCACCACGACGCAGGAGGTTTCGTCGTCGATCTGGGCGAGAATGTCCTCGGTGGCCGCGACGTCGGGGGCCAGCGTGACGACCTCGTCATTGGCCATTTCCGAGAGGGTGCGGACGACCCCGGCGTAATGCGGGTGGAGGCCGCCCGAGAGCACCGCCTTGCGCCGCTTGGTGACGCGGTGCGCCATCAGCACCGCCTCGCCCGTGCCGGTCGAGCCGTCATACATCGAGGCGTTGGCGACCTCCATGCCGGTGAGCGCGGATACTTGCGTCTGGAATTCGAAGAGATATTGCAGCGTGCCCTGGGCGATCTCGGGCTGGTAGGGCGTGTAGCTCGTCAGGAATTCGGAGCGCTGGATCAGATGATCCACCGTCGCCGGGACATGGTGCTTGTAGGCACCGGCCCCGACAAAGAAGGGCACCGCAGAGGCCGAGACATTGCGGGCCGACATCTTCGCCATGATGCGCTCGACTTCGAGCTCGCCCTTGGCGCGCGGCAGGTCGACCGGTGCCTTCAACAGCTTGTCGGCCGGGACGTCGGAGAACAGGGCATCGACATCCGCGACGCCGATGCGGGCGAGCATGTCCTGCCGGTCGGTATCGCTCAGGGGGAGATAGCGCATGGGAAATGTCCGTGTCGTGATTGAGTGCAGGCGCTCGATCCATCCGCGACGTCATCCCGGCCGGAGCGAAGCGGAGAGCCGGGATCCATTCCTGAGCCGGTCCGGAATGGATCCCGGATCTGCGCGGCTTCGCCGCTTGTCCGGGATGACACGACGGTGAAAGGCTAAAGCGTCTTGAGGTAGTTCTGGTACTCGGCCTCGCTCATCAGGCCATCGAGCTCGGCGGCGTCCTTGAGCTTGAGCTTCAGGAACCAGCCCTTGCCGGAGGGGTCCTCGTTGACCGTGCCGGGCGCGCCCTCGAGTTCGCTGTTGACGGCCACGACCTCGCCGGAGACCGGGGCATAAACCTCCGAGGCCGCCTTGACGCTCTCGACCACGGCCGCCTCGCCGCCCTTGGCGACGGTCTTGCCGACGCTCGGCAGTTCGACGAAGACCACGTCACCGAGCTGGCCCTGGGCGAAGTCGGTGATGCCGACCACGCCGGTCTCGCCCTCGATGCGGATGTATTCGTGGTCCTTGGTGTAGCGGGTCTCGGACATGAGTTCAGTCTCCGGAAACAGAAAACGGGGTGAGGTTCAGCGCTTGTAGCCGTTGGGGACGAAGGGCATCGCCGCCACGACCGCCGGCAGCGGCTTGCCGCGCACGATCAGATGGAGCGGGGTGCCCGGCGCGCTATGGGCCTTGGCGACATAGCCCATGGCGCAGGGGGCGTTCAGGGTCGGACCGAAGCCGCCGGAGGTGACCTTGCCGATCACCTCGCCCTCGGGGGTGGCGATCTCGGCGCCCTCGCGGGCGGGGGCGCGGCCCTCGGGGAGGAGACCGACGCGGATGCGCGACACGCCCTCGGAGAATTCGCGCTGAATGCGGTCGGCGCCGGGGAAGCCGCCTTCCTCGCGCCGGCGCTTCTGGATCGACCAGGTCAGCGCGGCCTCGACCGGCGAGGTCGTGGTGTCGATGTCGTGGCCATAGAGGCAAAGACCGGCTTCCAGACGCAGCGAATCACGCGCGCCGAGCCCGATCGGCTTGACGGTGGCGTCGAGCAGCAGCGTGTCCCAGATCTCGCCGATCTTGGTGGCAGCGGCTGAGATCTCGTAGCCGTCCTCGCCGGTGTAGCCGGAGCGGCTGACATTGGCCTTGATTCCGGCGACCTTCATGGTGCGCGAGGTCATGAAGGCCATCTCGCGGGCTTCGGGAGCGATCGCGGCCAGCGCAGCTTCGGCCGCCGGTCCCTGGATCGCGATCAGGCCGCGATGCTCGGCGCGGATCAGCTTCACATTGGCGGGCAGGCGCGCCTCGATATGGGCGTAGTCCTGCGCCTTGCAGGCGGCGTTGACGACCAGATAGAGCGCGCCGTCCTCGTCGGGATCGATCGAGCGCGTCACCATCAGATCGTCGAGAATGCCGCCCTCCTCGTTGAGGAGCTGCGAATAGCGCTGCTTGCCAGGCGCGAGATTGACGATGTCGGCGGGGATGAGCGCCTCGAGCGCGCGCGCCGTGGTCTCGTGATCGGGGCCGACCAGGAAGCACTGGCCCATATGCGAGACGTCGAACAGGCCGGCCTTTTCGCGCGTCCAGTTGTGTTCGGTTAGGATGCCCGTCGGGTACTGGACCGGCATGTCGTAGCCGGCGAAGGGCACCATCCGGGCGCCGAGCGCGACATGGCGGGCATGAAGCGGGGTCTTGAGTACGACAGCCTCGGGCGAAGCCCCGGCATCGGCAACAGCGGCATCCATCGACGGCCCCTTCCAGAGTCGAGCGCAGGCCCCGGACGGATGTGTCCGGAACGCGCCCCCTCTGTCTTGGAACCTGAGAGATTTCCCCGAGCCGGCCCAAAGACGCCGGACAGGTTACACCCGTCGGTGGACGGGGTTGCCCCCGCCGCTTTCCAGAGTGCCAGTTCCCACGCGGTCCGTTTGCCTGAGCGTTTCCGGGGCGGTTGCGCCTTCGGCGCCGAAGCCGGACGAATCCGGCCCCGGTCTCTTCCGCGGGGATGTTGCGGCTGTCGGCACAGATACAAGACGACACGCCTTAGTCAATCGTGGGGCTGCCTCCTTAACAGGCAATCCGCGCGACTCTTTGCAGCGGCCGGAGGGGCCGCAGCGCTGGTCAGCGTCGACGCGACCGCGCCACCGCCGCCGGACCGGTGCCGAGCGAGACGATGATCTCGACCTCGCCGCGCCCGGCGGGAACGACGATGCCGTCCTCGACATGGGAAAAGTCGGTGCCGCCCTGGCCGGCACCGACCGTCCCGCCGACGCGGGCCGTCCGGCGCGCGAGCTGCGTGGTGCCGCGGGTGACCAGCGTGGTCAGCGTCGCGCCGTAATTGCCGGGGCCGCCGGCGGGGCCGAGCAGCACACGCCCCTCGACGCCGACCTTGAGGCGAAAGCCGCCATTGCCGGTGGGCGTGCATTCGCGAGCGACGTTCAGGATCGAGATCTGGTGGCGCAGGCTGCCGCTGTCCTGGCCGGACTGGGCCCGGACCGCCGCCCCGCCATCGGCGATGATCACCTCCGGGCAGATCAGCCGCTCGTCGTCAGCGTCCGTCGGCAGCTGGTCGGGCGGCGGCGGCGTGGTCGACTGAAACATGACCACGTTGCCGAATGTCTGCATCGCGCTCGGCTGGCCCGAGGAGGATCCGGACGAGCCGCAGCCGGCGAGACCAAGGCAGAGAAGCGGCAGGGCCAGCAGGCTCGACCGGCGGATAAGCGCATCACTCACGGCAGGGTCTCCACGCCGGGGCCAAAGCCGTTGAGCGAGACAGGAACGCCCACCCCCTCTTCCGGCGTCTGAAACACAATGAAGGTGGCGCTCTTGCCGCCCTTGAGCTGGCCGAGCAGCGTGTCGTCCATCACCACCTCGGCGACGCAGCCTGTGGTCAGGCAGCGCACGAACCCGGCGCGACCGATGTCCTTGTCGTCGATCTTGAGGCCGAGACCGGAAGGCAGCAGCACGCCGAGCGGCGCGACGACCCGAAGCAACCGGCTCTTCTGGTCGGCCGTCTTCAGCACGATGACGAGCAGCGTCAGATTCGGCCTGTCCTCGGCCGCGACGTTCTGGACCAGCGCGCATTGCTCGGTCTTGGCGCCCGGCGGCACCTCGCAGCGCATCTGCCAGTCGCCATGTGTCGACTTGACGGCGCCCTGCGCCGCCGCCGGGCCGGCTGCCAGACCGATGCCGGCCAGCGCGAGGGCCGCCGCGCAGACAGGTCCGATGATCTTGCCCATCCCTGCGATACCTCCAAACCGGCGGCTGCCGCCGCCTCCGCCATCGAAAACCCGTTCGTGCCTGTCGAATACGGGGATTCGGGCGGAATGCCGACCCCTTCGAGGCCGGGTCCGCCGCACTTTAACGATCGATTGCGTTGGGACCATGCAGGCCCGGCCCTGTCAAGGCGCGCCGACGAGATGGGGCGGAAGCGACGCCTCCGGCTCGCGCGATTATGCCGCACGGCCTGCACCGGGGGCCTGCATTGCCCCTCTGGCGCAAGCGTGATCTTTGATTTATCGCAATCCCGAAGAGCAAGGCGGCCTCGCGGCCGCACTCGCCACGCATGGGCCACGGCCTGCGGCGGGCGCCCCCTGGGACGCAAGCCGCAGACTCCGATGCGGGGCATGATGAGGAGCGACGTCGGATCGATGCGATATCTGAGCAGGACCCTAGCCACCGTGGCCGCATCGGCCCTCGCCGCCTCGGCGGCGCTGCTTCCGGAGGCTGCTCTGGCCGGGACCGGCATGCCGAGCCCCTGGCAGCTCAACCTCCAGGGCGCCGCCACCGATGTCGCGGCCTATATCCACTGGTTCCATGATTGGCTGAACGTGATCATCTTCGCGATCACGATCTTCGTGCTGGCGCTGCTGCTGTATGTCGCCTGGCGCTTCAACGAGAAGGCCAACCCGACGCCGTCCAAGACGACGCACAATGCCCTGCTCGAAGTGGCCTGGACGGTGATCCCGGTCCTGATCCTCGTGGTCATCGCCATCCCCTCTTTCCGGCTGCTCAAGCTCCAGCTCGAGATTCCGCCGGCCGACGTCACCGTGAAGGTGACGGGCAAGCAGTGGTACTGGTCCTACGAGTACCCGCAGGACGGCGGCGCCTTCGGCTTCGACTCGCTGATGCTCGACGAGAAGCAGCGCGCCGAGGCGATCGCCGGCAACAAGATCGCAGCCGCCGAGGCGCCTCGCCTGCTGGCCGTGGACAACGAGGCGGTCGTGCCGGTCGGCAAGATCGTGCGCGTCCAGGTCACCGGCGCCGACGTGATCCACAAGTTCACCGTTCCGTCCTTCGGCGTGAAGATCGACGCGATCCCGGGTCGCCTGAACGAGACCTGGTTCAAGGCCGACCGCGAGGGCATCTATTACGGCCAATGCTCCTTCGTCTGCGGCCAGAACCACGCCTATATGCCGATCGCCTTCCGCGTCGTCAGCCAGGAGCGCTACGCCGCCTGGCTCGCCGAATCGAAGCAGAAATTCGCCAGTGCCACGGATGCGGGCAGCAAGGTCGCCGCAGCCGCCCCGTAAGGCGCCGCAATCCCCGCGGACCGGACGGCCCGCGAACCACCCGATTTGACGACTGTCGCGAAGCGATTTCGCACGAGGAGACCAAGGCGATGGCAACAGCGGCTCCGCACGCTCCCGCCCACGGACATCATGACGACGCCCATGCCCACCCGACCGGGTGGCGCCGCTGGCTGATGTCGACCAACCACAAGGACATCGGCACGCTCTATCTGATCTTCTCGATCATCGCGGGCCTCGTCGGCGGGTTCCTCTCGATCATGATGCGCATCGAGTTGCAGGAGCCCGGCCTGCAGATCTTCGCCAACGGCCAGAGCTACAACGTCTTCGTGACGGGCCACGGCCTGATCATGATCTTCTTCATGGTCATGCCCGCCGTCATCGGCGGCTTCGGTAACTGGTTCGTGCCGCTGATGATCGGCGCGCCGGACATGGCCTTCCCGCGCATGAACAACATCTCGTTCTGGCTGACGGTCGCCGCCTTCGTGCTGCTGATCATGTCGATGTTCATGGAGGGCGCGCCCGGCGCCCATGGCGTCGGCACCGGCTGGACGATCTATCCGCCGTTCTCATCCTCCGGCCACCCCGGCCCGTCCGTGGACTTCGGCATCTTCGCGCTGCATCTGGCGGGTGCCGCCTCGATCCTCGGCGCGATCAACTTCATCACCACCATCCTCAACATGCGCGCGCCGGGCATGACGCTGCACAAGATGCCGCTCTTCGCCTGGGGCGTGCTGGTGACGGCCTTCCTGCTGCTGCTGGCCCTGCCGGTGCTGGCGGGCGCGATCACCATGCTGCTGACGGACCGCAACTTCGGCACGACCTTCTACGACCCAGCCGGCGGCGGCGACCCGATCCTGTACCAGCACCTGTTCTGGTTCTTCGGGCACCCCGAAGTCTACATCATGATCCTTCCGGCCTTCGGCATCGTCAGCCACATCATCTCGACGTTCTCGCGCAAGCCGATCTTCGGCTATCTCGGCATGGCCTACGCCATGGTCGCGATCGGCGTCGTCGGCTTCATCGTGTGGGCGCACCACATGTACACCGCCGGCCTCTCGCTCAACACGCAGCGCTATTTCGTGTTCGCGACGATGGTCATCGCGGTGCCGACGGGCATCAAGATCTTCTCCTGGATCGCGACGATGTGGGGCGGCTCGATCCGCTTCACCGCGCCGATGATCTGGGCGATCGGCTTCATCTTCCTGTTCACCGTCGGCGGCGTGACGGGCGTGGTGCTGGCCAATGCCGGCGTCGACCGCTCGCTGCACGCGACCTATTACGTGGTGGCGCATTTCCACTACGTCTTGTCGCTGGGCGCCGAGTTCGGCATCTTCGCGGGCTTCTACTACTGGTTCCCGAAGATGAGCGGCTATGTGATCCCCGACTGGATCGGCCGCCTGCACTTCTGGGTCGCTTTCATCGGCGCCAACGTGCTGTTCTTCCCGCAGCATTTCCTCGGGCTCGCCGGCATGCCGCGTCACTATGCCGACTATCCCGACGCCTTCGCGGGATGGCATTTCGTGTCGTCGATCGGCTCCTACATCTTCGCCGCAGGCCTGCTGATCTTCTTCTACGGGATCTATGTCGCCTTCTCGCGGAAGGTGCTGGCGGGCGACAATCCGTGGGGTGAAGGCGCGACGACGCTGGAGTGGACCCTGTCCTCGCCGCCGCCCTTCCACCAGTTCGAGACCCTGCCGCGCATCAGCGGCTCGGACCACTAAAGATCCCTGGCGGCGGGCCCATCCGGGTCCGCCGCCGCCCCTCCCCCGAGCGCCCCTGCGGCGTTCCGGAGACGGGCGGCCCCGCCGCAGAGCTTTTCCCCGGCGCCCAAGGGTGCTGCCAAGGACAAAGACGACCGAACCGATGTCTGCTGCCTTCGAGACCCGCACCGACGGCGTTGCCCTGACCTCGACCGGCGAGGCGCGCGATTTCTTCGCGCTGCTGAAGCCGCGGGTGATGTCGCTCGTCGTGATCACCGCCATGGCCGGCATGGCGACGGCGCCGGGCGGCGTGCATCCGGTGATCGCTCTCGCGTCGCTGCTGGCGATCGCGGTCGGCGCCGGCGCCTCGGGCTGCCTCAACATGTGGTACGACGCCGATATCGACCAGTTGATGTCCCGCACCGCCAAGCGCCCGATCCCGTCCGGCCGGGTCCTGCCCTCCGAGGCACTGGCCTTCGGGCTGACGCTGTCGATCGGCTCCGTGCTGGTGCTCGGCCTCGTCGCCAACCTGCTGGCGGCGGCGATGCTGGCCTTCACGATCTTTTTCTACGCCGTCGTCTATTCGATGTGGCTGAAGCGCTGGACGCCGCAGAACATCGTCATCGGCGGCGCGGCCGGCGCCTTCCCGCCGATGATCGGCGAGGCCGTCGTCACCGGCGATATCGGCCTCCATTCGATCGTGCTGTTTGCGATCATCTTCCTGTGGACGCCGCCGCATTTCTGGGCGCTCGCTCTGGTGAAGGCGGCCGATTACGGCCGCGCCGGCATCCCGATGATGCCGAACGTCGCCGGCCCGGCCGCGACGCGCCGCCAGATCGTGCTCTACACGCTGCTGATGGCGCCCGTCGCGGTACTGCCGGCGCTGATGGGCTTCGCGGGCCTGGCCTATCTCGTCGTCTCGGTTGCCAGCGGGCTCGCCATGATCGTGCTGTCGGTCCGGGTCTGGCGGACGACCGAGGGCGAGGCCGCCACCAAGGCCTGCTGGTCGCTGTTCGGCTTCTCGATCCTCTATCTCTTCGGACTCTTCGCCGTGCTGCTGGTCGAGAACGGCCTCGGGCTGATGTGGGCCCTGCCGAAGGTGATCGGATGAGTGCGCCGCAGAAGCCGACGCCGCCGGCCGCCTTCTCGCCGGAGGACATGGCCCGCCGTCGCCGTCGCTCTATCGCGCTCGCGCTGGTCCTGGGCGGTCTCGTGGTGTTCTTCTTCGTCGTGACGCTGGTGAAGACCGGCCCCGCCATCCTGAACAGGCCGCTGTGATGGACAAGAGCGAATCAGCCCCCAGACGACCGCAGAATGGCCGCATCGCGCTGATCTGCTCGGGCGTGGTGATGGCGATGACCGGCCTCTCCTTCGCGGCCGTGCCGCTCTACGACATGTTCTGCCGCGCGACCGGCTTCGGCGGCACGCCAAAGATCGGCACCGCCGCCGCGGGCACGATCCTCGACCGGACGATGTCGGTGCGCTTCGACGCCAATGTCGCCCCAGGGCTCGGCTGGAAATTCGAGGCCGAGAGCCCTGAGATCAAGCTTCGCGTCGGCGAGACCAAGACGGTGTTCTACAAGATCACCAACCGCACCGACCGGGTGACGACGGGCATCGCGAGCTACAACATCGCCCCCGACAAGGGCGCGGCCTTCTTCGTCAAGATCCAGTGCTTCTGCTTCACCGAGCACACGCTGCAGCCGGGCGAGAGCCTGGAGGCGCCGGTGGTGTTCTACATCGACCCTGAAATCGCCGATAAGCGCGATCTCGACGGGCTGAAGGCGATCACGCTCTCCTACACCTATTTCGCCTCGAAATCGGGGCAGCCGCTGGCCCAAGGCGGGGGCAACCCCGTCAAGGATGACGCGGGCAAGACGAACCTGTAGAGATTTGCGCTGTAACCAGCGCTGCAAAAGCCGGACGCGGAGACTGTAGATGGCCGGGGCCCATACCAAGAACCACGATTACCACCTCGTCGATCCGAGCCCGTGGCCGCTGATCGGCTCGATCAGCGCGACGGTCATGGCGACGGGCGCCGTGATGTGGATGAAGGCGATGACGCTGGGCGGCATGAAGCTCGGCCCGCTGGTCTTCGGCATCGGCACGCTCGGCGTGCTCTACACCATGCTCGCCTGGTGGATGGACGTGGTCCGCGAAGCGGAGAAGGAGGGCCATCACACCCGCGTGGTGCAGATGCACCACCGCTACGGCATGCTGATGTTCATCGCCTCCGAGGTGATGTTCTTCGTCGCGTGGTTCTGGGCCTTCTTCGACGCCAGCCTCTTCGCCGGCGAGGCGATCAACTACACCCGCAAGGAGTTCACCGGCGGCGTCTGGCCCCCGACGGGTATCCAGACCTTCGACCCCTGGCACCTGCCGCTGCTCAACACGCTGATCCTGCTGACCTCGGGCACGACCGTGACCTGGGCGCATCACGCGCTGATCCATGGCGACCGCAAGGGCCTGAAGCAGGGCCTGTGGCTGACGGTCATCCTCGGCGTGCTGTTCACGATCTGCCAGGTCTACGAGTACTCGCACGCCTCCTTCGCCTTCGCCGGCCACATCTATGGCGCGACCTTCTTCATGGCGACGGGCTTCCACGGCGCACACGTCGTGATCGGCACGATCTTCCTCGCGGTCTGCCTGTACCGGGCCTATCTCGGCCACTTCAAGCCGCAGCAGCATCTCGGCTTCGAGTTCGCCGCCTGGTACTGGCACTTCGTCGACGTGGTCTGGCTGTTCCTCTTCGCCGCGATCTATGTCTGGGCGGCGGGCACACCCGGCGCGCACTGAGCGGGTACCGCATCGCAACGGCAAAGGCGGCCTCGCGGCCGCCTTTGCGCTTTCTAGAGCTGACGATTTCGCGTTGAACGACGTCGTCATCCTGGGCGACCGCAGGTCGTCCCGGGATCCATCATTGGGCAGGACATCGCCCCATGATGGATCCCGGCCTGCGCCGCTTCGCGGCTTGTCCAGGATGACGCTGCGTTTTTCGACGGGTGTTGTCGTGCTCCGGCATCACGCTCGAAGGAGGCCGCCATGGCCGACGACCAGCCCAGCCTGCCATCGCCCTATTCGACCGGCCTCGCCGGCCGCTGCCCGCGCTGCGGCGAGGGCAAGCTGTTCGAGGGCTTCCTGAAGGTACGGCCACGCTGCGCGGCCTGCGGACTGGATTTCAGCTTCGCCGATTCGGCGGACGGGCCGGCGGTGTTCATCATGCTGATCGCCGGCTTCGCGGTGCTCGGCGCAGCGCTTTATGTCGAGATCGCCTATGAGCCGCCGATCTGGCTGCATCTGGTGATCTGGCTGCCGCTGGCCGTGATCGTCTGCCTCGCGCTGCTGCGGCCGATGAAGGGGCTCGCGGTGTCGCTGCAATATGTCCACAAGGCGCAGGAAGGCAGGCGCGAACAGTGAGCGAGACCGCCCCCTCTCCGCGCCATCCGCGCCTGCTCTGGCCGGCACTGCTCTCGATCCTGGGCGTCGCGATCCTGTGCTCGCTCGGCTCCTGGCAGATCGCGCGGATGAGCGAGAAGCGCGTCTTCATCGACCGGCTCGCCGCCCAGGCAGCCGGTGCGCCCGCCGCCATGCCGGCCACAGCGAGCTGGGCATCGCTCGACCCCGCCGCGCTCGACCTGACGCGGGTCAGTGCCACTGGAACCTTCATCGACGGCCCCTTCGCCGGGGTCCGCACCACCATCGCCGCCGGCGAGCGCGGCACGCGCCAGCTGGCCGGCTTCGGCCGCTGGATCTTCCAGGGGTTTAGGCTCGACGATGGCGGCGTCATCCTGGTCAATCGCGGCTTCGTGCCGGAAGGCCGGCTCGGCGAGATCAAGCCGGCCTCGGGCCCGGCGACGGTCACCGGCTTCCTGCGCGCGCCGGAAGGCCGCGGCTCCTTCACGCCAGCCGACCTGCCCGCCAACCGCGAATTCTACACCCGCGACCCGGCCGCGATCGCCGACTCGCTCGGCATCGGGGCGGCCGCGCCGTTCTATCTCGAGGCCGAGCGGCAGGGCGACGGGCTGACGCCCCCGGCCGGTGTCGATGCCAGGGAGCTGATCGCGCGCATCCCCGACAACCACCTCTCCTATGCGCTCACCTGGTTCGGGCTGGCGCTGACGCTGATCGGGGTGTTCGCGGCGTTCGCCTGGCAGGGGCGCAGGACAACTGACACCGATTGAGAGGCCGCGCCCGTCACCATCGGCCGTCATCCTGGACAAGCCGCGCAGCGGCGCAGGCCGGGATCCATCCTAGGGGATCGACGCTGCTCTATGATGGATCCCGGTCGACCTCCGGTCGCCCAGGATGACGGGCCAGAGCTGGCGACGGCTGAGTGCCTCGAACAGTTCGACCTCTATCGCGTTCAAGGCTTTGCCCTCGCCGCCCGGCGGGCCTATAGCTGTCCCACGCCGACATCACGCCAGATCACCGAGACAAGACGCCGTGCTGCATGTGTCCACTCGCGGGGAGGCTCCCGCCCTCTCCTTCTCCGATGCGCTGCTGGCCGGGCTCGCCCGCGATGGCGGGCTGTATGTGCCAAAGGCCTGGCCGACGCTGACGCCCAGTGAGATCGCCGGCTTTTCCGGCCGCAGCTATGCCGACGTCGCCGAGCGGATCGTCGGGGCGCTGGCCGATGGCGATGTCGAGGGGTCGGCGCTGTCGGCGATGATTGCCGACGCCTATGCCACATTCCGGCACCCGGCCGTCTGCCCGCTGAACCAGATCGGCGACAATCTCTTCGTGCTGGAGCTGTTCCACGGCCCGACGCTCGCCTTCAAGGACGTGGCGATGCAGCTGCTCGGGCGGCTGATGGACCATGTGCTGAAGCTGCGCGGCGAGCGCGCGACCATCGTCGGAGCGACCTCGGGCGACACCGGCGGGGCGGCGATCGACGCCTTCAAGGGCTTGAGCTGCGTCGACGTCTTCATTCTCTATCCGCAGGGCCGCGTCTCCGACGTGCAGCGCCGGCAGATGACGACGGTCGAGGCCGACAACGTCCATGCGGTCGCGGTCGAGGGCACCTTCGACGACTGCCAGAACCTGGTGAAGGCGCTGTTCAACCACCACGCCTTCCGCGACGAGATCGGCCTGTCGGGCGTGAACTCGATCAACTGGGCCCGCATCGCGGCGCAGGTGGTCTATTACTTTACCTCGGCCGTCTCGCTCGGCGCGCCCGGCCGCAAGGTCTCGTTTTCCGTGCCGACCGGGAATTTCGGCGACGTGCTGGCGGGCTATGTCGCCAAGCGGATGGGGTTGCCGATCGAGCGGCTGCTGATCGGCACCAACAGCAACGACATCCTGGCGCGCACGCTCGCCAGCGGCGCCTATGAGATGAAGGGCGTGCATGCCACGACCTCCCCCTCGATGGACATCCAGATCTCCTCGAACTTCGAGCGGCTGTTGTTCGAGGTGCATGGCCGCGACGGCGCCGCCGTGCGCAGGCTGATGCAGTCGCTGCAGCAATCGGGGCGCTTCGAGATCGCAGCCGAACCGCTGGCCGCCATCCGCGCCGAGTTCGACGCCACCGGCATCGACGAGGCGGCGACCTCGGCCGAGATCGGCCGGACCTGGCGCGAGGCCGGCTATCTGCTCGATCCGCATACGGCGGTCGGCGTCGCGGCGGCGCGGGGCGGGCTCGCGCGCGATCCGGCGACGCCGATGATCGTGCTCGGCACCGCCCATCCAGCCAAGTTCCCCGCCGCAGTGAAGGCGGCGAGCGGCGTGATGCCGGCTCTCCCCACGCATCTCGGCGATCTGATGGAGCGCGAGGAGCGCTTCACGCTGCTGCCCAACGACCAGAGCGCGATCGAGGCCTTCGTGCGCGCCAAGGCGCGGGCGGTGCGGAGCGCCGCGGCATGAGCGCGGAGATGAGCGCGGCCGGCCCTGCCGAGACGGCTGAGGTCGCAGCCAGCGGGGTGCGCGGCGAGCACGACCCCTCCGTCGGGCTGACCACGCTGCCGTCCGGCCTGCGGATCGTCTCGCAGCGCATGGACCATGCTGCGACCGTCTCGCTGGGCATCTGGATCGGCGCGGGCTCGCGCGACGAGCTGCCCCATGAGCACGGGCTCGCCCATCTGCTCGAACACATGGCCTTCAAGGGTACGGCGCGCCGCAGCGCGCTCCAGATCGCGGAAGAGATCGAGAGCGTCGGCGGCGACCTCAATGCCGCGACCTCGGTCGAATACACCTGCTACACCGCCCGCGTGCTGGGTTCGGACCTGCCGTTGGCGGTCGACATCCTCTCCGACATCCTCACCGCCTCCTCGCTCACCGAGGAGGAGCTGAAGCGCGAGAAGGGCGTGATCCTGCAGGAGATCGGCGCCGTTCAGGATACGCCGGACGATCTCGTCTATGACCGCTTCCTGCAGGCGGCCTTCCCCGACCAGCCGCTCGGCCGGCCAATCCTGGGCACCGCCAAGACGGTGAAGAGCTTCACGCCGGACGCGATTCGCGCCTATCTCGCGCGCCATTACCATGCCGGCAACATGGTGCTGGCGGCGTCCGGCGCGGTCGATCACGACGAGCTGGTGGCGCTGGCGGAACAGCATCTCGCCGCCCTCCCCGCCAGCCCAGCGACGCTGCCGGCCCGCGAGGAGGGCCATTACCGCGGCGGCGAGGCCCGCGTCGGCAGCGACGAGGAGCAGGTCCATCTCGTGCTCGGCTTTCCCGGCCAGGCCTTCAAGGACGGGGCGCATTATCCCCTGCAGATTTTCTCCTCGGTGCTCGGCGGCGGTTTGTCCTCGCGGCTGTTCCAGGAGGTGCGCGAGAAGCGCGGGCTCGCCTATGCGATCGACGCCTTCCACTGGCCTTTCTCCGATTGCGGCGTCTTCGGCATCGGCGCCGGGACGGCGCCGGAGGATGTCGGCGAGTTGATCGAGGTCGCGCTCTCCTGCTTGCGGCAGGCGGCGGAGGACACCACGGAGGTCGAGGTCGCCCGCGCCCGGGCGCAGATGAAGGTCGGGCTCCTGGCCTCGCTGGAGAGCCCCGGCGGCAAGCTCGACCAGATGGCGCGGCAGGTGCTGCTCTTCAACCGGGCGATCCCGCGCGAGGAACTGGCGGCGCGGCTCGACGCGGTGACGCTGGAGGATGTGCGCGCGGCAGGCCGCTCGCTGCTCGGCCACCAGCCCACGGTGGCGGCGGTCGGCCCGCTCAAGGGCCTGCCGCCGGCCAAGGCCCTCAAACACGCGGCCCGGGCGGGCGCGTGACGCGATGGCGCTGTTCCGCTTCTCGACCGAGCCGCCGACGCGCCCGCTGATCCGGACTTCGAACCTGATCCTGCGGGCCCCGCAGGCGAACGACTACGCCGCCTGGTCGCTGCTGCGGATGGAGAGCCGGGACTTCCTGACGCCGTGGGAACCGGTCTGGAACGAGGACGACCTGACGCGGAATTCCTTCCGCCTGCGGGTGAAGCGCGCGGCGCGCGAGATCGCCGCCGACGAGGCCTATTCGCTGTTCGTGATCGATGCCCGCACAGACGCGCTGCTGGGCGGCCTGACGCTCGGGCTGGTGCGGCGCGGCGTCGCCCAGGCCTGCACGCTCGGCTACTGGATGGGCGCGCGTCATGCCAGCAAGGGCCATATGAGCGAGGCCGTGCGCGGGGCGCTGCGCTTCGCCTTCCAGGATCTGGCGCTGCACCGCGTCGAAGCCGCCTGCCTGCCCAGCAACGAGCCCTCACGCCGACTGCTCGAACGCGTCGGTTTCCGGCATGAAGGGCTGGCGCGGGCCTATCTGCGCATCAACGGCGCCTGGGCCGACCATCTGCTCTATGCCGCGCTGGCCAGCGACCGGCTGCCGGACGAGGCACGATGAACGGGAGCGGCGAAGGCTGGGGAGGCCGGGCCGGCCATGCCTTGCCCTCGCCACGAGCCGCCGATAGGACTGGCTTTCGACGCCGCATGACCGTTCCCCGATCCAGATACGAGCGCAGCTTGACCCTCACCGACCGATGCCTCCGCTTCGGCCTCGCCGTCGCCGGGCTCGCGCTCTGGTTCGTTCTCGCCGCGGCCGGCCCGGCCGCCGCGGTGGAAGCGGTGCGCGTGCCCGTCGACGTGCCCGTGCTCGACCTGACCAGTGTGGTCGAACGCAACAAGTCCGACGGCGACGTCATCCAGATCTCAACCGCGCCGGGGCCGGACGGCATCGTGCGCCGCATCGCGGTGCGGGCGCGCGAATCGGGGGCGCGGCCGGACTGGATCGTCTTCGCGCTCACCAATGATTCCGACGAGCAGATCGACCGGCTGCTGGTCGCGCCCTTCCACAGGCTGATCGGCTCGGGCGTGATCTGGCCCGATCTCGGCGACAAGCGCATCGAGGCCGTGACCGCCAGCCAGGGCCTCAGCCCCGAGCGCGAGGTGAGCACCGACGCCGACGTCTTCCTGATCACGCTCGACCCCGGCACGACGGTCACCTTCGTCGCCGAGCTGAAATCCCCGAACCTGCCGCAGCTCTATCTCTACGAGCAGGAAGCCTATCGCCAGAAGACCAACGGGCTGACGCTCTACAAGGGCATCATCATCGGCATCGCCGGGCTGCTGGCGCTGTTCCTGACGATCATCTTCGTGGTCAAGGGCGCGGTGATCTTCCCGGCGGCAGCCGCACTCGCCTGGGCGGTTCTGGCCTATGCCGGCCTCGATTTCGGCTTCTTCCAGCGCATCTTCCCGCTCACGCCGGCGATCGAGCGGATCTACCGCGCCGGCGCCGAGGTCGTGCTGGCGGCGACGCTGCTCGTCTTCCTCTTCGCCTATCTCAACCTGGCACGCTGGCATGTGCGCTACAGCCACGTCACCATCGTCTGGATGCTGGGGCTCGCGGCTCTCGTCGGCCTCGCCGTGGTCGATGCGCCGATGGCGTCGGGCATCGCGCGGATCTCGATCGCGGCCGTGGCGGCGGTCGGCTTCGTGCTGATCCTGCATCTCGCCACTCACGGCTACGAGCGCGCGGTGATGCTGATCCCGACCTGGTTCCTGCTGGCGGTCTGGGTGACGGCGGCGGGCTTCACGGTCACCGGCCAGTTCCAGCGCGACCTGGTCGCGCCTGCCCTGCTCGGCGGGCTGGTGCTGATCGTGCTGCTGATCGGCTTCACCGTGATCCAGCACGCCTTTGCCGGCAGCGGCCTGTCGCAGGGACTGGTTTCTGATACCGAGCGGCGCGCGCTGGCGCTGTCGGGCTCGGGCGACCTCGTCTTCGACTGGGACGTCAGCGCCGACAAGATCTTCGTCTCGCCGCAGATCGAGACCCTGCTCGGCCTGCCGCGCGGCTCTCTCGAAGGCTCGGCCTCGCGCTGGTTCGAGCACATGCATGTCGCCGACCGCGACCGCTACCGCGTCTCGCTCGACGCCGTGCTGGAGCAGCGCCGCGGCAAGCTCAATCTCGATGTGCGGCTGCGCGCCGCCGGCGGCAACTACCACTGGTTCAACCTCAAGGCACGGCCGGTGATCGGCTCCGACGGCGAGGTGATCCGGGTCATCGGCACGCTCGCCGACGTCACCGAGCAGCGCACCGCGCAGGAGCGGATGCTGCACGACGCCGTCCACGACAACCTCACCGGCCTGCCCAACCGCAAGCTGTTCCAGGACCGGCTGTCGGCCGTGTTCGGCTTCTGCCGCGCCGATGACAGCATCCGCCCCACGGTACTGGTGATCGACATCGACCGCTTCAAGCAGGTCAACGAGTCGGTCGGCTTCTCCGCGGGCGACTCGATCCTGCTGACGCTGGCGCGCCGGCTCGGCCGGCTGCTGCGGGCGCAGGACACGCTGGCGCGCATCGGCGGCGACACCTTCGCGATGATTCTTGTCTCGGAGCGCGACCCCGAGCGCATCCTGGCGCTGGCCGAACTGGTGCGCCGCGCCGTCTCGACGCCGATCACCTTCGCCGAGCGCGAGATCCTGCTGACGCCCTCGGTCGGGCTCGCCTTGTTCGATCCGGCGCCGGCCGCGCGCAAGGACGACGCGCTGAAGAACGCCGAACTCGCCATGGCCCATGCCAAGCGCCAGGGCGGCAACAAGATCGAGGTCTTCGTGCCGGCGATGCGCACCGACCGCAACGACCGGCTGGCGCTGGAGAGCGATCTGCGCCGCGCGATCGAGCGCGGCGAAATCCAGGTGATGTACCAGCCGATCGTCCGGCTGGAAGACCGCACCATCGCCGGCTTCGAGGCGCTGGTGCGCTGGGACCATCCGCGCGAGGGGCGGCTGATGCCGGTGGACTTCCTCGCCATCGCGGAGGAGACGGGGCTGATCGTCGATCTCGGCGTCTATGTGATGGACCGCACGGCGCGCGAGCTGGAGGCCTGGCAGGCGGCGCTGGAGGTCGATCCGCCGATCTTCGCCAGCGTCAACGTCTCCAGCCGGCAGCTCATCCGCCACGATCTGCTGCATGACGTGAAGACGGTGCTGTCGCGGCGGCGTATCCTGCCCGGCACGCTCAAGCTCGAGATCACCGAGAGCCTGGTGATGGAGAATCCGGAATATGCCGCGCAGATGCTCTCGCGCATCCGCGACCTCGGCGCCGGCCTCTCGCTCGATGATTTCGGCACCGGCTATTCGTCGCTGTCTTATCTGCAGCGCTTCCCCTTCGACACGATCAAGATCGACCAGAGCTTCGTGCGGCAGATGGGCAACGGCAAGCCACCGGTGATCCTGCGCTCGATCGTGCAACTCGCCGCCGATCTGCGCATGGACGTGGTGGCGGAAGGCGCGGAAACCGAGTCGGATGCGATCGAGCTCTACCAGCTCGGCTGCCAGTATGCGCAGGGCTACATCTTCGGCCAGCCGATGAGCGCAGCGGAGGCGAGGCGCCTGATGGGCGCGGCGGCGGCGAGTTCGAGCGAGGCGGCGTGAACAGCCTGCCGACCGAAGAAGAGTTGGAAAGCCGCCGCCTGTTGGTGTAATCTGGCTTATGCCTCGTTTCGATCATTCAGCTACCGAAAGTAAAACGGCTTCGAGCGAAAGGTTGCTCGTGGCTGCTCATCTCCACGATATCGAAGGCAATCCTCTCGACTCAGAGCAGATTGCCATGTTCGCGATGTTCGAGAGAGAGGGCTGGTCCGATGACCGCATCCTCGCGCATCTGCACGCGCGGGCCGCTGCGACCAGAGGCGCTCAAGCCGCGGAATGAGCGACGAGGTCTACTGTTACCCTCCCGACTTCACCGTCCTGAGAAACAGGTTCGACCTTCGCGACGCGGCTGAACTTGACCACCATGAACGAGAGTTGGTGTCGTTCCGGATCAAGCAAGGCATCCCTTCAGGCCCATTCGATCTCGCTCATCTGCGCGCCATCCACCGGCATCTCTTCCAGGACGTCTACGACTGGGCCGGCGAGCTTCGAACGGTCGAGATTGCCAAGGGCGGCAACCAGTTCCAGTTCCGCCAGTATATCGGCACCGGTATGGCCGATGTTCACAGGCGCATCGTCGTCGCGGGCTACCTTCGCAACCTGTCGGCGCGTGCCTTCGCCGACAAGGCCGGCGAGATCATCGGCGACATCAACTATGTCCACCCGTTTCGCGAGGGGAACGGGCGGACGCAGGCGCTCTACCTCGAGGCTCTTGCCCGACAGGCCGGCCATCCGATCGACCTGACCCGCCTCGCCCGGGAGAGCTGGATGGAAGCGTCGAAAGCAGCGCATGCCGGCCGCTACGGGCCGTTCGCCGATTGCATCCACGCCGCGCTGCTGTCCGAACCCCGCGGACGAAGTCCGTAGGCGGTCAGTCGCCTCAGGCGTGGCCCGCCTCGCTCGACAGGAAGGCCGGGTCGATGCCGATCTTGCCGAGCGCGCGGGTGTACTTCGTCTCGATGCCGTCGTCGAAGAGCAAAGCGGGGTCGGCGGCGCAGTGGAGCCAGCCATTGGCCTGGATCTCGGATTCGAGCTGGCCGGCGCCCCAGCCGGCATAGCCCAGCGCCAGCACGGCGTTCTCCGGCCCGCTGCCGATGGCGATGGCGCGCAGGATGTCGAGCGTCGCGGTCAGGCAGATGCCGTCGTCGATCGGCAGCGTCGCGGATTCGAGGAAGAAATCGGCCGTGTGCAGGACGAAGCCGCGCTTGGTCTCGACCGGGCCGCCACGCAGAACCTGGAGCTTCTCGGCCTGGCTCGGCAGGCGGATCAGCTCGTCGGATGGAATGAGATCGAGCTGGACCAGCAGATCGGGGAAACGGGTATCGGCGGCGGGCTTGTTGACGATGATGCCCATCGCGCCGTCCTCGGAATGGGCGCAGACATAGACGACGCTGCGGCTGAAGCGCGTGTCGGCCATGCCGGGCATGGCGATCAGGCACTGCCCGTCGAGATAGCTGCGGCCGCTGAGGCGCTGGTTCGAGCCGATCTTCATGACGCCATGCTAGATCACTTTCCACCTCGCTGGAAACAGCCAACACCGCGTTCGGCGCAGCCTCCTGACAGGGCTGTGAAACCCTCGCCACATCGCCGATCACGCGATTGTTCGATGGGGCGGCGCGGATTCTGTCGCAATTCTCGGCTAAGCTTCTTAAATGTCTGCTGTGAAACGCATTCTCGTTCTCCTTGCAGCGCTGGCGGCGGTCCTGCCCGCCTCGCTGCCGCGGGCCGCCCTGGCGCAGGAGGCGGCGATGTCGCCCTGGTCCAAGGGCAACCATGCGTCGCTGCGCCTGATCGCGGGCGCGACCGCCCCCTCCGGCAAGCAGCGCGTCGGCGTCGAGATCGTGATGGCGCCGGGCTACAAGACTTATTGGCGCAGCCCCGGCGATTTCGGCGTGCCGCCTGTGTTCGACTGGAGCGGCTCGACGAATATCGGCGGGCTCGACGTGCGCTGGCCGGCGCCGGAGCGCTTCGAGGACGGCAACGGCCATTCGCTCGGCTATGTCGGCGAGGTGGTGATCCCCATCTCGGTGCAGCCGGTCGACCCGGCCAAGCCGGTCATGCTGGTGCTGAAGCTCGACTACGCGGTCTGCGAAAAGATCTGCATTCCCGTGAAGGGCGAGGCGCGACTCTGGCTCGAGCCGGGCGTCACCTCCGTGACCTCGCCGCGGCTGGAGAGCTTCGAGGCGCGCGTGCCGGCGCCGGTCAAGCTGGGACCGCAGAAGCACAAGCTCTCAGTCCTCGAGGTGAAGCTCGACGAGGGCGCGATCGAGCCCGGGCTGCGCCTCGTGCTGCAGGCGCCGCCGGAGGGGAAGGTCGAGGACGTCTTCATCGAGGGGGCCGGGATGTGGTCCTTCGGCAAGCCGACGCTGAGCCTGCAGCCGGACGGCACGACGCTGGCGCTGCTGCGCATCGTCGATCGGCCGAAGGGCGCGGCGGGGCCAATTCCCTTCATCGTCACCGTGCGTGGCAAGCCGGCCGCGATCGAGACGCGGCTCGACCTCGACATCCCCGCCGCCAAGCCCTAATCCGTGGTCCGGGCGGCGGCTGCCGCAGGGCCTTCACGGAGAACAGGCGCGATGACCATCAAGGTGGGTGACAAGCTTCCCCAGGCGACGTTCCGGCTCATGGGCCCCGAGGGACCGGTGGCCAAGACCACCGACGAGCTCTTCGCCGGCAAGACCGTCGTGCTCTTCGCCGTGCCCGGCGCCTTCACGCCGACCTGCCACAAGAACCATCTGCCGGGCTTCCTTGCCAAAGCTGCCGATATCAAGGCCAAGAACGTCGACGCGATCATGGTGACCAGCACCAACGACGTCTTCGTCATGGACGCCTGGGCCAAGGCGACCGGCGGCGCCGGGGTGATCGAGTTCCTCTCCGACGGCAATGCCGACTTCGCCAAGGCGATCGGCCTCTCGCTCGACGGCTCCGGCTTTGGCCTCGGCACCCGCTCGCAGCGCTATTCGATGATCGTCAAGGACGGCGTCGTCGACAAGCTGAACGTCGAGGAAGGCCCCGGCAAGGCCGACATCTCCGGCGCCGAAGCCCTGCTCGCCCAGCTCTGAGCGCAGGCGTTTCCTCATTCGAGCCCGCGCCGTCCGAAAGGGTGGCGCGGGCTTTTTGCTGGGCGGGATAGGCGATCCGCCCGAGGGGGAGCGTCCGTCGGCTATGGTCGTGAACGGACGCTGCCTGTGGTCCGGTAAACCGGGATTGATCGATCATGAGAAGCGAAAAGCAGAAGATGCTGGCGGGCGAAGCCTACCGGCCCGGCGACCCGGAACTCCAGGCGGATGCCCAGCGTGCCCGCGAGTGGATGGCCAGGTACAACACCACCCTGGCGACGTCACCCGACGAGCGGCGGGCGCTGCTGCGCGAACTTTTTGCCCATGTCGGCGAGGGAGCCGTCGTGCGCCCGCCTTTCCATTGCGACTACGGGCAGCACATCTCTCTCGGTGATGGCGTCTTCCTGAACTTCAACTGCGTCATCCTCGACGTTGCTCCCGTCGTCATCGGCGCCCTGACGCAGATTGGACCCGGCGTGCAGTTCCTCACCGCCGACCATCCGCGTGATCCTGCGCTCCGGCGCGCGGGCGTCGAGAGCGGGCTGCCGATCACCATCGGGGCGAATGTCTGGATCGGTGGCGGCGCGCTGATCCTGCCCGGCGTCACGGTGGGGGATGATGCCATCATCGGAGCGGGGGCCGTCGTCACCCGCGACGTGCAGGCTGGGACGACCGTCGTGGGCAATCCAGCCCGACCGCGCGGAAAGGCCTGATGGTCGACGGATCGCTCTCGCCGTTTGTGGCGGGAGAACGCGACGCGTGACGGCGGCGACCACGACGCCGGCAAGGCCGCAGGGCGGGAGGCGATCATCCGCTACAAGTCGGATGCGTCAGTTCTATGCGCGAGGCACGGTAGGGATATGAGCAGTCGTTTCGTCGTGCTGTCGGGCTGCTCCGGTGGCGGAAAGTCGACGCTGCTGGGCGAGCTTCGTCGGCGAGGGTACGCAACGCGCGATGAGCCCGGCAGGCGCATTGTGCAGGCGGAGATCGCCGCAGGCGGATCGGCCCTCCCATGGGTTGATTTGGAGGCCTTCGCGCGGCGCGCGATCGAACTCGCGCTCGATGACCGCGAGAGAGCCGGCGACTGGGCTGGGTGGGTCTTCTTCGACCGGAGCCTGATCGATGCGGTGGCGGCGCTTGATCCTGTTGGAGCAGATGCTTCCATTGGGCGGTTGCCGATCACGCATCGCTACCATCCAGCCGTTTTTCTCACGCCGCCCTGGCCCGAAATCTACGAGACAGACGCCGAACGTAAGCTTGGCTGGGATGAGGCAGTTGCCGAGTATGACCGGCTGGCGCAGGCGTATCCCAAGTTTGGGTATCGCATCGTCGTACTGCCGAGGGCGAGCGTCGAGCAGCGGGCTGATTTGGTTCTCGCCGAACTGGCGAACTGTCCACAGCAGGTGGGCTCGATCGGCCGCTGAGGGCCGACATCAGGCCCCATATCATACGCCGCCTCGCCCCAACTGATCGATCCGATCTCGCTTCGTCATGAGACAGCCCGGCGGGGCGGCGCTAGGCTTTCCCGAGATCGCCGGAGCCTGCCATGACCGACCTGACCATCCGCCCGCTCGCCGCTTCGGACCGCGCCGGCTGGGACCCGCTCTGGCAGGGTTATCTCACCTTCTACAAGGCGACGCTGCCGGCCGGGACCGACGACGTGACCTTCGCCCGGCTGACCGGAGGCACCGAGCCGATGGGCGGCTTCGTGGCGGAGCGCGAGGGCGCTCTGATCGGGATCGTCCATTGGGTGATCCACCGCACCACCTGGCGCGAGGCCGATATCTGCTATCTGCAGGACCTCTTCACGTCGCCAGAGGCCCGCGGCAGCGGCGCGGGGCGCGCGCTGATCGAGGCCGTCCGGCAGATGGCACAGGCCAGGGGCTGCTTTCGCGTCTACTGGCAGACGCATGAGAGCAACCTTCAGGCGCAGGCGCTCTACGACAAGATCGCCGACAAGTCCGGCTTCATCGTCTATCGCCAGCCGCTCGGCTGAAAGCCCGGCGCGGGGCATGGACGCCGCCAGCGCCAGCCCCTATCCCAGCCATGGGGTCGCCGTGAGGCGGCGGGAACGGAGACGGCGATGCGGGCGGCGGGACTGGCATTGCGGGCGATCATCGCGCTCGCGGCGCTCGGCATGATCGGCAGCGGGCTCGTGCTGCTCGGCGAGGCCGGCACCAATCTGCTCGCGGCGGCTCGCGCCATGCTGGCCCATGACCACGCCCAGAGCACGATCTCGCTGGTGATGAAGACGATCGACGAATGCCTTTTCGCGGTCATCATCACCCTGCTCGGCGCCAAGGTGATCGCGAGCTTCGTGCTGGCGGAGCGCGTCACGGCCGGCAACGACCTGCCCGCCTGGATCCGCCCGAGCGAGCTGGGCGAGTTGAAGAGCACCTTCTGCCAGGCGATCCTGGTCTATCTCATCGTCGATTTCGCGACCGACATGGCGACCGCCGACAGCAAGCTCGACCCCGGCTATCTCGTGCTGCCGGTGGCGATCCTGCTGATCGCGGGCGCGCTGAAGCTGATGCCGCATGGCGGCGCGGCGGCGGGGCACCAGAGCGAGACGCACTAGATCCTCCTGATTTCCTCGTAAACAGACCGTCATTCCGGACAATCGGCGAAGCCGCGCCGCTCCGAAATCCATCGTCGAGCTCCGGAGCCCTCCGATGGATCCCGGGGCAGGCCCGGGATGACGGCGGTGGGTCCGAGAAAACTCAGGGCGATCCAGCGGTCACGCCGAGACTGTCATCGCCCCGGCTTGAACGGAGCCATGCCGGCGCGAGCGAGTTCGTCGGCGCGTTCGTTCATGGGGTCGCCGGCATGGCCCTTGACCCATTTCCATTCGATCCTGTGCTGCTTGAGCGCGGCGTCGAGGCGCTTCCACAGCTCCTCGTTTTTCACGGGCTTGCGGTCGGCGGTCTTCCAGCCATTCTTCTTCCAGCCATGGATCCAGGCGGTGATGCCCTGGCGCAGATACTGGCTGTCGGTGTGGAGGGCGACCGTGCAGGGCCGCGTCAGCGATTCCAGCGCCGCGATCGCCCCCATCAGTTCCATGCGGTTGTTGGTGGTCATCGCCTCGCCGCCGGAGAGCTCCTTCTGCGTGCCCTTGTAGGACAGGATGACGCCCCAGCCGCCTGGCCCCGGGTTTCCGGAACAGGCGCCGTCCGTCCAGACCTCGACGGTGTCAGTCATGGCAGGCTCACCGCTGGAGGGGGACCCGCGGGGAACCCCTCCCCCTTGTGGGGAGGGGCAGGGGTAAGGGGGAAGGGAAGAGCCTGGACCGGCAAGCTTTCGGACGACGTTTCGCTCATCGCCTCAGCCCGTAATCGCGCGCATCGGCGACGCGCTGGTGGAAGGCGAGCTTGCGGTCGTATTCGAGCGGGTCATGCGGCTTGACCAGCGCGCCCGGGGGCACGTTGAGCCAGTCGACCAGCCGGGTCAGCAGGAAGCGCAGCGCCGAGCCGCGGCAGAGCTGCGGCAGCGCCTCGATCTCGGCCTCCGTCAGCGGGCGCACGCTCTCATAGCCGGCGAGCATGGCTTGGCCCTTGGTCAGGTTGAAGGAGGCGTCCGCCTCGAAGCACCAGGAGTTCAGGCAGATCGCGAGATCATAGGCGAAGGCGTCGGTGCAGGCGAAATAGAAATCGATCAGTCCCGAGAGCCTGTTCTTCAGGAAGAAGACGTTGTTGGGGAAGAGATCGGCATGGATGACGCCACGCGGCAACCCTTCCGGCCAACTTGATTCGTGCACCGCGATCTCGGCCGCGACGCGCCCCGCCAGCCCGGCCGAGACCGTGTCGGCGGCAGCACCGGCCTGCTCGGCCAGCGGGCGCCAGCCCGGTACGGACAGCACATTGACCCGCTCCATGCCGAAATCGGCACCGGCCTGGTGCAGCAGCGCCAGCCCGCGCCCGAGTTCCTGGCAATGGGTCGCGGTCGGGCGGCGCACCGACAGGCCGTCGAGGAAGGTCACGATCGCGGCCGGGCGCCCGGCCAGGCGGCCCAGCATCTCGCCGCGGCTGTCGCTGACCGGCTGCGGGCAGATCAGCCCGCGCGCCGCCAGATGCTGCATCAACCCGAGGAAGAAGGGCAGATCATCCGGGTTCACCCGCTTCTCGTAGAGGGTGAGGATGTAGAAGCCTTCGGTCGTGTGCAGCAGGTAGTTCGAGTTCTCGACGCCCTCGGCGATGCCCTTGGCGGAGAGGAGATCGCCGATGCCGTAGCGCGCGACGAACGCCGCCATCTCGTCATCGGGTACTTCGGTATAGACGGCCAACGGTTCGCTCGCTCACTCGGCGGCTGCAGGCGCGTCGCGCAATTCGCGCGGCAGCGGGAAGAAGACGTTCTCGTCGGCGGTCGAGACCGTCTCGACGCGGACCTCGTAGCGCTGCGCGAAGGCGTCGATGATCTCCTCGACGAGCACCTCGGGCGCACTGGCGCCGGCGGTGATGCCGAGCGTGCGGATCGACCCGAAGACCGACCAGTCGATCTCGTCCGTGCGCAGCACGAGACGGGCGACGCGGCAGCCGGCGCGCTCGGCCACCTCGCGCAGGCGCTGCGAGTTCGAGGAGTTGGGCGAGCCGACGACGATCAGCGCCTCGACCTGCGGGGCGACGCGCTTCACCGCCTCCTGGCGGTTCGTCGTGGCGTAGCAGATGTCTTCCTTGTGAGGCGCGATCAGCTCGGGGAACCGGGCCTGCAGCGCCTCGACAATGCCTCGGGTGTCGTCGACCGAGAGCGTGGTCTGCGTGACATAGGCGAGCGGTTGGCCAGCCGGCGGCGTGAGCGCCGCGACATCCTCCAGCGTCTCGATCAGGGTTATCGCGCCCGGGGGCAACTGTCCCATCGTGCCGATCACCTCGGGATGGCCGGCATGGCCGACGAGCAGGATGTGGCGGCCGCGCTTGTGATGCACCTCGGCCTCGCGATGGACCTTGGTGACCAGCGGGCAGGTTGCGTCGATGGCGAAGAGGTTGCGCGCATTGGCTTCCGCCGGCACGGATTTGGCGACACCATGGGCGGAAAAGATGACCGGCCGCGTCGCATCGGGCACCTGCGACAGCTCCGCGACGAAGACGGCGCCCTTCCGCTTCAGCGATTCGACCACGTATTTGTTGTGAACGATCTCGTGGCGGACATAGACCGGCGCGCCATGCAGGGTCAGCGCCTTCTCGACCGCGTCGATCGCACGCACGACGCCGGCGCAGAAGCCGCGCGGGGCACAGAGCAGGATGTCGAGCGGCGGCTTGGTCACGCGGGGCTCCGGTTGGACAGGCGTCTTCTTTCGGCGTGGCGCGGGCGATGTCAAGAAAGCCGGCGGGCGAGATTGGTCCTCGCCTCCCGCGGCGGGACGGCCTAGACAGAGCCGGCCTCTCGCCCTCGCCGGAGCCCGCCGAAGCGACATGACCGCCGCAACGCTCTCCCGCGCGCCGATTGCCGTCGCCCCAGCCTGCCGAAAGGCCGGGCGATGAACGTCCAGTCCTCGCCTCCGACGGCCGTCTTCGTCAGCGGGCCGCTGATGCGCCATGTCGCGGTGATGACCGGGACCGGCGCGATCGGGCTGATGGCGATCTTCGTCGTCGATCTGCTCTCGCTGCTCTACGTCTCCTGGCTGGGGCGGCCGGAGGCCACGGCCGGCGTCGGTTTCGCCACGATCGTCCTCTACCTGATGATCTCGATCAATATCGGGCTGATGATCGCCGTCTCCGCGCTGACGGCACGCGCTCTGGGTGCCGGCGAGCGTGAGGCGGCGCGGCGCATCGCCGCCTCGACGCTGGCGCTGATGGCGCTGGCGGCGCTGGCGCTGACGGTGGTCGCCCTGCCCGCTCTGCCCTGGCTGCTGCGCCTGCTCGGCGCGCATGACGAATCCTACCGCGTCGCGCTCTCCTTCCTGTGGATCGTGCTCCCTTCCAACGTGCTGATGGCGCTGGGCATGGGGCTCTCGGGCGTGCTGCGGGCCGTCGGCGATGCGCGCCGCGCCATGTTCGTCACGCTGGGCGGCGGCATCGTCACCGCCGGGCTCGACCCGCTGTTGATCTTCGGTTTCGGACTGGGGCCGGACGGCGCGGCCTGGGCGATCGTGATCGCGCGCGTCGTGATCGTCGCGACCGGGCTGCACGGGGCGGTGCGCGTGCACGATATCGTCGCCCGGCCGAGTCTCGACGGTCTGCGCCGCGACAGTGCCGCCACAATGGCCATCGCCGGTCCCGCGATCCTGACCAATCTCTCGAACCCCATCGCCAATGCCGTCTTCGCCGGTATCTTCGCCCGCTTCGGCGATGCCGCCATGGCGGCGCTGGCGATCATGGACCGGCTGGTGCCGGTCGCCTTCGGCGTGCTCTTCGCGCTGACCGGCGCGGTCGGGCCGATTCTGGCGCAGAACTGGGGCGCCGGGCGCTCCGACCGGATGCGCGCCGGGCTCACCGCCTCGGTCCAGTTCGCGATCGGCTGCGTGGTGCTGTCGGGTCTGGTGCTGGCATTGGCGCGCGCGCCGATCGCGAGCGCCTTCGGCGCGACGGGGCTGACCGGCGAATTGCTGATGTTCTTCTGTCTCGTCGCCGGGCCGATGTGGATCTTCGTCGGCCTGCTCTTCGTCGCCAACGCCGCCTTCAACAATCTCGGCATGCCGCTGCTCTCGACGCTTTTCAGCTGGGGCCGTGCGACGCTGGGCACCATCCCGCTGGCCTGGCTCGGCGCCCATTATGCGGGGCCGAAGGGCGCGCTGGTCGGCTCGGCGCTCGGCGCGGTCGCCTTCGGCATCGTGGCGCTGGTCTTCGCCTATCGCGGCATCGCCCGGCTGGAGCGGCAGGCCAAGGGCGGCTGAGGCGGACGCCCGCGCGGCTTGCCTCGCCCCCTCGCGCTGTTATCGTCGGCAGGACAGGCGGCGACAGACCGCGCAGCAGCCGGAGGCACGCCATGATGAATCTGTACGAGATGATGCAACAGGCCCAGAACGGCCAGGCGATGGAGAACCTCGCGCGGCAATACGGGCTGAGCCGGCAGCAGACGCAGGCCGCGATCGAGGCGCTGCTGCCCGCCTTCTCGATGGGGCTGCAGCGGCAGACGCAGGACCCTTACGCCTTCGGTTCGCTGGCGCAGATGATGACCGCCTCGCCCTTCGGCCGCATCTTCGACGCCAATGGCGACGGCATTCCCGACAATGCCCGCAGTGCCGGCACCGACGTGCTGAGCCAGATCTTCGGCTCCAAGGAGGTCAGCAATGCCGTGGCGGCGCAGGCGGCCGCGACCAGCGGCGTCGGCCAGGCGGTGCTGAAGCAGATGCTGCCGGTGATCGCCGCGATGGTGATGGGCGGGCTGACCAAATCGATGCAGAGCAATGGCCTGGGCGGCATCCTCGGGCAATTCGCCGAAATGATGCGCGGCCAGATGCCGGGGATGCAGCCGGCCCCGGCCCCGCAGCCACAGAGCCCGGCCAACCCCTTCGAGGCGATCCTGGGTGGCCTGTTCGGCAATGCGCAGGCGCCCGCCGGAGGACAGACGCAGGGCGGCGGGCCCTTTGGCGGCGGCCAGATGCCCGGCGGGCAGATGGGCATGGACCAGATGGGCGGGATGTTCGGACAGATCCTGACCGGCATGCTGGGAGGCGCCCAGACCCCGCCCGAACCGGAGCGCCGGACCGCCCGCCCGGCGCCGGAACCCGAGCCGCAGGACGAGGCCCCTCCCGCCGGCGCGGGGCCGGGTGCGATCGGGCTCGACGCGCTCAACCAGATGTTCGAGGCGGGCCGCCAGGTGCAGGACAGCCATCAGAAGGCGATGAAGTCGATCTTCGACACGATGTTCGGCGG
>NZ_JAUXYO010000145.1 GCF_030694325.1 Allobosea sp. | reverse complement strand
TTGCGCGCGTTGACGAGCTCCAGCGCTTTCTTGTCTTCCTCGGCGTGGGCTTCGGCATCGCTGACCATGCGCTTGATCTCGTCTTCCGAGAGACCCGAGCTCGCCTGGATCTTGATCTTGTTTTCCTTGCCGGTAGCCTTGTCCTTGGCTGACACGTGCAGGATGCCGTTGGCATCGATGTCGAACGTGACCTCGATCTGCGGCATGCCGCGCGGCGCGACCGGGAGGTCGGTCAGGTTGAACTGGCCGAGGCTCTTGTTGCCGGAAGCCACCTCGCGCTCGCCCTGCAGCACATGGATGGTGACCGCGCTCTGGTTGTCTTCAGCCGTGGAAAATACTTGGTTGGCCTTGGTCGGTATCGTGGTGTTCTTCTGGATCAGCTTGGTCATGACGCCGCCCAGCGTCTCGATGCCCAGCGACAGCGGCGTGACGTCGAGCAGCAACACGTCCTTGACCTCGCCCTGCAGCACGCCGGCCTGGATCGCGGCGCCCACCGCCACCGCTTCGTCCGGGTTGACGTCCTTGCGCGGCTCCTTGCCGAAGAACTCCTTCACTTTTTCCTGCACCTTCGGCATGCGCGACTGGCCGCCGACGAGGATGATGTCCTCGATGTCGGAAATCTTGACGCCGGCATCCTTGATCGCGATGCGGCACGGCGCGATGGTGCGCTCGACCAGTTCGTCGACCAGGCTTTCGAACTTGGCGCGCGAGAGCTTTATGGCGAGGTGCTTCGGACCCGAGGCATCCGCCGTGATGTAGGGCAGGTTGATCTCGGTCTGCGCGGTGGTCGAGAGTTCGATCTTGGCCTTCTCCGCGGCTTCCTTCAGCCGCTGCAGGGCGAGCTTGTCCTTTTTCAGGTCGATGCCCTGCTCGCGCTTGAACTCGTCCGCGAGATACTCGACGAGGCGCATGTCGAAGTCCTCGCCGCCGAGGAAGGTGTCGCCATTGGTCGACTTCACCTCGAACACGCCGTCGCCGATCTCGAGGATCGAGACGTCGAAGGTGCCGCCGCCGAGGTCATAGACCGCGATCGTGCCGGCGTGCTTCTTGTCGAGACCATAGGCCAGCGCGGCCGCCGTCGGCTCGTTGATGATGCGCAGGACTTCGAGGCCGGCGATGCGGCCGGCATCCTTCGTCGCCTGGCGCTGGGCGTCGTTGAAATAGGCGGGGACCGTGATGACGGCCTGGGTCACGGGGGAGCCGAGATAGGCTTCCGCCGTCTCCTTCATCTTGGTCAGCGTGAAGGCCGAGATCTGGGACGGCGAATAATCGGTGCCGTCGGCCTCGACCCAGGCGTCGCCGGAGGACGCCTTCTTGATCTTGTAGGGAACCAGCTTCAGGTCCTTCTGCGTCATCGGATCGTCGAAGGTGCGACCGATGAGGCGCTTGATGGCGAAGAAGGTGCGTTCCGGATTGGTGACCGCCTGGCGCTTGGCCGGCTGTCCGACGAGGCGCTCGCCATCATCCGTGATCGCGACGATCGACGGCGTGGTGCGGGCGCCTTCCGAGTTCTCGATGACCTTAGGCGTCGTGCCTTCCATGACCGCGACGCAGGAATTGGTCGTGCCGAGGTCGATACCGATGACTTTACCCATGGAGGGGATCCCTTTTGAACTGAGCAGATCGCCGGCCTTCGGCGTTGATCGCCTCTGCCCGGCCCATGGACCGGCCCGTCCCCACCTGTCGCGGCGAACGAAACCGGCATTCCACGTTCGACGGTCGTGAAACCGTCCCTTGGCGGCGTATATAGGGAGCCGGTTCCCGCCCTTGCAAGACAGGCGAGCCGATTAAGAATCGGTGCGGAGGCGCTTTCCGGCGACAGGGTTGACGGCGATCATTGCCGCCGAGTGTTGCGGATGTGCCCTTGCGTCGTGCAGCGCGACATTTCATGCAAAACCGGCCAAATCCCTTCCACAGCGGGCTTCTCGTGATCCGACCGCCCTATGCCGCCGTCCGCCTTGCCCTGCTGGTCTTCGCCGGCACGGCGCAGGCTGCGCTGGCGCAGCCGATGCAGTTGCCGGGAGCGCAGCCCTTCAATGCACCGGGCACGCAGCAGGCCGCCCCACCCGCATCCGGAGCCCCCGCAGCACCACGACCGCCGTCGATGCCC
>NZ_JAUXYO010000143.1 GCF_030694325.1 Allobosea sp. | reverse complement strand
CGGCAGCGACACCTATGGCGCCTATTTCATCCTGAACGCGGCCGGCTACATGGTCGGCAACTACGCGATGGCGCGGCTGGTCATGAAGATCGGCGCGCCGCGCATGGTCCATCTCGGGCTGGTGATCTCCTCCCTCGCGATGACGGTCGCCGTGCCGCTGTCACTGACGGCGGACTGGTCGCCGGTCATGCTGTTCCTGCCGCTCGCCGTGAACGCGATCGGCAACGGCATGACGATCCCCGGCTCGACCGCCGAGGCGCTCTCGGCCCGGCCCGACCTCGCCGGGTCGGCCGCCGGGCTGATGGGCGCGCTGCAGCTCGGCTTCAGCGCGCTGATGACGGTGGCGATCAGCCTCGTCGTGACGATCTGGCCGCCTTCGCTCGTCGTGCTGATGTGGCTGCTGACCATCATCGGCATGACCGCTATCCATCTCGGCCGGCGCGCGGCGCGGGGCTGACATCGCCGAGACGCGACGGGCCGGCGCTCACTCCTCGAGGCGCGCGAGCAGGCTCGAGGTGTCCCATCGGCGGCCGCCGAGCTTCTGGACTTCGGCGTAGAACTGGTCGACCAGCGCGGTGACGGGCAACTGTGCCCCGTTCCGACGCGCCTCCTCCAGCACGATGGCGAGATCCTTGCGCATCCAGTCGACGGCGAAGCCGAAATCGAACTTGCCGGCATTCATGGTCTTGCCGCGGTTGTCCATCTGCCAGGAGCCGGCGGCGCCCTTCGAGATCACCTCCAGCATGGCCTCGACGTCGAGCCCGGCGCGCTTGGCGAAATGGACACCCTCGGAGAGGGCCTGGACGAGGCCGGCGATGCAGATCTGATTGACCATCTTGGTGAGCTGGCCGGAGCCGGCCGGGCCCATCAGCTTGCACATGCGGGCGTAAGCCGCGATCACCGGCTCGGCGCGGGCGTAGACCTCGGGCTCGCCGCCGCACATCACGGTGAGTACGCCGTTCTCGGCCCCCGCCTGGCCACCGGAAACCGGCGCATCGACGAAGCCGAAGCCACCGACCTGGGCTGCCTCGGCAAGTTCGCGCGCGACATTGGCGGAGGCCGTGGTGTGATCGACGAAGATCGCGCCCTTTTCCATGCCGGCGAAGGCGCCCTGCTCGCCCAGCGTCACCGAGCGCAGGTCGTCATCGTTGCCGACGCAGGCGAAGACGATCTCCTGGCCCTTCGCAGCATCGGCGGGCGTCGGCGCCGAGACGCCTGCATGCTGCGAGACCCATCCTTGAGCCTTCGTCGGGTTGCGGTTGTAGACGGTGACCTCGTGGCCCTTGGCCTTGAGGTGACCCGCCATGGGATAGCCCATGACGCCGAGACCGATGAACGCGACTTTGGCCATGTTTCGCTCCGCCTGACTGTTTGTGAATTGTCTCCAGCGCTTTAGCCTGCGGCCGGCGCTGTGCAAAGGCGCGCGGCTGGGCGCCGCATATGGGCGAGGACGCCGGGTCGATTGTGACCGGCCCGCGATAGGGCTAGTCACCGAGCCCATGACGATCTCCAATGACGACGACCTCAAGAGCCTGCAGGACATCGGCCGCATCGTCGCGCAGACGCTGGCCGCCATGGGCAAGGCGATCGAGCCCGGCATGACGACCGCGGAGCTCGACCGGATCGGGCGGGCCCTGCTGGAACGGGAAGGCGCGCGCTCGGCGCCGGAGCTGGCCTACGACTTCCCTGGCGCGACCTGCATCAGCGTCAATGACGAGATCGCCCATGGCATCCCCGGCGCGCGGCGGATCGAGGCCGGCGACCTCGTCAATATCGACGTTTCCGCCGAGAAGGCCGGCTTCTATTCGGATACCGGCGCGTCCCTCGCCGTGCCGCCCGTCTCGCGCAGGACCGAGCGACTCTGCCGCGACGGGCGGCGCGCGCTCTGGGTCGGCATCGGGCAGGTCGCCGCCGGCAAGGCGCTCTCCGGGATCGGACATGCGATCGGCCGCTTCGCCGAGAAGAACGGCTATACGCTGGTGCGCAATCTCGCGAGCCACGGCGTCGGCCGCTCGCTCCACGAGGAGCCGACGGAGCTCGCCACCTGGCCGGACCGGTCGGAACGCCGGGTGATGCAGAAGGGCCAGGTCTTCACCATCGAGCCCTTCCTCTCGCTGGGGGCGAACTGGGCCGAGAACGGCGACGATCCCTGGACGCTCTACGGCGAGCCGCGCGCACCGACCGTGCAGTACGAGCATACTGTCGTCGCGACCGCCAACGGGGCCATCGTCCTGACGCTTCCGGCGTGAGGTGCGGCGTCATGCTCGGGGCTCGACCCGAGCTTCTCGTGACCAGATGCCGCCCCGCGCCCGACTTTCCCGAGATTCTCGGGTCTACGCTTCGCTCTGCCCGAGAATGACGAAGGTCAGCGCAGCGCCATGTGCCGCGTCAGCCTCAGCTCCAACCGGCCCCAGACGCGGCGGACGATTTCGACCAGCAGCAGATAGATCAGCGCCGCGTAGAGGTAGATCGACAGGTCGAAGGAGCGCGCGAAGGCGAGCCTCGTCGCGCCCATCAGGTCATAGAGCGTCACCAGCGAGGCGAGCGCGCTCGACTTGATCATCACGATCAGCTCATTGCCGAGCGGGCGCAGCGCCAGGATCATCGCCTGCGGCAGGATGACGTGGCGCAGGCTCGACCAGCGATGCAGGCCGAGCGCCAGCGCGCCTTCGAACTGGCCGCGCGGGATCGACTGGATGGCGCCCCGCAGGATCTCGGCCTGATAGGCGGCGGTGTTGACCACGAAGGTGAGCAATGCGCAGTAGAACGGCTCTCGGAAAAACCACCAGAGGCCGAGATCGGTCCAGAACAGGCGGAACTGGCCGAGCCCGTAATAGACCAGGAAGAGCTGGCAGAGCAGCGGCGTCCCGCGGAAGAAGGTGGTGTAGCCGTTGATCAGGGCCTGCGCCCAGCGCGGCCCGTAGAGCCGCGCCACGGCAAGCCCGATCGCGAGCAGGAAGCCCAGCGACACCGAGATCGCGACGAGTTGAAGTGTCAGCCAGAGGCCCGAGGCCATCCGGCAGCCGTAATTCTGGAAGACCTCGTTGCCGACGAGCCAGCCCGGATATTCGCACCAGCTCATCGCGTCGCGCCCCCGAAGGCGGCGATGCCTCGGTTGGCGCGCGCTTCCATGCGGCCGATGGCCCAGGCGGAGATCATCGAGAAGAACAGATAGATCGCCATCGCCGCACCGAAGAAGAGGAAGGGCTCCTTGGTCGCGACATTGGCGCGGGTGGTGATGAACATGATGTCCGGCAGGGTGATGACGGAGACCAGCGAGGTCTCCTTCAGCAGCACCATCCAGTTGTTGCCCAGCCCGGGCAGCGCGACGCGGATCAGCTGCGGGAACACGACGAGGCGGAAGGCCTGGCCCTTCGTCAGGCCGAGCGCCGCGGCGGCCTCGCGCTGGCCCTTCGGAATCGAGTTCAGCGCGCCGACCCAGACCTCGCTGGAGAAAGCCGACAGCACGACACCGAGCGCGACCATGCCCGCAACGAAGGGCGGCATCGAGAAGGAGCCCGGCAGGCCGAGCCGGCGCCAGGCCTCCTGCAGCAGCACCTGGACACCGAAATAGATGATGTAGAGCGTCAAAAGCTCGGGCACGCCACGAAACACGGTCGTGTAGGCCGTCGCCAGCACCCGGGGGACGGCGCGCTCAGAGCGGGCCCCGAGCGCGACGACGAGACCGAGCGCAAGGCCGAAAGGCAGTGTCGCGAGCGCGATCGAGATGGTGATGCCCGCGCCCTGCAGCAGGGCGAGGCCCCAGCCGCCATCGCCGAAACCGAGCAGGGCGAACTTGTCGAACATCGATGAGGGGTGCCGGGCCTTTGAAGCGTGCGCCGGCGCGGGGAAGCCGCGCCGGCCGCGAATGCCGAACCGATCAGAGGATCGGGATCTTGAAGTACTTGTCGGCGATCTTCTTGTGCGAGCCGTCGGCGATCGTCTCGGCGATGGCCTTGTCGAACATCGCCTTCAGCGCGGTGTCGTCCTTGCGGACGGCGCCACCGACGCCGGGGCCGTGGATCGTGGGATCGCGGGTGATGTCGCCGATCTTCTTGCAGCAGTCCTTGCCCTTGCCGGCGAGGAAATCCTCGAGCGCCAGCGAATCCGCGATGACATAGTCGAGGCGGCCGTTGATCAGGTCGAGATTGGCCTCTTCCTGGGTCGGATAGGGACGGATGGTGGAGTCCTTGTAGTATTTCTCGGCGTAGTTGGTGTGGATGGTCGAGCCCTGGACGCCGATCGCCTTGCCCTTCAGGGCGGCGGGCGAGAAATCCGTCGATGTCGTCGTCTTCGGGCCGATGATCCAGATCGGCGTCTTGGTATAGACCGAGGTGAAGTCGACGCGCTTCTTGCGCTCGTCGGTGGCGTTCATGCCGGCGATGATGATGTCGTATTTGTTGGAGAGCAGCGCCGGGATGATGCCGTCCCAGTCCTGCACGACCCAGGTGCACTTCACCTTCATCCGCTCGCAGAGCAGGTTGCCATAGTCGATCTCGAAGCCCTCGAGTTCCTTCTTCGCGTTGAGGTTGTTGAAGGGCGGATAGGCGCCTTCGGTGCCGATCCGGACTTCCTTCCACTCCTTGGCCTGCGCCATCGCGCCGGTGGCACCGACGACCGTCAGCAGGGCCGCGGCGAAGACTTTGGCGAAACCGTTCATGATGCCTCCCACAGGGTTCGTCCGGCCGGTTCTCGCAGTCCCATTGCCGGCTCTGCTCACAGATTGGGCGATGGTGCCGGTCGGCCGCAAGTGGGCCCACGCAGCTTTTCTGGGCCGGCGCGCCGAATTATGCGACAGGCTGGCCGGACTGTCGCGGTGCGCCGGGCGGAAACCGGCGTCTAGCGCGCGGTACGGGCCCGCTCGTCGAGCATAGCCACGGCCCAGATCAGAAATCCGGCAAGCGCAAGGAAGGTGCCCACCCAGCCGGTCGAGGTCCAGCCATACCCCGCCGCAATGGCAAGGCCGCCGAGCCAGGGTCCGAGCGCATTCGCCATGTTGAACGCAGAGTGATTGAGCGCCGCGGCCAGCGTCTGCGCTTCGCCGGCAACATCCATCAACCGCGTCTGCAGCATCGCGCCCAGACCGCCGCTGGTGCCGATCAGGAAGACCACGGCGCAGACAGCGACGAGGTTGCCGGCCGCAAAGGGAAACAGAGCGAGCGCGGCCGCGGTCCACAGCAGCATGCCCCCGATCGAGGGCATCAGTGCACGATCCGCCGCCCAGGCGCCGGCGAGCGTGCCCGCCGTCAGGCCCAGGCCGAAGATGGCGAGCACGAGCGGCACGAGGGTCGGCGAAACGCGCGTCACCTCCATCAGCGTCGAGGCCAGATAGGTGTAGACGGCGAACATGCCGACGAAGCCGATCGCGCCGATCGCCAGCGTCAGCCAGACCTGGCGGAGGCGCAGCGCGCCGAGTTCCCGCAGTGGGCTCGCACCCGGCACGACCCGGTCGCGCGGGGCATAGGCGAAGATCAGCGCCATGGTCACGAGCGCCAGCAGCGCGACGATGCCGAAGCCCCAGCGCCAGCCCAGCGCCTGCCCGATGCCGTTGGCCAGCGGCACGCCGACGATGGTCGCGACCGTCAGGCCGAGCATGACCCGCGCGACCGCCTGGGCGCGGCGGTTGGGCGGCGCGATCGAGGCCGCGACGAGAGCCGCCACGCCGAAATAGGCGCCGTGCGGCAGGCCGCTCAGGAAGCGGAAAACCAGCATCCAGCCATAGCTCGGCGCCATGGCGCTCAGCAGGTTCGCGACACCGAAGACCGCCATCAGGCCGATCAGCAGCGTCCGGCGGGGGATCTTCGCCGCCAGCACCGCGATCACAGGTGCGCCGACCACGACGCCGAGCGCATAGGCGCTGATGACATGGCCCGCCATCGGCTCGTCGACGCCGAGCCCGACGGAAAAATACGGCAGGAGGCTCATCACCGCGAATTCGGTGGTGCCGATCGCGAAGCCGCCCATCGCCAGAGCGAGCATGACCAGGCCGGCATGATGCTGACGCGCTCCGCCCGCCTCGCGTGGGGCGGCCGACAAAGGCGAGCGGGTTTCGGTGGCGCAGGTCATGGCGTCGTCGTACGGCTCACGGCGATGCAGCATTCACGCTGCGTTGCAGCATCATGCCATAGCCATGCGGTCGGCGGCAGAGCAACCCGGCGAAGGCCAAGTGGCCATTCCGCCAGCGCATGAACGGTGGGCCCGGCTCTGGACGGCGGCCGCATTGTCTCCTACCCAGCCTCGATCCTCCCGACCGGGAGCCCTCCCGCTTCGAGACGAGCCCGTGATCCCCTGGACCCTGCTGGACACGGCCACCCTCCCCGGCACCGCAGGACGCGAGTTGCGGCTGAAGCGCCGCGGCGCCGAGTTCTCGATCATGCTCGGCACGATCGAGTTGATGAACAGCCGCCTCAGCGGCTCGGAGGAAGCGCTTGCCACGCTGGTCGCGACGCGGCTGGCGGGGCGGAAGCAGCCGCGCGTGCTGATCGGCGGGCTCGGCATGGGCTTCACGCTGCGGGCTGCGCTGGCGAGCTTTCCGCTTGCGACCGAGATCACGGTGTCGGAGTTGATCCCCGCTGTGGTCGACTGGGCGAAAGGGCCAATGGCGGAACTCTTCGCCGGCTGCCTCGACGATCCCCGCGTCACCATCTCGGTCCAGGATGTCGGCCGCGTCATCGCCGAAGGCGCCGGCCGCTATGACGCGATCCTGCTCGATGTCGACAACGGGCCGGAGGCGCTGACGGTCGCCGCCAATGACCGGCTCTACGAGGATGGCGGGCTCGGCCTCGCCAAGGCGGCACTGCGCCCCGGCGGCATCCTGGCGGTCTGGTCGCAGGGCCCCGACCGCCGTTTCACGGGGCGGCTGCGCCATGCCGGCTTCGCCGTCGAAGAGGTGATGGTGCGGGCCCATCGCGGCAAATCCGGCGCCCGCCACATCATCTGGCTGGCGCGGAAGGGGTGACAAGCATGAGGGAAGCTTCTGCGCAACGGCTGTCAGGTCTGCGGATAGAGCCGCGGGAATAGGACCTCCAGCCTGTCGGCCGGGAAGCGCAGCGAGACCGACCCTTTTGGCGTCTCCGAGGCGAGCAAGCCTTCCGACACAACCTCGTTGAGGACACGCCGCGCCGTTCGTTCGGGCAGACCGGTGATCCTAGCCGCTTCGCCCCGCTCGAACTCGCCGCGAAACAATGCTTCCTCCAGCAGGCGTGAAGCCTCCGGCTTGAGCCTGTCGCTTTGGTCGACATAGACGCGCAATCGCCGAGCGAGTGCATCGAGTTCGAACAGGCCCGTCATGAAGGTGACCTGATCCAGGCAGACGCGCAGGAACCAGAGCACGAATTCCGCCAGGGCACGCTCCGACAAGTTTCCCCTTCCATCCCTGTCGCCCTGCCTCGGCATGTCGGCATGGCTCATCATCGTCTTGTATTCGGAGCGGCTCTCAAGGCCACGCGCGAGCCCACGCGAGACAGACCACAGCCCATGCGCGCCGATGCCGGCAGAATGCGCCATGGCGTGACTCATCAGGCGGCTGACACGGCCGTTCCCATCGGGAAATGGGTGGATATAGTTCAACCTGTGATGGGCCGCTGCCATGGCCATGATGCGGCCAGCCTTGCCGAGACGATCGAACCGAAAGCGGACCTCGAAATGCTGCATGAAGTCGGCGACATGGTCGCTCGACGGAGGAACGTGCCGCCCAACCTCAACATCGTGCTCGGGACGCGAGCGCCATTCGCCCGGCTGCATGGCGAAGCTTCGGCCCGCACCTTCGATGTGCAGCATCGTATCGGGTGCATCACGGTAGAATTCGTGATGAAGCCAGAGGATGAAGTTGCAGGAGGCGGGCTCGGGCAATGTCCGATCCGCTGCCATTCTGTCGATTTCGGCTTGAACGCGGACATGCGCCGCCGCCTCGATCTGCAGGTTGCGTCTGCCTTCGTCCTCGTCGAACCGTCCTGCCAAAGCGCGCTCGATGTCGCGGGGTCGGGTGTCGTGGCCCTCGATCAGGTTGCTGTAGTAGGTGTTCATGATGCGAACGAGGCCGGACAGGTTCGCCGCTGTCCGGGAATGCAGGCTACGCCCCAGCACCGCCGAGGCGGCTGAAAGCTCGGCCACCGCATCGGCAATCGCGGCTGTCGGCTCTTCGAGCAGAGCAGGCTCGATCCGGCTTGGCGCTTCGGTTGCTGAAGACATCATCGGCCGATCTTTTCGCTCGCGACCCTTTCTTTTCTAAGGGAAAATCCTATGATAGTGCAATCGTTTGTGTACGCGTCCCTACCAGGATCGGGCCCGCCAGTCGGGGCGTTGGCCGATCTTTTGGCCGATCTTCCGCTGTTCGCCTCTGGCTGCCCCGGCTACGGCCGCCCCTTCCCCAGCGCCCTCGCCTCGGCGATCAGGCAGAGCTCGGTGAACAGCACCTGTGCCGCGCAATGGGCGGTGTTCGAGGTCGCGTCATATTGCGGGGCGATCTCGACTACGTCGGCGGCGACGATGTCGGCGCCCTTCAGCCCGCGCAGGATTGCGAGCGCCTCGCGAGGCGTCAGCCCGCCGACCTCGGGCGTGCCCGTGCCGGGCGCGAAGGCGGGATCGAGCGAGTCGACGTCGAAGGAGACATAGGTCGGCCCCTCGCCGATGACGGCGCGGGCCTTCGCGATCACCGCATCGAGGCCGAGCCCGTCGACCTCGTCGGCATGGATCACGGTCATGCCGCTCTCATAGGAGAACTCCCAGAGATATTCGGCGCCACCGCGGATGCCGATCTGGATGACGCGCTCCGGGTCTAGCACGCCGTCGAGCACCGCCTGGCGGAACGGGCCGCCATGGTGGAACTTCGAGCCCTCATAGGGGCCCGACGTGTCGCAATGGGCGTCGATATGAACCATGCCGACCGGCCTCTTCGCCCCCACCGCCTTCAGGATCGAATAGGTGATCGAATGGTCACCACCGACGGCGAGCGGCGAAACGCCGGCCTCGACGATGGTGCGGAAGGTCGCCTCGATGTCCTCGTGGCAGCTTTCGAGCGAGTAGCGCGAGCGGAAGGGCACGTCCCCGATATCGGCCGCCTTCAGCATGGTCAGCGGCGCCGTGCCCATGACATGGTCCATCGGGCCCATCCGCTCGATGGCACGGACGGCGCGGGGCCCGAGCCGCGTGCCGGCCCGGTTGGTGACGCCGAGATCCATGGGCAGGCCGATGATCGCGACGTCGAGGCCGCCGAGGGCCGGCGCGGCCAGGGCATCCGGGCGATACGGCGCGCCGAGGAAGGTCGCGACATCGGAGAACGGCCATTTGCGCTTGTCGCCCTGGAACTGGCCAGCAGCAACCTTGGCGAAGTGGGGATCGTGGATGTCGGCGCCGCCGGCATCCGCATAACGCTGCCGCAGCCGGGCAAGCTTCTCCTGGTCCATAATCCCTCCCCCTTGCGGGCCCTCAGGCCGGCAGACGTTCGAGCAGCGTCACGGAGCCGCCGTGATAATCGGTCGATCGATAGCGCTTGTATCCGAGCTTGGCGGCGACCCGGAAGGAGGCTTCGTGCGCGGGATCGATCATGCAGACGCAGCGCCGTTCGCCCTGCGTCGCGGCACACCAGCCTTGCGCCGCCAGCGCCGCCTCGGTCGCATAGCCTCTGCCATGGGCCGCGGCGGCGAGGATCCAGCCGATTTCGGGCGCCGCGTCGAAATCGGACCCGAGGCCCCGGCGGCCATAGAACAGACCGACCTCTCCGATCACGGCACCGCCCTGCTTCTCCTCGACCATGAACAGGCCATGCCCGAACAGCGACCAGTGGCCGGCCGCGCGCAGCAGGCGCTGCCAGGCCTCCTCGCGATCGAGCGTGCGCCCTCCGACGAAGCGCACGACAGCGGGGTCGCTGCGCCAGGCATGAAGCGCGTCGAGATCATCGGCCTGGGGTGGGCGCAGGCGCAGGCGTTGGGTGTCCAGCATCGGCTGCATTAATCACCTCCGGGTACGCTCGACAAACAAGCCGCACGACCTAGTCGAAAGTTGAATGCGGCCTGCCGGAAAACGCTCGCGAAGCCCGACGCCTTCATCTAGAAAGCCAAGCAAGTCCCAATGCTTGGCGAGGGCGGACCAACCGCCTCCCACCCATCACGACACTCGGCTCGCCGAGTCCCAATCGAGGAGATGTCCCGAGATGAAGCGCCGTCAGTTTATCCAGACCGCCACCGCTGGCGCCGCCGCCGCGGCGATCGCCTCCCCCGCCGTCGCCCAGGCAAATCCCGAGGTGAAGTGGCGTCTGGCCTCTTCCTTCCCGAAGTCGCTCGACACGATCTATGGCGGCGCCGAGGTCATGGCCAAGATGGTCTCCGAGCTGACCGACGGGAAGTTCCAGATCCAGGTCTTCGCGGCCGGCGAAATCGTCCCTGCGCTGCAGGCGGCCGACGCCGTGACCAACGGCACCGTCGAGATGTGCCATACCGTGTCCTATTACTATGTCGGCAAGGACCCGACCTTCGCGGTGGCGGCGTCCGTGCCGTTCGGCCTCAACGCGCGCGGCCAGAACGCCTGGCTGTTCCAGGGCGGCGGCAACGACCTGTTCAACGAGTTCTACAAGAAGTTCAACATCTACGGCCTGCCCTGCGGCAATACGGGCGCCCAGATGGGCGGCTGGTTCCGCAAAGAAATCAAGACGCCGGCCGATCTCCAGGGCCTGAAGATGCGCATCGGCGGCATCGCCGGCCAGGTGCTGGCCAAGCTCGGCGTCGTGCCGCAGCAGATCGGCGGCGGCGACATCTACCCCGCGCTCGAGAAGGGCACCATCGACGGCGCCGAGTGGGTCGGACCCTATGACGACGAGAAGCTCGGCTTCTCCAAGGTCGCGCCGTTCTACTATTACCCGGGCTTCTGGGAGGGCGGTCCCTGCGTCCATGCCTTCGTCAATCTGGAGAAGTGGAACGCGCTGCCGAAGGCCTATCAGGCCGCGCTGACCGCCGCCTGCACCTATGCCAACACCCAGATGGCGGCCAAGTACGACATGCAGAACCCGGCGGCTCTGAAGCGCCTGGTCGGTGCCGGCACGCAGCTGCGCCCTTTCTCGCAGGAAATCCTTGAGGCCTGCCTCAAGGCTTCGAACGAGCTCTACAGCGAGATCTCGGCCAAGAACCCCGATTTCAAGAAGGCGATCGATGCGATGGCCACCTTCCGCGGCGACCAGTATCTCTGGTGGCAGGTGGCGGAGCTCAGCTTCGACGTCTTCCAGGTGCGTTCTCGCGCCCGCTGACCCCGTTCCCGCGGACGCATGCTGCGTCCGCACCGGCGATTTGCTCGAAAGCCCGGCTCCGGCCGGGCTTTTTTCGTCCGGGGCACGAGGGACGACCCGTCCGCCGGCGACGATCTGCATTCCTTGCGGCCTCGACTCCTTCCGCAGCGGCAATCATGATCCTGACGCATGAGATGCATGCATTTTCCGCTTGCGTTGTCGCGCAGACCTGATTTGCTGACGGGATCGTGATGACCTGCACAAGCAGGCGCACGGAACCGCTCCAGGGGAGGAGAACAGGATGAAGCGTCGTCACTTTCTGAAGGTCGCCGGGGCCGGGGCCACCGCAGGCGCGATCGCGAGCCCGGCTATCGCGCAGGCCATGCCGGAGGTCCGGTGGCGGGTGACCTCGTCCTTCCCCAAGTCGCTGGACACGATCTACGGCGCGTCCGAGGTGTTGTCGAAGGCCGTCTCGGAAGCGACCGACGGAAAGTTCCAGATCCAGGTCTTCGCGGCAGGCGAAATCGTGCCGGGTCTGCAGGCGGCGGATGCCGTGACCAACGGCACGGTCGAGATGTGCCACACCGCGTCCTACTACTATGTCGGCAAGGATCCGACCTTCGCCTTCGGCACGGCGGTCCCGTTCGGCCTGAACAGCCGCCAGCAGAACGCCTGGTTCTATCACGGCGGCGGCAGCGAAGTGCTCAACGAATTCTACAAGAAGCACAACATCTACGCTCTGCCGGGCGGCAATACCGGCTGCCAGATGGGCGGCTGGTTCCGCAAGGAGATCAAGACGGTCGGCGATCTGCAGGGCGTGAAGATGCGCATCGGCGGCTTCGCCGGGCAGGTCCTGTCCAAGCTCGGCGTCGTGCCCCAGCAGATCGCCGGCGGCGACATCTATCCGGCGCTGGAAAAAGGCACGATCGACGCAGCCGAATGGGTCGGGCCCGCCGATGACGAGAAGCTCGGTTTCAACAAGGTCGCGCCGTTCTACTATTACCCGGGCTGGTGGGAAGGCGGGGCCGCCCTGCACTTCTTCCTCAACACGGCGAAGTGGGAGGCGCTGCCGAAGATCTACAAATCCGTGCTGACCACGGCGGCGGGCCTCGCGAATGTCGACATGCTCGCCAAGTACGATGCCCGCAACCCTGCCGCCCTGAAGCGGCTCGTTGGTGCCGGCGCCCAGTTGCGGCCGTTCTCGCAGGAAATCCTTGAGGCCTGCCTCAAGGCGTCGAAGGAGGTCTATGCCGAAACCTCGGCCAAGAACCCCGACTTCAAGAAGGTCTACGACGCGATGGCGGCCTTCCGGAACGACGAATATCTCTGGTTCCAGATCGCGGAATACACTTTCGACAATTTCATGATCCGCGCGCGCGCGGCCAATCAGCTCTGACAAGGAGCGACCGGCCGCATCGCGGCCCAACTACCCCATACCCCGGCCGCGAGGCCGGGGTTTTCGGTTCGGCGGCCTTGGCCTAGGATCGGTCCGCCACATCTGCGCCGCCTTGTTCGGACAAGGTCGCATCGGGCCACGATCGGACAGTCTTCCATGCTGCGCATCGCCAGTTTCGCCTTCGCCGTCCTGCTGGTCACGACCGGCGCGCATGCCCAGTCGATCGGCGAGCCCATTCCGGGCCGTGGTGCCGGCAAGGAGCACGCGAAACCTGCGCGCGCCGATGCCCGGCCCATGCGTCCCTGCCCCGAATACGGCCCGGGCTTCGTCAGGGTCGACGGCTCCTCCTTCTGCGTGCGGGCCGGCGGTTCGGTCCGCGTCGATGTCGGCAAGAGTTCGCGCAACGGCTACGGGACCTCGACCGGGGCGCTGGTCCAGCTCGAAGGCCGCGGCCCTTCGAGCCTGGGCGAAGTCCGCACCGTCGTCCGGATGCGGGGACAGCTCGACCGCGGGCTCGATTCGGGCTCGTACATCTATCGCTGACGCGGCAGGCCTCAGCCGACCAGGCGCGCCACCTCAAGGCGCAGCACCGGCACGAATTCGGTCTCGAACCAGGGATTGCGCCTGAGCCAGGCGTTGTTGCGCCAGGATGGATGCGGCAGCGGCAGGATGCGCGGGCGCTCCGGACGGTCCCAGATCGTGCGCCAGTTCGCCACCGTCTCCGACAGCGTTCCCGCCGCCGCCTCGCGCAGGTGCCAGAGCTGCGCATAGCGCCCGATGGCGAGAACGAGTTTCACCGCCGGCAGCGCCGCGAAGATGCGCTCTCTCCAGACCGGCGCGCATTCGGACCGCGGCGGCCTATCGCCGCCCTTGGCGTCCAGCCCCGGAAAGCAGTGCCCCATCGGCACGATCGCGACCTTGGCTGCATCGTAGAAGCGGCTCTCGTCGAGCCCCAGCCAGCCGCGCAGGCGCACGCCCGAGGGGTCGGTGAAGGGTTGGCCACTGGCGTGGACGCGCGTGCCGGGCGCCTGTCCGGCGATGCACAGCCGCGCCGTGGCGGAGGCCTGGATGACCGGACGCGGCTCATGCGGCAGCGGCGGCCCGCGCAAGGGCGCGTCACGGCAGATGCGGCAGGCCCTCAGCTCGGCCAGCAGCGCCTCGAGCCCGTCGCCTCCCGTCATCGCCTCGCCCAGTGCGCGCTGCCCGGTGCCCGCGACAGGAGCCCGTCGCAGGTCCAGCTCGCGGGCGCCCGGCTCCAGCTTTCGGGATACCCGGCCTCGACCGTCGCCATGGCGTTGATCTGGCCGCTCGGGCGATTGCGCAGGACATAGAGCGCCCCGCTGCGCTCGACGGTGAAGCAGTAGGTCCGGCGCTTCTCCTGCGGACCGTAATAGTAGCAGACGGCATCCGACGTCGTGGTCCAGCAGGCGTCGGTGTTGGGAACGCCGCGGTTGTGGCCGGTGGCGCGACCATCGGGGTGGTGATGCTCGCTGAAGGGACGGTTGGTCCCGGCATAGCGCCCGGCCACGGTGTTGCCCTCGAAAGCCCGGCGGATCGCCGCGCCGTCGAGCCGCTCGGCCGAGCCGGCCGGGCCCGAGGCCGCCACCATCGCGACGAGGACGGCAACCGCGGCCCGCAGCCGCATCAGCGCGCCGCCAGACGCCGCCGCGTCATCGGGACCTCGGGCGCCTTGGAGATGAGGCCATCACAATACCAGGGCTCGCCATGGTCGCCGTGCTTGCGGGGATTCCCGAGTTCGACGGAGGCAAGGGCATTGATCTGGCCGTTTCCGGCATTGCGCAGGATATAGAGATCGCGGTTCAGCTCGACGGTGAAGCAATGGACCGTGCGGTCGCTCTGCGGGCCGTAATAGTAGCAGACCTGATCGGCGCGCGTCGTCCAGCAGGCGTCGCGGTTGGGCTGCCAGCCATTATGGCCGAGCGCCCGGCCATCGGGGTCGTGGAACTCGGTGAAGAAGCCACCATTGGTGTAGCGGCCGCTGACGGTATTGCCCTCGAAGGCCCGCCGGATCGCCTCACCGTCGAGACGCTCCACCGCCGCCGCGGATAGCGGCAGCGCGACCAGGACGCCGAGCAGGAGGAGCGCAGCGCGCATCACGCCTTCCAACTCGGCCGCGCCGACAGCTCGGCATGCCAGCGCCGGATCTGGACGAAATCCTCCGGCAGCGGAATGCGGGAAGGCTTCATGAAGTCGATCGCGATGCCGGCGGTGATGTCGGCGACCGTCAGGTCCTCGCCGCAGAGAAAGCGGTTGCCGGCGAGTTGCAGTTCGAGCAGCCAGAGATGGTCGTCGATCTGCTCGCGATTGGCCTCCGCCCATTCCGGCACCTGCATCTCGAGCTCCGCCATCGAGGGATGCGAATGGCGGAATATGGCGGCCACGGCGGAAAAGAGGCCGAGTTCGATGCGCCGGTTCCACATCTCGACCAGCGCCTGCTCGCGCGCATCCCGGCCGAAGAGCGGCGGCTGCGGGTGAAGGCTCTCGATGTAGCGGCAGATCGCGACGGTTTCGGCGAGCGCGGTGCCGTCGTCCAGCACCAGCACGGGCAGGCGCTGGGAGGGGTTGAGCCTGGTGAAGGCCTCGCTCTTGTGCTCGCGCTTGCCGATGTCGACCGGGACCAGTTCGGGCAGCGGCACGCCCTTCTCGGCGAAGAAGATCCGCACCCGCCGCGGATTGGGGGCCCGCCCGCCGTCATAGAGCTTCATCGAGATCCTCTCCCCATCGCCGCGCGACCCGATCATGCCGGAGGGCGGGTGGTCAATCCTTTCGAGGCGCTTCGTGATGGTTGTGTGGCATCGGCGCCCCGCATCAGCGCGCATGGCTGCGCCGCCAGGTCTCCGGCCGCTCGAAACGAAGCGCCCAGATGCCGCGACCGGCGGCCTTTGCCTCGCCCTCCTCGGCACGGTAGCCGCCATAGGCGACCGCCTGCCCCTCCCGCACCAGCGTGGCGTTGATGTCGGTCTCGCCCTGCCGACAGCGCGCGAGGCCGCGGCCATAGCGGTCGATCCTGCCGATCTCGCAGGTGACGAGCCCGCGTGCCAGCAACGCCTCGAGAGAACGACGCGCAGCTCGCCCGCAGGCGACCTCGCGCCCGCCGGCATCGCTGCATGTCTGGCGTGCCTCCGGCGCATCGAGGCCCTCGAGCCGCAGTTCCTCGCCCAGCAGGCGCAGGGAGTCGCCGTCGATGGCACGAGCCACGCCGACCAGCGTGCGAGCCGGCCCGAGGCGGTGCTGCAAAACCGCGCCGGCGATCGCCAGGAGCCCGAGGATCCCGAGCGCCACGACGATGTCGACGGGGCGCCCGACGCGCCGCCAGCCAAAGGGCCCGTTCTTCCACCGGGTGAATCCGAAGCGCGTCATCAGGAAGAGCTTAACGATTTGCCGACCATGATGGCAGACCCGTCGCGCAGACCGCGCGCAGGAAGAGGACCCGCGTCGCACCATCATGCCGGAAGTGACAGCCGAACAGGTGCAGCGCGGGCGCGGGCCGGATCCGACGGCCGTCGCGCGCCGCAAGCTCGTCACCCGCGAGGTCAAGTCGGTGCGCGAGCGGCTGACCTCCTCGACCGGGCTCGAGCGCGCCTTCGACAACGAGCTGCTGCGGGTGTTCGCCGAATACCGCATGAACGGCTCGGTCGGGACGCTGATCCTGGCGCTGGCCGTGGCCGCGGCCGCCTGCCTGTGGGTGCCCATTGAGCGGGTCACGCCCTGGGTCGGCACGGTGCTGCTGGCGACGATGGTCATCGTCGTGCTGAGCCGGCGCTTCCTGGCGCAGCCCGCGGGCGAGGTGCCGATCCGGCCCTGGCGACGGGCCTTTGCGCTGGCGGAGGGCTTCCACGGCATCAGCTGGGCGATGATGCTGCTCGTCTTCGCGCAGATCGATGCGCCCGGCGCCAAGGTTTTCGTCACGACGACGCTGCTGATCGTCAGCGCGCTGACGGTGATGCTCGCTGCTTCGATCCCCATGGCGGTCTATGCCGGGATCGTGCCGATCATGATCGGCATCGCCGCCTATTTCTGGGGGCGCACGGACATGGACAGCCTGACGACGGCCGTCATGGCCGCGGCGGCGCAGTTCTTCTTCGTCTTCCTCGCCAACCGGCTCTATGTCAGTTCGGTGGCGACCATCGCCTTCCGCGCCGAGAAGGACGCGCTGATTGCCGAGCTCGAAACGGCCAATGCCAATTCGGACGAGGCCCGGCGCAAGGCGGAAGAGGCCAATCTCGCCAAGTCGCGCTTCCTGGCGACGATGAGCCACGAGCTGCGTACGCCGCTGAACGCCATCCTTGGTTTCTCCGAGGTGATGAAGAACGAGGTCTTCGGCGGGCACGCCAATGCCGCCTACAAGGAGTACTCGGGCGACATCCACAGTTCCGGCCAGCATCTGCTCGAACTGATCAACGAAATCCTCGACCTGTCGCGCATCGAGTCGGGGAAATACGAGCTGCACGAGGAGGCGCTGTCCCTGGCCGACATTGCCGATGATTGCCGCCACATGCTGAACCTGCGAGCCAAGGCGAAGAGCCAGACGATCCGCGAGGCGGTCGAGCCCGACCTGCCGAAGGTCTGGGCCGATGAGCGCGCGATCCGCCAGGTCGTGCTCAACATCCTCTCGAACGCGATCAAATTCACCCCGCCCGGCGGCGAGATCACCATCAAGGTCGGCTGGACCGCCAATGGCGGGCAGTATGTCTCCATCGCCGATACCGGCCCCGGCATCCCCGAGGACGAAATCCCGATCGTGCTGCAGACCTTCGGGCGCGGCTCGCTGGCGATCAAGACGGCCGAACAGGGCTCGGGCCTCGGTCTGCCGATCGTCAAGGGCCTGATCGACCTGCATGGCGGCGGCTTCAGCCTGAAGTCGAAACCGCGTGCCGGAACCGAGGTGACCGTCACGCTGCCACCGGTACGGGTGATGGATACGCTCGCGGCCCTGCCGGAGCCGGAGACGCGCGCCGCCTGAACGCTGCCCGAATCGTGCCACAGCTGTCGAAGACATCCATTATCCTGCCCCGCGCTCCCCGTTTCCTCCCAACCTCTCGGACCTCTCGATCATGAACCGGAAAACGCGCGTCGCCGTGCTCTATGGCGGGAAATCGGGCGAGCACGAGGTGTCGCTGAAGTCGGCGGCGTCCGTGCTGCGCTATCTGGATCGCGAGCGCTTCGAGCCGGTGCCGGTCAGCATCGACAAGGAGGGCCGCTGGCAGTGCCATGATCTGCGCCGGATCGAGGCCGCCAACACCGAGAGCCTGCCGATTCCCAGCGAAAGCCCCGCGATCCGCTTCGAGCCTCTGGCCGATGGGCGCACCGCGATCCTGCCGAGCGCTGCCGATGCCGCTGCGATCGCGCCGGTGGATGTCGTCTTCCCGGTGATCCATGGCCCGCTCTGCGAGGACGGCTCGCTGCAGGGCCTGCTCGAACTGGCGGGCGCGGCCTATGTCGGCTCGGGCGTGCTCGGCTCGGCTGTGTCGATGCACAAGGACATCGCGAAGCGGCTGGCGGCGCTGGCGGGCCTTCCCGTCGCGCCCTATTTCGCGGTGGCGCGGCGCGACTATCGCCGGGACCCTGCCGCCGCCACGCAAGCCGCCCGCGCCGGACTGACGCTGCCGGTCTTCGTCAAGCCCTGCAACATGGGCTCCAGCGTCGGCGTGCACAAAGTGAAGCGCTGGGAGGATCTCGACGGCGCACTGGCGGACGCCTTCGACTACGATCTCAAGGTGCTGATCGAGCAGGGCATCGACGCCCGCGAGATCGAGGTCGCTGTGCTCGATGGCGAGCCGCCGGTGGCGAGCGTCGCCAGCGAGCTCAATGCCGGCCCGCAGCACGAATTCTACTCCTACGAGGCGAAATACATCGACCAGGACGGCGCCAGCGTCGACCTGCCGGCCAGGCTCGACGAGGCGCAGATGGCTCGTGTGCGGCAACTGGCGATCGACGCCTTCGTCGCGCTCGACTGTAGCGGGCTGGCGCGCGTCGACTTCTTCCTCGACCGCCAGAGCGGGGCCTTCTTCTTCAACGAGATCAACACGCTGCCGGGCTTCACGGCGATCAGCATGTACCCCAAGATGATGGAAGCGTCGGGCATGCCCTACCCCGTGCTGCTGACCCGGCTGGTCGAGCTGGCGCAGGAGCGCCACGCCGAGCGCGCGGGGCTGAAGACGAGCTACGAGGGGTAGGACCGCGATCCTCGCGCGGTCGCTTCGCCGGACATGCAGCCGACAGCCGCCGCTGATGCCGGCCGTCACGCCTTGCCCAGTCGCTCCGCAATCCAGAGCTTGATCAGCGACTGCCGGGTCACGCCGAGATGCTGCGCCTGACGGTCCAGGCCTTGGACGACCCAACTCGGAAAATCGACATTCACGCGCTTCGTCTCGATGTTGGGACGCCGCGCCTTGGTCCAGTCGATCTCGTCCTCAACAGACTGCCCGGCATCGAAAGCCTGATCGAAATCACCCGTTTTCATAGTATTCGATCTCCTCGCTTCGAGCGCGCCGCACCGAGATGATCCGCACCCGATCGCCGCGATAGACATAAATCGCTGACCAATGCTTTTGGCCGATCATTCCCACTGCCATGAAGCGCGGTTCGCCCTCGGTCCGGGCAGGCGCTTCCAGCAGACGCGCATCCTCCCAAAGAGCCTGTGCCTGTTGGAAATCGATCCCGTGCTTGGCCAAGTTGGCCGCGCTTTTGAGAGGGTCGAACTCGAATGGCATAGGCTAATATAGTATAGAAATTATACCTTTCCCAGCCTCCACATGCCGCTTACATAAACGGCGCCGCGCTAGTCCTTCCCTGCCACGCCCGCCTGCGCGAAGGTCGCCATGCCGTTGTGGATCGCGGCGGCCGCCTTGACGAGGCTGGCGGCGAGAGCGGCGCCCGAACCTTCGCCCAGCCGCATGTCGAGTGCCAGCAGCGGCGCCTTGCCCAGCCTCGCCAACACCTGCGCATGGGCGCCCTCGGCCGAGAGATGGCCAGCGATGCAATGGTCGATCGTGGACGGCTCGATCGCGTGCAGGATCGCGGCGGCGGCGGTGACGACATAGCCGTCGAGGATCACGGGAATCCGCTGCGAGCGGGCGGCGATGATGGCGCCGCAGATCGCCGCGACCTCGCGCCCGCCGAGCCGACGCAGCACCTCCAGCGGGTCCTTGAGATGGGCGCGGTGGAGCGCGATGCCGGCCTCGACCGCGCCGATCTTGCGCTTCAGGCCGTCATCGTCCAGCCCCGTGCCGCGGCCGCACCAGAAAGCGGCATCCCCGCCATACAGCGCGGCATAGATCGCCGCCGCCGAGGTGGTGTTGCCGATGCCCATTTCGCCGAGGCAGAGCAGATCCGTGCCGCCGACCAGCGCCTCCATGCCGAAGGCCATGGTGGCGACGCAGGCGCGCTCGTCGAGCGCGTCACCTTGCGTGAAATCTCCTGTCGGCAGGTCGAGGGCGAGATCGAAGACCTTGAAGCCGAGATCGAAGGCGGCGCAGATCTGGTTGATCGCCGCGCCGCCCGCGGCGAAATTCTCCAGCATCTGGCGCGTCACCGCCTGCGGATAGGCCGAGACGCCCTGCGCCACCACGCCGTGATTGCCGGCGAAGACGCAGACCAGCGGACGGTCTACACTTGGCTTGCCCTTGCCCTGCCAGGCGGCGAGCCATTCGGCGATCTCCTCCATGCGGCCGAGGCTGCCCGCGGGCTTGGTCAGCTCCCTGTCCCTGGCGCGGACCATGTTGGTCGCGGCCATGTCGGGGCCGGGCATCGCAGCGATCAATTCGCGGATGTCGTCGAAGGGCAATCCAGAAGCGGCCATGGCGGACTCTGTGGCTAAGGACGGGCGGCGGCGCTTGAGCGATGGCCGCGCGGTTGCCGCTGCTGCTATAGGCTGCAGCGGATGAAGACAATCGAGGACAGGGATGCCGCGCCGCCGCAGGCCGCGCCGCTGCCGCCGGTGGGCGCCGCGCCGGTCTGGCCGGGCTGGATCGTCGCGACCGCGATCTGCGTCCGGTTCTATTCGCGCCTGCCGATCCCGGCCCTGCCCGGCGAGGCGGATCCCCATGCCGCGCCCGATTTCCGCACCGTCCCGCGCGCCCTGCCCTTCGCGGCGCTGGTCATCGCCCTGCCGGGCGCGCTCGTCCTGGTCGCAGCGGGCGGCGCCGGGTTCGGCGGGCTGCTCTCGGCTACGCTCGCCGTCGCGACGCTGGCAGTGACGACGGGCGCGCTGCATGAGGATGGCCTCGCCGACAGTGCCGACGGGCTCTTCGGCGGGCGCACGCCCGAGCGCCGGCTGGAGATCATGAAGGACAGCCGGCTGGGCAGCTATGGCGCGCTGGCGATGGCTCTGGCGCTGCTGCTACGCGTCTTCGCGCTGGCGCTGATCCTCGACCGGGCCGGGCCATTGCCGGCGGCGGGTGCATTCGTCGTCGTGGCCGTGCTGTCGCGTCTGTCGGGCCTGCATCTGCTCGCCGGGATGGCGCCAGCCCGAGCGGCGGGCGCCTCGGCGGCGGTCGGGCGGCCGAGCCTGCGGACGGCCTGGCTGGCCTCCGGCATCGGCCTTCTGCTCGCGGGCGGGCTCGCGCTGACGTTTCGACTGCCGCTCGCGGGGCTCGGGCTCGGGCTTATGCTGCTCGCCCTCAACGCGCTTCTCGTCAGGCGCCAGTGCCGGCGGCTGATCGGCGGCCAGACCGGCGACATCGCCGGTGCGACGCAGCAGCTCGACGAGATCGTGCTCTATCTGGGGTTTGCGCTGATGCTGGGAGCTGGCCTGCCGTGACTGCGATCTCCTCGCCCTGCGTCAAGCTCTGCCAGCTCGATCCGACGACCCGGCACTGCCTCGGCTGCGGCCGCTCGCTCGACGAGATCGGGCGCTGGAGCAGCCTGAGCGAGGCGGAGCGCCGCGCGATCATGGCGCGGCTGGCGGAGCAGACAAGCCGCAAGGCCTGAGGCACGGCGTCAGCGTGTGGTCTGTCAGACCACCAGCGACCAGATGAAGCGGGCCGCAACCAGCAGCAGGAACAGGCCGAAGACGACCTCGAGCTTGCGCTTCGAGAGCCGGTGCGCGAGGCGCGCGCCGATCGGCGCCGTCCAGATCGAGGTCGGGATGAACAGGATGAAGCCGATCAGCGAGACATAGCCGAGCGAGAGCGGCGGCAGCACGTCCATTTTCGGCCAGCCGGCATAGATGAAGCCGAGCGCACCAGGGATCGAGATCAGCACGCCGAGGCCCGAGGAGGTCGCCACCGCCTGGTGGATCGGGCGACCATAAAAGGTCATGAACAGGCTCGAGAGCTGCCCGCCGCCGATGCCCATCAGCGCCGAGAGCACGCCGATGACGCCGCCATAGATCGTCATCAGCACGCGGCCGGGCATCTCCGTCCCGAGCTGCCAGCGGTCCGAGGCGAAGAGCAGGCGCAGCGCGCTGAAGATCGCGACGACGACGAAGATGATCTTGAACAGGTCGGCGGGCGCGAAGCGGGCGATGTAGCTGCCGGCGATGACGCCGAGCACGACGGGGACCGCCCAGATCTTCAGGATCGACATGTCGACCATGCCCTTGGCGCGGTGGGCATTGAAGGAGCGGATCGAGGTCGGGATGATGACGGCCAGCGAGGTGCCTACGCAGAGCGGCATGCGGACATCCTCGGGTACGCCGATGACGCGGAAGACCTCGTAGAGGATCGGCACGATGACCGCGCCGCCGCCGACGCCGAAGACGCCCGCCAGCAGACCGGTGACGGCACCGGCCGCGACCAGCGAGATGGCGAGGAAGACGAGGTCGCCGACGGGAATTCCAGCAAGCATGACAGCGTTCCGACAGGATGGGAGGCTGCTGTGGGGGATTTCAGGCGCCGGAGCAAGCGCGACAGGGCGGGGTCGATATGCACCGGCTCCGTCGCGAGGGGCCGGGAAACGGCCTGAGCCCAGCAAGACGGGTGCCGCGCCGGGCCTCCCCGCATGCTCGCCCTGCACGGCGGACCCCACGCCGCCGCCGCTCGACCCCGATCCGAGAGGCTGATGATCTCGGAGCGTCCATCACGGGCGATCGAGAACGAGGAGACCGACGAGACGAGATCAAGGCCGGCACCGGGCCGGACCACAACCATCATCTGGGAGGATAAAGCGATGACAGACCCTACTGTTCACGACCATGATCCCACCGAGCCGCAAGCGGCGACCCTGTCGCGGCGCCGCCTGATCCACGCCGCGGGGCTCGGGGCGCTGGCCGCCACGGCCGGACCGGCCTTCGCCCAATCCGGCGCGAACCGGCCGTCGCCACCGACCACCGTCACCACCCCACCACGCGACTTCAGCCGCCAGGGCGCCCCGACGACCTATTTCTGGGACCCGGACGTGATCGCGGTGGACCCCTCATTCAACGGGCTGGCCCAGCCCAATGCCGCGATCCAGCGGATCTGGACCGGCGGCCTCTGGGTCGAGGGGCCGGCCTGGAATGCCCAGGGCCAATACCTCGTCTGGAGCGACATCCCGCGCAACCGCCAGATGCGCTGGATCGAGGATGACGGCCATGTCAGCGTCTTCCGCGCGCCCTCGGGCAACAGCAACGGCAACAGCTTCGACTTCCAGGGCCGGCAGCTCTCCTGCGAGCATCTGAACCGGCGGGTCGTGCGCTATGAACTCGACGGCTCGGCAACGGTGCTGGCCGACTCGTTCGAGGGCAAGAAGCTAAACTCGCCCAACGACATCGTCGCCCACCCGGATGGCAGCTACTGGTTCACCGATCCGCCCTATGGCGGCCAGCTCTACGAGGGCGCGCCCGACGCTCCCGGTGGCCCGAGCAATGTGAGCGGCAAGATCAATCCCCGCCTCGGCCAGCCGCCGGGCATCGGGCTCGCCAAACGGGAGCTGCCGACCAACACCTATCGCATCGACCCGAGCGGGCGCGTCGAACTCGTCGTGCCGGAGGCTCAGGTTCCGGACCCCAACGGCCTGTGCTTCTCGCCCGACTTCAAGCGGCTCTACATCGCCTCGACCGGCAAGGGACCGGGCGATACCGGGCCGGGCGGCAAGGGCGACATCCACGTCTTCGATGTCGGCGCCGATAACAAGCTCAGCAATGGCCGCGTCTTCTCGGACTGCATGTTCGACGGCGTGAATTGCGGGCCCGACGGCTTACGCTGCGATGTCGAGGGCAATCTCTGGGCCTCGTCCAATGCCGGGCGCAATGTCGGCTACAACGGCGTCAACGTCTTCAACCCCGCCGGCAAGCTGATCGGCAGCATCCGCTTGCCGGAGGTCTGCGGCAATATCTGCTTCGGCGGGCCGAAGCGGAACCGGCTCTTCATGGCGGCGAGCCAGTCGATCTACGCGCTCTATCTGGGCACGCAGGGCGCCGGGCCGGGCTGAACGGGCTTGCGCTGAGCCGTCATTGCGAGCGCAGCGAAGCAATCCAGCCCGTCGGTTTCGGCGCCCCTGGATTGCTTCGTCACTGCGTTCCTCGCAATTGTCTCTTGGCGATG
>NZ_JAUXYO010000139.1 GCF_030694325.1 Allobosea sp. | reverse complement strand
GCCCGCATCGAGCAGGGCATCGGCGCCCTCAAACGCTTCAAGCGCGTCGCCCTCCGCTGCGAAAAAACAGCTCGGAACTTCCGCTCCATCGTCAGCATCGCCGCAGGGCTATGCTTGATCAAATTCGTCCACACCGCCTAGGATCATCATCGACGCGTCCGTGAAGGCAGGCGAATTGGTTCCCGACAGTCAGGACGCGGCCGACCTGAGCGAACGTCTCTAGATGCTGATCGACGCCATCGATTAAATCCGCCTGCATCGGTACGTCGCCTAAGACCTCGCGATATGCGTGAAAAAACAAGCCGCGGGTGATCCGCTTCAGCATCCCGCGCACCAATATGACGTCGACCCGAACGCCTGTGCCCAAATGCGTAAGATGCCCTTCGGCCTCGCGTCGAAAGATGGGCTCCAGTTGCGCCAAAAAACCGGCCCTTCGCCGCTCGTCGGCGCGAAGGCTGGGTAGCACCCTTTCTGTCCAGAACCTTCGCGCCTCGTCCGAATCGACACCAATCCAATTTGAGAGGAATAGGGCGAACTCCTGATCCATCTCGCGGCTGAAGCCGTTGTTGCAGTCGACACAGGAAGGAACCGTGATGCGTCGCGGAAAGGGCTTCAAAAGGAGCGAATTTGGCGGGACATGGTCATCCGTCCGTTTGCCTTCCATGGAGCCGCAGTAAGCGCAGGGCCGCATGAACTGGCGGCGTCTAGCCTCTCCCATCGCCGAAAGTCTCGCGTTTGTATGGAAAGAGGTTGGCGCAATCTAGGCCCTGAGAGTCAAGCGATCTGTCCAATTCGAATGCGTGGTCGCGTCCTCGTCTTCGCGCAGGTCCTTGACCAGGCGGACGGCTTCGCCGTCGGTCGCATTTGCCTGTCCGAAACGAATCGGCCGGCATAAGGGTTGGTGTCCGGCCCGAGGTGTTCTGTGGAAACGTCGCTCTACCTGCCGGTCAAGGCCTTCCTCGAGGGGCTGGGCTATACCGTCAAGGGCGAGGTCGGGCCTTGCGATCTCGTCGGGGTGCGGGCGGGCGATCCCACCGTCGTGGTGATCGGCGAGCTCAAGCTGACCTTCAACCTCGAGCTGATCCTGCAAGGTGTCGACCGCATGAGCATCGGCGACGAGGTCTGGCTGGCGGCGCGGCTGTCGGCCCGGGGGAAGGGGCGCGAGAGCGATCCGCGCTACCGCAATCTCTGCCGCCGTCTCGGCATCGGGCTGCTGGGGGTGGCCGCATCGGGCGAGGTCGAGGTGCTCGTGTCACCCGTCGCGCCGATCCCGCGCAAGGACCCGCGACGCCGGTCACGCCTCGTGGATGAACACAGGCGTCGCCAGGGCGACCCCGTCACCGGCGGCGGAACGCGCCGGCCGATGATGACCGCCTATCGCCAGCAGGCGCTGGCCTGCGCGGCTGCGATGGCGGAGGGGCCGCAACGGCCGCGCGACCTCAAGCCGACCTGCCCGGACGCGCAGAAAATCCTGCACCGCAACGTCTATGGTTGGTTCGAGACAACGGGCCGTGGCGTCTATGCGTCGACTCCGGCAGGGCGGGCTGCACTCGCGGCATGGCGTCCGGCGCCGGAAGCCGGGGCCGCCCCCGCAGCCGAATGAGGGGCGGGGGGCCGTAGCCACAGCGCGCTTCCGGCCCTGGTCCGTCAGACTTTCGGGGGCAGCCCGGCGCGGTCGAAGACGGGGATCGTATCGATCGGCCCTTCCGGGCGCTGTCCGGTCGGGATGTCTTCTGCCGCCTGGCGGACCGCCTCGTCGGTTTCGTCGAGGCCATCGATCGTCTCGTTCGCGCCGCTGCCCGCATCATGGACGTTGGTGCGCAGGCTGACCTGGTGGGTGGCCGCAGCGCTGCCGGCTTCCGCCAGACGCTCGCCCTCGTCTGGGATGTCGAGCGCAGGGGTTTCGCGTGCCGTGTCCATCATCCGTCTCCTCATGTCTGTGTGCCCGAGGTAACGCCCGCCGGCAGGCGATTGTTTCGGCCTCCGGACCGGCTGATGGGCCCGTGTCGCTTCCTTGACAGCGGGGCGGGCGCGCCATCATGGTGGCCGCTGTTCCAAGGGGTGCCTCGCGAGGAGGCTGAGATTCCGCCGGTCGGGCTTCGGTTCGACAGCGCGGTGACCCTCCGAACCTGATCCGGGTCATGCCGGCGTAGGGATGCGGGACATCGGGCGGTATTCCTGCGCCCCTTTTCCAGGCTCACGCCGTCATTTTCGGATTGCGGGCCACGTTCGGCATGTCGCCGGGCGACGGGCCTTGCGGGGAAGGCGCGAGCGGATATGACGCAGAGCGAGATCATCGAGGCCCTGCTGGCCTTCATCGACCAGGACGGGGCTTCGGAGGCGGAATTCGAGCGCATGGCGCTGGCCGTCTTCGCCTATCAGTTCGCAAACAACGCGCCCTATCGGCGCTTCGCGATCCAGCGCGGCCGCACGACGCTCACCGTGCGCAGCTGGCGCGACATCCCGGCCGCGCCGATCAACGCCTTCAAGACGCTAACGCTGAGCTGCACCCCGCCGGAAACCGCCGAGCGCATCTTCATGACCAGCGGCACGACGCAGGGTGGCGTGCGGGGCAAGAGCCACCACCCGACGATGGCCGTCTGGAGCCGCTCCATGCTGGTGAATTTCCGCCGCCGCTTCATGGCCGAGCGGGAGCGCATCGCCATGGGCATCCTCTTTCCCGACGAGGAGGCGATGCCGAATTCCTCGCTGGCGCATTACCTCGCTCTGGCGAAGCGGGAATGCGGCACGGCGGAGAGCGAGGGCTTCATCGGCGCAAGCGGGCTCGATCTGCCGCGGCTGATCGCGGGGCTGGAACGGGCGGAAGCTTCGGGCGAGCCCTATGCGCTGCTCGGTGCGAGCTTCAGCTTCGTGCATCTGCTCGATGCGTTGGCGGCGCAGGGGCGGCAGTTCGTGCTGCCCGAAGGCAGCCGGATCCTCGACACCGGCGGCTTCAAGGGGCAATCGCGCGAGATGGGGCCGGACGCCTTCTACGACGCGCTCTCGGCGGCGCTCGGCGTGCCGCGTCAGGCCTGCATCAACATGTACGGCATGACCGAACTCAGCACGCAGTTCTACGATGACGGCAATGCGGTCTGCCCGCCGGTGAAGTCAGGCCCGCACTGGATCCGCAGCCGCGTGGTCGATCCGGTCAGCGGGCGCGACCTGCCGGAGAGGACGACCGGCGTGCTGGTCCATCACGACCTCGCCCATTTCAACTGTGCCTCCGCGATCCTGACGGAGGATGCCGGCGTCATGGTCGAGGGCGGCTTCCGGCTGCTCGGCCGTGTCGACGGCGCCGATTCCAAGGGCTGTTCGGTGGCGGTCGAGGAATTCCTCAAGGCGGCGCGGGGCTGAGGCGGTGATCGAGACCGCGGGGCATCTGCCGGGGCTGCCGGCCGCCGAGGTCGCGTGGCGGACGCTGGATTTCAGCGCCTGGGGCGAGCGCGTGCAGGTGCGGGTGCCTGAGCTGACCGCGGCGCAGGCCGCGACGCTCGCCGGCCATGTCCGCGAGCGGGCGCGGACCTATCTCCGGACGTTGCCGGTCTGCCAGATCGTCGCGACGCTGGACGCCGCCATCGCCCGTCTACTCGACCGGGACGATCCCTGGCGGCGGCGGGCGGAGGCCGTGCTGCCGATCGTCACCGGCTATGACCGGGAGAGTGTTCGCCTCGGCCTCTCCGGCTATCTGCGCAGCTTCCGCGCGCCGCAGCTGCAGCGCTTCCTCGCCGAGGACTTCGCCAATCCGGTCGTGCTCGACGGTTTCCAGCCGGCGATGAAGGGCGGTTTCACGCGCGCCCACGGGCCGCAGCTCCTGCTCCATATCTGGGCGGGGAACGTGCCGGGGCTGTCACTGTGGAGCCTGATCTGCGGGCTCCTGGTCAAGGCCGGCACGGTCGGCAAGGTCGCGAGCGCCGAGCCGCTTCTGGCGGGGTGGTTCGCGCAGATCCTCGCCGAGATCGACCCGAAGCTCGGCGAGTGCCTGGCCGTGGTCTGGTGGAAGGGCGGCGACGCGGAGGCGGAACGCGCCTGGCTGAACCAGGCCGACACGATCGTCGCCTATGGCGGCAATGACGCGCTGGCGGCGATCCGCGAGCGGGTGCCGGTGACGGCGCGCTTCCTCCCGCATGGGCACAGGATCGGCTTCGGGCTGGTTGGCGCCGAGGCGCTCGACACGCGCCGGGCCGGGCCGCTGGCGCGGCTGGTTGCGCAGGATGTGGCGCGCTGGGAGCAGCAGGGCTGCTACTCGCCGCAGATGGTCTTCGTCGCCCGGGACGGGGCAGTCTCGCCGCGCGAATTCGCCGAGCGCGTTTCGCAGGAGCTCGGCGCGCTGAGGCTGCGCCATCCACGCCGCGCGCTCTCGGTGGCGGAGGCGGCCGGCATCGCCGCCTGGCGCAGCCGCGAGGAGATGCGCGGCTTCGACGAAGACGGGACCGTGGTGCTGGGCGAGGCCGGCGATGGCTGGAGCGTGGTCTTCAGCGAGGTGGCTCAGCCGCTCGCGCCGAGCGCGCTCAACCGCACGCTCAAGATCGTCGCGGTCGACAGCCTCGATGCGGTGCCGCCGATGATCGCGCCCGCCCGCGTCTTCCTGCAGACCGCGGCCGTCGCGGCCTCGCCACGCGAGCTGTTCCGCATCGCGGCGCTGCTCGGCGAAGCCGGCGTCACCCGCATCTGCGGTTTCGGGGCGATGGCGGCGCCCGAGGCCGGCTGGCACAATGACGGGCGCTTCAACCTGCTCGACCTCGTCAGGCTGACCGAGATCGAGCAATCGGCCGAACGCGCGGCCGACGACCTGGCACCCTATGTCGACTGAAACGGACCAGGAGGCCTTCGTCGCCCTCGAGGCGGTGGATTTCGGCTATGGCGCGGAGGCCATCGTCGATGGCGTCGACTGGGCGATCCCGCGCGGGGCGTTCCATTGCCTGGTCGGGCGCAGCGGCAGCGGCAAGACGACCCTGCTCAAGCTGGCGGCCGGGCTGCTCGCGCCCCGGAAGGGCGTGGTGCGGATCGACGGTATTGCGCTCGACGGGCCGGGGCCGCGGATCGGCTTCGTCTTCCAGCAGCCGACACTGCTCGACTGGCTCAGCGTGCTCGACAATGTCCTGCTGCCGCTCTCGCTGAAGCGCAGCGTGGGCGAGGCGGATCGCGAGACGGCGCGCGCTTTGCTCAACCGTGTGGGGCTGTCCGCCTTCGCGGCGCGGCATCCCGCCCAGCTCTCGGGCGGGCAGCAGAGCCGGGTGGCCGTGGCGCGGGCGCTGATCACGGAGCCGGCCCTGCTGCTGCTGGACGAGCCCTTCGCGGCGCTCGACGCGCTGACGCGCGAGGAGCTGCAGGACGATCTGCTGGCGCTCTGTGCGCTGCAGGCGACCACGGTGCTCTTCGTCACCCATGACATCGGCGAGGCGGTCTATCTCGCCGATCGCGTCGCGATCATGGCCGGCGGGCGGCTGCACCACGACCTCGCCATCGACCTGCCGCGGCCGCGCTCGCGCGCGATGCGCTATGGCCCGGCCTTCAACGCGCTCTGCCGCGAGCTGCGGCAGGCGATGGACGCCGCGCCATGAGAGAACGGTTGGCCTCGGCGCTCCTGCTCGTCGCCCTGCTCGCCGGCTGGGAGGCGTGGTGCCGTCTCGGCCAGGTCCCGGCCCTGATCGTGCCGGCGCCGTCTGCGGTCTTCGCGACTTTGTGGAGCGAGATCGCCAGCGGGCGGCTGCTGCCGCATCTCGCGGTGACCGCGACCGAGATGACGCTCGGGCTGGCGCTGGGCTGCGCCGTTGGTCTGGCGACAGGAATCCTGCTGGCGGAAGCCCCCGTCCTGCGCCGGCTGCTCCACCCCTACATCGTCGCCAGCCAGGTCGTTCCGAAGCTCGCGCTCGGCCCGCTTTTCATCATCTGGTTCGGCTTCGGCCTGACGCCGATCATCGTGATCACCGCGCTGATCTGCTTTTTCCCGCTGATGGAAAACACGCTGACGGGCCTGTCGCAGGCCGATTCCGGGCGGCGCGAACTGTTCCGCATGCTGGGTGCGAGCCGCCTGCAGACGCTGCTGCGGCTGAAGCTGCCGGGCGCGCTTCCGGTGATCCTCGCGGGGTTCAGGGTCGCGGTCGTGCTGGCGCTGGTCGGCGCCGTCGTCGGCGAGTTCATCGGCGGCCGGGCTGGGCTCGGAGCCTCGATCATCGCCGCCCAGAGCGTGATGGATTCGAGCCTGATGTTCGCGCTCTTCATCGTCATCACGCTGCTCGGCATGGCCTTCTACCAGGCCGCGCTCCTCCTCGAGCGGCTGCTGCTGCGCCACCATCTGAAAGGGTAAGTCATGATTGCCAAGGGTCGGTTCGTAGCCCCGAGCCCTCATCCTGAGGAGGCCCGCAGGGCCGTCTCGAAGGATGCTCGCGGTGCCTCCGGAACCTCCGGGAGCATCCTTCGAGACGCCGCTTCGCGGCTGCTCAGGATGAGGGTTGTGGGTTTGGCCATGGCTTTGGCAACGCTCTTCGCCGCGTCCGTGGCCCACGCCCAGCCGCTCGACAAGGTCACGGTGGCGGGCTGGAGCCAGCCGATCAGCGAGATCACCAATCTGCTGGCCGAGCCGGACAAGGGCTTCTTCCGCGCGAAGGGGATCGATCTCGGCTATGTGCCCGGCACGGGCGGCGGCTCGGCGATCCAGAACATGCTGTCGGGCCAGGCCGACATTGCCTTCACCGATCCGGCGGCGCTCTATCTCGCGCTCGACAAGGGGGAGAAGCTGGTCGCGATCTACAACATCTATCCGCAGAACGTCTTTAACGTGGTCGCGCCCAAGGCCAAGGCTATCCGTACGGCGGCCGACCTGAAGGGCAAGCGCATCGGCGTCTATTCGCTGTCGAGCGGCACGCGCCAGAACCTGCAGGTGCTGCTTCACCAGGTCGGGTTGACCGAGAAGGACGTCACGGTCGAGGTCACAGGCCTGCTCAACTTCGCGCCGCTGATCCAGGGTCAGGTCGATGCTACCGCCGCGACCGATACCGGCCTGCTGGTCGCGAAAATAAAGGGCCTGCCGGAGGTCGACGTCATCGAGGTCAAGGACCATCTCAACCTGCCGAGCGACATCTTCGTGGTGACGCAGTCGACCTATGAGGCCAAGAAGCCGCTGCTGAAGCGCTTCCTGGCCGCCTATCGCGACAGCGCCGCCTGGATGATCGCGAGCCCCGAGGAGGCGGCGAAGCTTGCCGTGACGCGCGCGATCAACGGCCGCGACGAGGCGCTCAATCTCGAGATCATCAAGCTGCGCAACATCTCGACGGTGTCACCGACGACGCAGGCCAGGGGCCTCGGCCATTTCGATCCGGAGCTGCTGCAGAAGGGCGCCGACACCTTTCACCGGCTCGGGCTGATCGGGAAGCCGATCGATATGAGCCAGGTGGTGAAGACGGATCTGATCCCGTGAGCGCTCGGCCTCCCGTTCAGCTCGCCGTCGTCCCGGGCGGAGCGCAGCGCAGACCCGGGACCCATTCCGGAACGCCTCAGGCCTGGATCCCGGGTCTCCCTCCGGTCGCCCTGGATGACGTTGCAGGTTTCTTTGGAAGCTTGCCAATGATGGTCGGACGACCGTCATGACGTAACGCGACAGGGTGATCCTCGTCACCGGGGCGAGCCGAGGCATCGGCGCGGCCATCGCCAGGGCCTTCGCCGCCGAGGGCGGGCTCGTCTTCGTCAACTACCGTAGCAGCGAGGCCGCCGCCGAGGCAGTGGTCGAGGAATGCCGGGCGGCGGGCGGGCAGGCGGTGGCGATCGCTGCCGATGTCACCGACACGCAGGCGGTTGCGGCGATGCTGGCGCGGATCGCGGAAGAGGCGGGCCGGCTCGATGCCGTCGTCAACAATGCGTTTGCGCCCTATGTCTTCGATCCCGACCGTCGCGCGCGGTTCTGGGAGACGCCCTGGTCGGCCTATCAGGCGCAGGTCGATGGCGCCCTGAGGGCGACCTACAATGTCTGCCAGGCGGCGCTGCCGCTGATGCGCCAGCGCGGGCGCGGCGCCATCGTCAACATGGCGACCGACCTCGTGGCGCGGCCGAGCCTCGCCTATCACGACTACACCACCGCCAAGGCGGCGCTGATCGGCTTCAGCCGCAATCTCGCGACCGAACTCGGACCGCTCGGCATCCGGGTCAACTGCGTCGCGCCGGGGCTGGTCTGGCCGACCGATGCGAGCGCGCGGACGCCCGAGGCGGTGAAGGACATGCTGATCGCCCAGACGCCGTTGGGGCGGATCGCGACGCCCGAGGACGTGACCGGGCCGGTGCTGTTCCTCGCGTCGGAGGCGAGCGGCTTCGTCACCGGCCAGACGCTGCATGTCGATGGCGGGCTGGTGATGACCTAAGGCTTCGCAGCCTGCGCATCTCGGATCGCGCGCCAGACCCTCGCTGGCGTGGCGGGCATGTCGAGATGCGTCACGCCCAGCGGGCGCAGCGCGTCGAGGATCGCGTGGATCACCGTCTGCGGCGCGCCGATGCAGCCGGCCTGGCCGGCGCCCTTGACGCCGAGCGGGTTGGCGCGCGTCGGCAGCTCGACCATCTCGAGATCGAAGAACGGCAGGTCGGCGGCGCGCGGGACGGCATAGTCCATGAAGGTCGCGCTCAGGAGCTGGCCGGAGCCTTCATCGTAGAGCGCCTCCTCCATCAGCGCCTGGCCGATGCCCTGCGCCAGCCCGCCATGAACCTGCGCCTCAGCCAGCAGCGGGTTGATCAGCGTTCCGTAATCGTCGACCGCGACATAGCGTTCGATCGCGACGGCGCCGGTCTCCGGATCGATCTCGACCTCCGCCACCTGCGCCCCGTTGGGAAAGGTGAAGACGTCGCAGCGGTTGTCGCCATGGCCCTCCAGCGGTGCGCCGGTGTTGTCCGCGAGATGAGTGGAGATGGCGAAGAGGTCGATCTCGCGCGGCAGGCCGTCCGACGCCGGCTCGCTGCGGAAGCGGCCGTCCGCGAAGGAGAGGCTGTCGGCCGCGACCTGCAGCAGCTGGGCGGCGAGGGGCCTCGCCTTCGCGATCAGGTCGTCCGCCGCCATCATCAGCGCCGTGCCGCCGAGATGCAGCGAGCGCGCGCCGCCATGGCCGCCGCCACGCGGAACCGAATCCGTGTCGCCCTGGACGAGGGTGAAGCGCTCGACCGGCATGCCGAGCTTGGCGCCCGCGAGCTGGGCGAAGCTGGTCTCGTGGCCCTGGCCGTTGGAATGGGTGCCGACCGCCATGGCGATGGCGCCCTCCGGCCCGACGTGCAGCCAGGCCTCCTCATCGGGCCGGCCACGCGAGGTTTCGAGGAAGCAGCCGATGCCGAAGCCGCGCAGCTTGCCGCGCTTTCGGGCGGTGCGCTTGCGCGCCGCGAAGCCCGCGCGGTCGGCCGCCGCCAGCACCCGCTCGAGGTTCTCCGGAAAGCTGCCGCCGTCGATGACCATGCCGAAGGCGGGGCGGCGGTAGGGGAAGCTGCGGATGAAGTTGCGCCGGCGCAGTTCTGCCGGATCGATGCGCAGCTGGTGGGCGGCGGCCTCGATCAGCCGCTCGATCAGATAATTCGCCTCGGGCTTGCCGGCGCCGCGATAGGCGTCGATCGGGGCCGTGTTGGTGAAGACGCCGCGCACATCCATCGCCATGGCGGGGATGTCGTAGAGCCCGCCCATCGCGGCGGCGGGGGCGTTTGTGGCGCTGCCGGGACCGAGCGAGGAGACATAGGCGCCGAGATTGGCGATCGTCTCGACATCGAGCGCCAGGAAGCGCCCGCGCCTGTCGAGCGCGAGCCGCGCGGTGCTGAGATTGTCGCGCGCATGGGCGCCGCCGGTGAATTCATCGATGCGCTCGGCGTTCCAGCGGACGGGCCGGCCGAGCCGCCGCGCGGCCCAGAGCACCAGCGCATATTCCGGGTAGGTGACGTTCTTCATGCCGAAGCCGCCGCCGACATCGGGCGTCGAGACCCGGATGCGGTCGAGCGGCAGGCCGAAGACGCCCTGCGCCAGCTCGCGGCGGATGTCGTGGACCGAGGCGCCGCTGATCTCGAGATGGTAGCGGTCGTCGCCCGCCTCGTAGCGGCCGATAGCGATGCGCGGCTCGAGGGCTGCCGCCACGATGCGGTTGTTGACGAGATCGCAGCTCACGACATGGGCAGCCTTGGCGAAGGCGCGCTCGACGGCTGCGGGATCGCCGCGGCGGAAGCGGAAGGCGATGTTGCCCGGGGCCCGCGGCCAGAGCTGCGGCGCGTGCCCGTCGGTCGCGCCGCGCAGATCGGTGACCGCCGGCAGGATGTCATAATCGACCGCAATGTGCTCGCAGGCCTCGCGGGCAAGGGCCTCGGTGTCGGCGACGACGAAGGCAACGGGCTCGCCGACATGGCGGACATGGTCGCGCGCCAGCGGCAGGCGCGGCGGGACGATCAGCGGTTCGACGGTCGCCACCGTGATCGAGGTCGGCAGCGGCCCGAGCCCGTCGAGGTCGGCCGCCGTGTAGACGCCGCGCACGCCGGGCAGGGCTGCGGCCACGCTCGTATCGATCGACACTATGCGGGCATGGGCGTGGGGCGAGCGCAGCACGGCGGCGTAGAACCGGCCGTCGCGCGCGCGGTCGTCGAGATAGTCGCCCCGGCCGGTCAGGAAGCGCTCATCCTCCCGCCGGCGCAGCGAGCGGGGATCATCGGGCGCAGATGAGAGCCGGGGAGAATCCGAAGCGGTCAGGCCGTCATTCATATCGATCCAGTCTCACCTAAAAAGCCTTCCGTGATGTCGCGTCCAGCGCAAAAGCGCGATGAGCCGCCTCGTCTGACAGGTGCATAGCGCATTCCGACCTCGGCGGGCGGAAGGGTCAGGACACGCTGCGATGGCCGGACGTTTGGTGCAGAGTGGCTATCCCGTGAACTGCCACGGATTGAGGGTCGTCAGGCCGATGCCGGCAAAATCGGCCACGTTGCGCGTGGCCAGGGCGGCGCCCCGCGACAGCGCGATCGCTGCGATCTGGGCATCGAATTGGCTGATGGGGCGGCCCGCCTGTCGTCGAACGACGGCGATGCGCGCATAGATTTCTGCCGCCTGTGGATCAAAGAACAGGACGCGATCCTCAAAATCCTCCGTGAAGATCGGCAGGATCGCTGCTTCGAGCTCGCTTCGGCGCTTACCGTCGGGGAGAAGCCGAAGTCCATAAAGGATCTCCGCCTGCGTGATCGCTGTCGTGAAAATCGACGCCGGTGGCTGTGTGGTCAGCCATGCCTCGACCGAGGCGTCAGGTGCCGGTGTCAGCATCTCCGATATCACATTGGTGTCGAGGACGATCATCCGCCGAAATCGATCGATTCGCGGATGGGCTCGCGAGGCTGCAATTCCAGCGTCACGCCGCCCGTCTGGGAGATGCGCGCGCGGATCGTAGCGGCCAGATTGGACGACGGGCGCTTTTCGGTTGAGAGCGCCGCGCGCAGGATGTCGCGGGCCTCGTCCTCCATGGAGCGACCATGCGAAGCCGCGCGCATCCGCAGACGTGTCTTCAACTGATCATCGATGTTGCGGATCGTCATGCTGGCCATCGCTGCGCTCCATCATCATTGATGGCAAATTAAGCAATGATTGCAGGTGCCGCAACCTGCGGGCTGTTGGAGCTGCTACGCGACGCTTCTCAGCCCTTGCCCGTGAGATAGCGCGCCAGCCCGGCGGTCGAGGAATCATGGGCCTCGGCGGGCGCCTTGCCTTCGATGACCGGGAGCAGGGCGGTCGCCAGCTCCTTGCCGAGTTCGACGCCCCATTGATCGAAGGCGTTGATGCCCCAGATCGCGGCCTCGACGAAGACGCGGTGCTCATAGAGCGCGATCAGGCGGCCGAGCGTGAAGGGATCGAGCTTGCGATAGGCCAGCGTGATCGAGGGGCGGTTGCCGGGGAAGACCTTGTGCGGCGCCAGGGCGTCGATCTCGGACGGCCGCAGCCCCTGCTTCGCCAATGCGTCGCGCGCCTCCTCCAGGGTCCGGCCCTTCATCAGCGCCTCGCTCTGGGCGAGGCAGTTGGCGAGCAGCAGCCGGTGTTGATGCGCCAGCTCCGGCTCGTGCCCCTCGGCTGCGACCATGAACTCGCAGGGAATCGTGTCCGTACCCTGGTGGATCAACTGGTAGAAGGCGTGCTGGCCGTTGGTGCCGGGCTCGCCCCAGACGAGCGGGCCACTCGGCCGCTCGACGGGCGTGCCGTCCTTGCGCACGCGCTTGCCGTTCGATTCCATGTCGAGCTGCTGAAGATAGGCCGGCAGGCGCAGCAGGCGCTGATCGTAAGGCAGGACCGCGCGCGCCGGATAGCCGCAGATGTCGCGATGCCAGATGCCGATCAGGCCGAGCAGGACGGGCAGGTTATGGGCGAGCGGAGCGGTTCGGAAATGCTCGTCCATCGCATGGGCGCCGGCGAGGAAGGCCCGGAAATGCTCGGGCCCGACAGCGATCATCACCGGCAGGCCAATGGCGGACCAGATCGAATAGCGACCGCCGACCCAGTCCCAGAAGCCGAAGACGCGGTCCGGCGCGATACCGAAGGCGCCGACCTTGTCGAGCGCCGTCGAGACGGCGGAAAAGTGGGGGCCGACCGCGGCCTCGCCCAGCGCACCTGCGATCCAGCGTCGCGCGGTCGCGGCATTGGTCATGGTCTCCACCGTCGTGAAGGTCTTGGACGCGACGATGAAGAGGGTGCGCGCCGGGTCGAGCTTCGCCAGCGTGTCGGCGATATGGGCGCCGTCGGCATTGGAGACGTAATGCAGCCGCGGGCCGTCATGATAGGGCGCCAGCGCCAGCGTCGCCATCGCCGGGCCGAGATCGGAGCCGCCGATGCCGATGTTGACCACGTCGGTGAAGGGCGCGCCGTCGGCTGCGGCGATCGTGCCGCCGCGCAGGCCCTCGGCGAAGGCCGCCAGCTTGCCTAGCATGGCATGGACGTCCGGCACGACGTCGCGACCGTCCAGCAGCACGCGGCTGCCGGCGGGAGCGCGCAGGGCCGTGTGGAGGACGGCGCGGCCCTCGGTGGTGTTGATCGCCTCGCCGGCGAACATCGCATGGCGCTCGCGGGTGAGGCCGGTTCGCTTGGCCAGTTCCAGCAGCAGGGTGCGCGTCTGGGCCGTGACGGCGGTCTTCGAATAGTCGAGCAGGAGATCGTCAAGCCTGGCGGAGAATCCGGCGAATCGGTCCGGATCTTCGGCGAAGAGGGTCCGCAAGGGGCGGGCTTGGGTGGTGCGTCGATGCGCGGCGAGCTTGTCCCAAATCTCGTCCTGCACCATCACGCTCCTGTTTGCCGCCACGCCTGCCGCGTCGCCGCTCGGCCAACCCGCAAGCCATCTAGGGGTTCCGGTTGGCCGAAATTGGGCCGTAGCGCGAGGGCCTGCAAGCCCCGCCGCTCGATCAGGCGACACTCAGCCCGTTCACGCCATGGTGGCGTATGCGTTCGGCCACGAAGCCCGATGCCATCGCAGCGGCGACGAAACGGCCGAGCCAGCCGACGGCCTCGTCCGTCAGGCCGTCCGGCCTGCGCGGAACGCCGATCGCCTGTTGCACTGCCATGAAGCGTCCATCGAGCAGGCGTGAGCCCGGCAGCCGCTTCGCGTCGTCGAGGAGGCGCATGCGCAAACCGGCCAGAGCCTCCAACCCGCGATCCCGGAAATCGGCGAAGGTCTCGTCCATGGTGGCGGTGCGGACGATCTCGGCCCGGCGGATATTGCGGTCGAGCCAGAGACCATAGGCCGTGCCGCCCGTGACCGCGATGCGGATGCCGGAGGCATCGACCGCCTCCACCGAGGTGAGCGGAGAGCCGGCCGGCACGAGATAGGTCGCCTCGATCTGCGCATAGGGCGCCGTGAAGGCGATCGTCTGCGCGCGCTGCGGCTCCGCGCCGATCAGGCCGATATCCCATTCGTCGCGCTGGGCCGCATCCGCCAGCAGAGCCGGCGAGGCATAGGGCACAAGTTTCAGCGGCACGCCGAGTCGTTCCGCTATTGCTCCCGCCATGTCGGGCGAGACGCCGACCGGTGCGCCATCGGCCGCGCGTGCGGAGACGAGGAGGAAATTGGACAGGTTGATTCCGGCGCGCAGGACGCCGCGAGGGGCGAGCCGTTCGCGCAGCGCGTCGGACACCAGCCCGGGATCGCCGTCGAACCTCATGACCTCCTCCGTCATCAGCCGCTCAGGCCGCGGCGAAGGGGGCGAACAGCGCCGCCACCTCGCGATAGACGCCCTGCTTGAAGGGAATGATCAGGGCGGGGGTCCGCTCCAGACGCTCCCAGCGCCAGGCGTCGAACTCGGCCTTGTGGCCGCCCGCCGGTGTCGCGATGTCGATCTCGCTTTCGGGGCCGGTCAGCCGGAAAGCGAACCATTTCTGCGCCTGGCCCCGCCAGCGGCCCTTCCAGGCCTGCTTCCCGATCTCCGCCGGCAGGTCATAGGCGAGCCAGCCGGGGCTTTCGGCGAGCAGCGAGACGGAGGTGACATTGGTTTCCTCCTGCAGCTCCCGGGTCGCGGCTTGAAGCGGAGTCTCGCCGGCATCGATGCCGCCTTGCGGCATCTGCCATTCATGGCCGGGCGCGACATGCTCGCGCAACGATTTGTTGGCGCGACGGCCGATGAAGACAAGCCCGTCCGGGTTGAACAGGGCGAGCCCCACGCAGGGACGGTAGCCGTCCGGCGGCACGTCGCTGATCATCTGAGAGATCCGGTGGTCTTGGGGCTGCGCAGCCCGCGGGCGGCGCTCATCGGAACGAGAACGAGGCCCTTGGCTTCGAGAGTCTGGGTCCAGCGGGCGATTCGCTCGATCGAGACGGGCAGGGCGCTGGCGCTGATCACCGCGACGCCCTGGTCGCGGGCCATCGCCTCGATCGCCGCCAGCTCCTTGTCGATGGCGTCCGGCCGGGCGACCATGTCGACGACGCGGTCGATCTTCATGGCGGGGATCTGCGCGCGCGCCGCCGAGGAGGCGAGCAGGCTGCGGGCCGAGGAACCGTCATCGACGACCATGAGCCCACGCCCGGCCAGTTCACGCAGGATCGGCGAGAGTGCGGTCTCGTCGGAGGTCAGGCGGCCGCCGAGGAAATTGACGATGCCGACATAGCCGGTGAAACGACCCAGCGCCCAATGCAGTCGCTCGAGATTATCCGCCGATTTCGGCCCGGTCAGGAGGGTGTGCGGACCCGGGTCGCTGTCGGGATAATCGAAGGGCTCCATCGGCAGCTGCAGGAACACCTCATGTCCTTCGCCGCGGGCGCGCTGCACGGTGCGCTCGAGTTCCGTGCCATAGGGCGCGAAGGCCAAAGAGACCTGCCCCGGCAGCTTCGCGATCGCGTCGGTGGTGCCTGTCGGGCTGATGCCGAGGCCGCCGACGAGGATGGCGATGCGCCCGGCGACCTTGCCGGCGGGCGGCGGTCCGGCCGGACGGGCGTAGACCTGCGCCGGCGTCGCGCCGTCCGGCCCGATCTTCGGCAGGAGGCCGTGGCGCGTGCGCTCGAAGAGCCGGTTGTCCGGCGCGGGGGCGAGCGTCACCGTCCCGGAATTGTCGGGGATCGTGATCACGACGGCGCCGGGGACATCGGCGCCGGGCCGCACGACGGTGACGCCGGCCTCGTTTTCGAGTTGCCGCGCGCTGGATTGCGGCCGTGCCGCCGCGGCGGGGTCGATCTGGGCAACCGGAACGCTTGCCGGCAGTGCCGATGCGGGAGCGACCCGCTGTTCGATCCGGGCCGTCGCGATGGGTTGGCCACCGTCAGGATCGCGCCGAATCGCCACGATCAGCAGGATCGACACCCAGACGAGGCCCACGAGCCCCGCGCAGCCAAAGGCAATCCAGCGTCCCCAGGGCTTGCCCTTCGACGCGGTCAGGCCCTGGCCGAGCGGCTGGTTGAGCTCAGTGAGCGGCGTTCCGGCCAAACGAAGCCGTCCTCAAGCTTGCGACGGGGACCCGAATCAGTGGCCCGCAAGGCCGGAGTCTGCCAGATATCGACCCGATCAGACAGCGCCTCGCGCAGTTCGCCGCATCGACCCCCGGCTCAGTTGGGTTTGGTCGCGGGTGCCTGTGGCGCCGCCGCGTCCTTCTTGACGCCGCGGATCTGGTTCAGGGCGGCGATCAACTGCGTGTCCTTGGTCGGATCATTGGGGACGTAGGAGGCCGAGCCGGACTGCTCGTCCTTGCCGTCGCCGGCCTTGAGGTGCCCCTTCAGGGCCGCTTCGCCCTTGTTCTCGGCGAGCTTGTCCTTGAGCTCGGGCGGAATGTCCTGCACGACCTCGATATCCGGCGAGATGCCCTTGGCCTGGATCGAATTGCCCGAGGGCGTGTAGTAGCGCGCCGTGGTCAGGCGCAGGCCGCCATTGCCGGCCAGCGGGATCACGGTCTGGACCGAGCCCTTGCCGAAGGAGCGCGTGCCCATGACGGTGGCGCGCTTATGGTCCTGCAGGGCGCCGGCGACGATCTCGGCCGCGGAGGCCGAGGAGCCGTTGATCAGCACGACGACCGGCTTGCCCTTGGTGAGATCGCCCGCCTTGGCGTTGAAGACCTGCGTTTCCTCGGCGTTACGACCGCGGGTCGAGACGATCTTGCCGCGATCCAGGAACGCATCCGAGACCAGCACGGACTGGTCGAGGCGGCCGCCGCGGTTGTTGCGGAGGTCGATGACGTAGCCCTTGATCTTGTCGGCGCCGATATCGGCGTTGACCTTGTCGATCGCCTTGCGCAGGCCCTCATAGGTCTGCTCGCTGAAAGTGCCGATGCGGATATAGCCGACATCGCCCTCGACGCGCTCCTCGACGGCGGGGACCACGATGGTCGTGCGCGTCAGCGTGAATTCGAGCGGTTCGGGCTTGCCGGGGCGATCGACCTTGAGCTTAACCTGCGTGTTGATGATGCCGCGCATCTTCTCCACGGCCTGCGTCAGAGAGAGGCCTTTGACCTCCTGCCCGTCGATCTGGCTGATGATGTCGTTGGCCAGGATGCCGGCCTTGAAGGCGGGCGTGTCGCGGATCGGCTTGGCGACCTTGAGAACGCCGTCCTCCATCGTCACCTCGATGCCGAGCCCGCCGAACTGGCCGCGCATGTCGGTGTCCATGTCGCGGAACGACTTGGCGTCGAGATAGGAGGAGTGAGGATCGAGCGAGGAGACCATGCCGTTGATGGCGGCCTCGATCAGCTTCTGCTCGTCGGGCTTCTCGACATAGTCGGTGCGGATCTTCTCGAAGATGTCACCGAACAGGTTCAGGCTGCGATAGACCTCGGCGGAGGCCGCGACCGCGCTGGTCGAGGTCAGCAGGCGCGTCTGCGTGACCATGCCGGTCAGCCCCGCTCCGAGTACGGCGCCGGCGAAAACGAGAGAGACCTTGCGCATCATCCGCGAACCTTTTCGCCAAGCGGTTTCGTCCACCACGGCGCCGGATCGACCGACACGCCGTCTTTTCTGAACTCGATATACAGAACCGGCTGGCCGGTTCCCGAACCCACGATCGTCGCGGCAGCTTCCGACGTTTCGCCCATCACCGCAACCGGCTCCCCCGCGAGGACGAACTGGTTCAGCGCCACATCGATCCGCTGCATCCCGGCGAGCAACAGATAGTACCCCCCGCCGGCGTTCAGGATCAAGAGTTGCCCGAACGAACGGAACGGACCTGCGTAAACCACCCAAGCGTCCGAAGGCGCCGAAACTAGGGCGCCAGGCCTTGTTTCCAGAGAAATGCCGCGCGTGGTGCCGCCGGCACCGTCCGAATCGCCAAATCCACGCAATTGTGATCCTGCCACCGGCAGCGGCAGCAGGCCGCGCGCCTCGGCGAAGGCGATCTTGGGGCTCAGGCGGGCGGGATCCCGGAAGGCGAGCGCCGCCATGCGCTGGCGTTGCTCGCGCGTTTCGGCCTCCAGCGCCTGGCGTGCGGCCTCGGCCGCCCTGTTGGCGACGGAGATCTCCTTTTCCATGCGCTCGACGAAGTCGCGCAGGCTGCGAGCCTTGGCGGCGAGTTCGCCGTCCTGCCCGCGTTGCGCCTCGGCATCACGCGTCGCGCTCGCCTCGCGCGTGCGCCTCGCCTCGATCAGGGAGGCCAGGCGCTGGCGCTCGCCGGCGAGCTGTTCGAGCTCGCTTGAGATCGCCTTGCGTTCCCTCGCGATCCCATCCCGCAGACGCACGAGTTCGGCCAGATCGGTGCCGAGAACCTCAATCTCATGGCGCAGATCGGGCACGACGGCGCCGAGCAGCATGGAGGCGCGCACCGCCTCGAGGATATCCTCCGGGCGCACCAGCACGGCGGGCGGCGGGCGCCGCCCGATCCGCTGCAGCGCGGCCAGAACCTCGGCGATGAGGCCGCGCCGCCCTTCCAGCGAGCGACGGATGGCCGCTTCGCTGGACTGCGACAGCGACAGCCGCTGTTCGAGCGCGCTGACGCGCTGCTCGGCCGCCTGGGCCCGGGCGGTGGCATCGAGCAGGGCCTTGTTGAGGGCGGCGCGGTCGGCCCGGATCCCGGCGATCTCCGCCTCCAGCTTCGCCCGCGCTTCGGCATTGCCGGCCAGCCTTTCCTCGATCGTCTTGAGTTCGGCCTCCCGTGCCTGCTTCTCGACGAGCTTCTGCATTGCATCGCGCGCCAGGACGTCGGGATCGGGCGCCTGTGGCCGGGCTGCGGTCGGCGCGGCGGTGACCGCCAGGGCCAGCAGCAGGGCACGCAGCATCGGCGGGATGCCGGCGGATCTGCGAATCAGGGGCCGGGCGGCGTTCATGCGCGATGATAGGGGTGCCCGGCCAGGATCGTCATCGTCCGATAGAGCTGTTCGAGGACGAGGACGCGGACGAGCTGGTGCGGGATCGTCAGGGCGCCGAAGGCGAGCCTCAGCCCCGCAGCCGCGCGCAGATCGGCCGCCAGCCCGTCCGCCCCGCCGATGACGAGGTTGACGGAGGCGGTTCCGGCTTCACGGGCTGCGCCGATACGTGCAGCGAAGGCCTCACTGCCGAGGCTGCCGCCGCGCTCGTCCAGCGCGATGACGAGGCCGGGAGACAGCTTCGCGGTGATCGCCGCCGCTTCCTCGCGCTTGCGCTCCTCGGCCCTGCGGCCACGGCTTTCGGCGATTTCGACGATGTCCGGCCCGGTCAGCCCGAGCCCGCGCCCCAAGGTCGCGGCGCGTTCGCGATAACGCTCGCAGAGTTCCCGTTCCGGCCCGTCCTTGAGACGGCCGACAGTGATCACGGCGAGGCGCATCGGCCGTGCCGCGCCTCAGCTGACCAGGCGCTCGTTGGGCCTGTCGGCGCCCCACATCTTCTCGAGATTGTAGAACTGGCGGACTTCGGGGCGGAAGACGTGAACGATGATGTCGCCGGTGTCGATCAGCACCCAGTCGCAGGCGGGCATGCCCTCGACCTTCGGCGCCGGCAGGCCGGAGCCCTTGATCGCCTCGACCAGCGCATCGGCGATGGAGGCGACATGGCGGTTCACGCGGCCGGTGGCGATGATCATCGCATCGGCCAGCGAGGTCTTGCCGACGAGGTCGATGACGGTGACGTCCTCGGCCTTCATGTCTTCGAGAACATGCATTGCAAGGGCGATGCTGTCGGCGGAGGGGTTCTCCGGCACAGCGGCCTGGGGAAGCGGCTTGGGCTCGGCTTCGCCACGGGTTGAACGGGTCAGATCCGTATCCTCACGGGTTCGGGCGCTCTTGGCGCGATGGGATGCAAAATACGCCGTGTCCGCCTGAAATTCAATCGCGTTCGGCCTGCTGGCGCAGCATCGTCGAGGAGAGTTCGGAGCGGCGGCCATGCAGGAAAACCCAGGCCGGGGGCTTCGTCAGGGCGAGGGCGGCTCCCTGGCTCTCCGAAATCCGCCAGCGCGAGAGCCAGTTGGCGGCCGGAGAGGCCACCGCGCTATGGGTCGATCCGGGGCGGTCGATGACCGCCATCGGCATCATCCGTGCGATGGCGCGCCACTCGTTCCAGCGGTGGAAGCTGGCGAGATTGTCGGAGCCCATGATCCAGACGAAGTTCACACCGGGGCAGCGGCGCTTCAGCGCGCGCAGCGTATCGGCGGTATAGCGGGTGCGCAGCATCGCCTCGATGCCGGTGACGTGGATCTTGGAATGGTCGGCGAGCTTGCGGCCGAAGCGGAGGCGCTGCGCCAGCGAGGGCAGGGCGCTGTTGTCCTTCAGCGGATTGCCGGGTGTCACCAGCCACCAGATCCGGTCGAGCTGGAGCCGGCGCAGGGCGGTCAGGCTCGCCATCCGGTGCCCGTCATGGGCCGGATTGAAGGTGCCGCCGAAGAGGCCGATGCGCAGGCGGGGCGCATGCGGCGGCAGGCGCAGATGTTCCATCGTCTCGTGGGGGCGCGTCGCCGCGGGATCGGTGGTCACGGGCGGATCTGGCCGTTGCCGTGGACGCGGTACTTGAAGGAGCAGAGCTGCTCGACCCCGACGGGGCCGCGGGCGTGCATACGGCCGGTGGCGATGCCGATTTCCGCGCCGAAACCGAACTCCCCACCATCGGCGAACTGGGTCGAGGCGTTGTGGAGCACGATGGCCGAGTCGACCTCCGCGAGGAAGCGGGCGGCGGCGGCGGCGTCGGCGGTGACGATGGCGTCGGTGTGGTGTGAGCCATAGCGCTCGATATGGGCGATGGCGTCGTCGAGCCCCGCCACGACCTTCACAGCGATAATGCGGTCGAGATATTCGGTCGCCCAGTCCGCCTCGCTCGCCGCCTCGGCCCGGGCCACAGCCGCCTGGGTGCGGACATCGCCGCGCACCGCGCAGCCCGCCTCGATCAGGGCCGTCACCAGCGGCGCGAGATGCGTGGCCGCGCAGCCCTCGTCGACCAGCAAGGTCTCGGCGGCGCCGCAGACGCCGGTGCGCCGGAGCTTGGCGTTGAGCACGATCTCGCGTGCCATGGCCAGATCGGCGGCGGCATGGACATAGACATGGCAGTTGCCGTCGAGATGGGCGAAGACGGGCACGCGCGCATCGCTCTGGACGCGGGCCACCAGACTCCTGCCGCCGCGCGGCACGACGACGTCGACGCAGCCGCCGAGGCCCTTGAGGATCTCGCCGACCGCGTCGCGGTCACGCGTCGGCACGAGCTGGATCGCATCACCGGGCAGGCCGGCCGCTTCCAGGCCCTCGCGCAGTGCGGCTGCGATCTCGGTCGCGGTGCGGAAGCTGTCAGAACCCGCGCGCAGGATCGCGGCATTGCCGCTCTTGAGGCAGAGCGCGCCGGCATCGGCCGTGACGTTGGGGCGGCTCTCGAAGATCACGGCGATGACGCCGAGCGGTGTCGCGACACGCTCGAAGCGCAGGCCGTTGGGTTGCGTCCAGGTCGCGAGCACGCGGCCGAGAGGATCAGGCAGGGCGGCGATGCCGGCCACGGCCTCGGCCACTGCGGCAAGGCGGCCGGGGTCGAGCAGCAGGCGGTCGACGAAGGCCGGGGTCTGGCCCGCGGCCCGGGCCTCGGCGAGGTCGAGCGCGTTGGCGGCGAGGATCGGTGCCTGGCTGGCCCGCAGCGCCGCGGCCATGGCGATC
>NZ_JAUXYO010000134.1 GCF_030694325.1 Allobosea sp. | reverse complement strand
CCCCGGCGGTGGCCCAGACCGCGGCCGCCCCCGCCCCCGCTGAGGCGGTGGCCGCGCCGGCGGTCGATCCCGAGCCGCAGCCGGTCAAGATCACCGCCGACGGCACGCGGCTGGATTTCCGCTTCCCGCGCCGGACGGGCGCGGCCGGCTTCGTCGAGGCGGGCCTGGCGACGCTGATCTTCGACACGCGCGATACGATCGATCCGGCCGACCTCAAGGGCCTGCTCCCGCAGATCATCGAGGATGCGACGGTCAGCCGCGAAGGCAGGGTCGTGCTGGTGCGGCTGCGCCTCGCCGGGCAGCCGCTGACGCGCCTGTTCGACGACGCCGCGACCTGGTCGCTCGCCTTCGGCGAACAGGGCGGCAAGCCGGCCGAGCCGCTGGCGCCGACGCGGACCAATGACGACCAGGGCCACACCGTCGTCGCCGTGCCCCTGCCCGGCATGACCGGCGTTCACTGGCTGGAAGCGAGCCCCTCCGGCCTGCCGATGGCCGTGGCGACCGCGACCGGCCCCGTCCGGCTCACCGCCAAGCCCTATCAGTTCGTCGAGTTCGGCCTGCTGCCGACCGCCCATGGCGTCGTCGTCGCGCCCCGGGCCGACGACGTGCTGGTGCGCGCCGGCACCGAACAGGTCCGCATCGGCCGCAGCGGCGGCCTGACCGTGTCGCTCGACGTCGCCGCCCCGGACAAGGCCGGCGAGGCCAAGGCCGCGGAGGCCCGCACGCCCCTGCTCGACCCCGAGCAGTGGAACAAGCTCGTCGTCGGCGCGGTCCGCGAGCAGGAGCGCGCCCTGATGCGCGAGATCGCCGGCGCCTCGCGTGCCCGCAAATCCGAGACCCGCATGGAGTTGGCTCGCTTCTATGCGGCCAACGGACTGCTGCCGGAGGCGAAGGGCCCGCTGACGGCCGCGATGGCGGAGGATCCGGCGCTGCGCGCCAACCGCCAGGCCCTGTTCCTCAAGGGGCTGATCGCGGCCCGCATGCACCGCCTTCAGGACGCCGCCGCCGCCCTCGACGCACCCGCCATCAAGGACGATCCCGAGACCGGGCTCTGGCGCGCACTGATCGACCAGCGGCGCGGTCGGCATGCCCCGGCGCTGGCCGGCTTCCGTCGCGGCGACGCGATCCTCGACGGCTATCCGGTCGACCTCCAGGCGGAGCTGCGGCTCGCCAAGACGCGCTCGGCCCTCGCGCTGCAGGACGTCGCCGTCGCCGAACGCGAGATCGGGCGGCTCGGGGGCTTGCCCCATGACGCGGTCGACCAGGAGGAACTCGCCCTGCTCCGGGCGATGCTGGACGATGCCGCCGGCCGACCCGACAACGCCCTCGCCGGCTACAAGCCGCTCTTCGAGGCCCGCAGCCGGCCGGTCGCGGCGGAGGCGCAGCTGCGCGCGGTCAAGCTCGTCCAAGCGGAAAAGCGCGCCGATATCGGGCCCGATGAGATTCTGGCGCGGCTGGAGACAGTGTCGATCATCTGGCGGGGCGGCGAACTCGAGATCGAATCCCTCGCCGAACTCGGACGGCTCTATGCCGATGCCCAGCGCTGGCGCGATGCGTTCCAGGTCGCGCGGCGCGCCAGCGAAACCTTCCCCGAGCACGCGCTGACGCGGCGCATGCAGGACGAAACCGCCCAGCGCTTCGCGGATCTGTTCAGCGGCTCCGGCCTCGACAAGCTGTCGCGCATCGAGGCGCTGGCGCTGTTCTACGACTTCAAGGAGTTCCTGCCGATCGGCCGGCGCGGCGACGAGATCACGCGGCTCCTCGCCGACCGCCTGATCGGCCTCGACCTGCTCGACCAGGCCAGCGAGATCCTGCGCTACCAGATCGAGCGGCGCCTCACCGGCGCGGCCCGCTCCACCGTCGCGGCGCGGCTGGCGATGGTCAATCTGATGAACGGCAAGCCGGCCGAGGCGGTGCGCGCCCTCAGTACCACGCGCCTCGTCGAGCTGCCCGCCGACGTCAAGCGTGCCCGCCTCCTGCTCGAAGCCAAGGCGCTGTCGGATCTCTCGCGCACCGATCAGGCGCTCGACCTGCTCGAGGTGGAGCGCGGCCCCGAGATCGACCGGCTGCGCGCCGACATCTACTGGACCGGGCGGCGCTGGCGCGAGGCCGGGGAGTCGCATGAGCGCATCCTCGGCGAGAGCTGGCGCGGCGAGAAGCCCCTCAGCGACAGCCAGCGCGCCGATGTGATGCGGGCCGCCATTTCCTATGTCATGGCCGAGGAAGGGCTGTCCCTCGACCGGCTGCGCAGCAAGTTCGCGACCAAGATGGCGCAGAGCAGCGATGCGCGCACCTTCGCCTTCGTCACCGGGGCCAACCGCACCCGATCCGCCGACATCCGCGAGATGGCCCGCGCCGCCGCAGCGG
>NZ_JAUXYO010000127.1 GCF_030694325.1 Allobosea sp. | reverse complement strand
GCCCGGTGCGCTCTCGATGGTCAGCCGCCCGCCATGGAGCCCGACCAGCCCGCGCACGACCGAGAGGCCGAGCCCCGTGCCCTCATAGGCGCGGTCATAGGAGCCCTTGGCCTGGAAGAAGGGATCGCCGAGGCGCGGCAGGTCCTGGGCGCTGATGCCGATGCCCGTATCCGAAACGGACAGATCGACGACATCACCGTCCCGCACCACCGCCAGCACGACGCGGCCGCCGACAGGGGTGAACTTGATCGCATTGGAGAGCAGGTTGATGACGACCTGCTTGAGGGCGCGGCGGTCGCCCTGCACCAGCGGCAGCTCGGGGCCGGCGACCCGCTCGAGGGCGATGCCGCCGGACTCGGCGCGCAGGGTCATCAGGGCCACGCAGTCGCGCGTCATCTCCACGAGGTCGAGCGGCTCCTGGTCGATCGTCATCGTGCCGCTCTCGATCTTGGAGATGTCGAGCAGCGTGTTGACCACGTCGAGCAGATGGTGGCCCGAGGAGTGGATGATGCGCGCATATTCGAGCCGCTTCTCGGCATCGAGCCAGGCTTGGCCCTCATCGCTCAGCATCTCCGAGAAGCCGATAATGGCGTTGAGCGGCGTGCGCAGCTCGTGGCTGACGGTGGCCAGGAAGCGGCCCTTGACATCACTGGCCTTGACCGCTTCGGCGTGGTCGCGAGCCTGCTCTTCCTCCTGGGCGCGGCGGGCCGTGATGTCGCGCGTGACGCAGACCACCGCGGCATTGTCGCCGGGTGTGGCGGTTTCGATCCGGCAGGCCTGCATCTCGAGCCAGAGCGAAACCGGATGCTGGCGCTCGCCGCCCCGGGGCATGAACAGCGTGCGGAAACAGGCCGTGGCAAAGCCGCTGCCATGGGCGGCGTCGCTCAGCGCCTTCAGGAAAAGCGGGCGGTCCGCGACATGGACGCGCTCGAACAGGCCGCGCCCATGCAGATCGCGCGGCTCGGCTCCGGCGAGGCTGCGGGCCGCCGCATTGGCGAAGACGACGGCGCCGGTGGCATCGTGCCAGGTGACGAGATCACCGACATGGTCGAGCAGCAGCTGGGCGCGCTGGTCGGCGGCCCGGTGCTCGCGCAATTCCTCGCGCCGGCGCAGCAGGAAGCCGATCGCGGCCCCCATCGCCTGCAGGATGGCGAGCATGACCAGAACCGGCATCATCTCCCGCGACCACTCCGCCTGTCCGGCGAAGATGCCGGCATGGTCGAGCAGCATCACGGCGATCAGGGCGATGGCGGCGATGCCACCGGCCCTCGCGACATAGGGCCGCGCGCCGAAGAACATCGCTTCCGCTGGGACCGCGGCGAGCCAGAGCAGGAGCGGAGACGCGACACCCCCGGTCATGCCGGCGAGCGCTGCGATGAAGAGCGCCAATGCGGCCGCCGAGATGGCGTGGGCGATGTCGAGCCGGCCGGTCCGCGAGAGAGTGACGACCGCCAGCAGCGGCAGGGCCGCCGCCACGAGGATCGCGGTCTCCAGCATGCCGAGGGTCCCGCGCCAGGCGAGATAGGCCGGCGCCAGGCCGAGCGCGACGCCGCCGACGAGCAGGCGCGTCAGGATGAAGCGCTCATGCCGCATGCGCTCAAGCGAATGGGGCAGCACGGATGCGTGCACCATCGCCGCCACCTGTGTCCTGACCGCCTGCAACTTCATGGGGAACGCAACGCCTGATCGCCGCGAGCGGTTCGCTCGCTTGCGGCCACTGTCGCCAGCGCGGTTTAAGCGGGCCTTAAAGCCGCATCGTCGCGGCCGTCGGGCCGGTTCCCGAAAGGTGATGATTCCTTCGTCTTTTCAATATTTTGACCGATCGGACGTTACGGCAGGGCTACAGTCCCCCTGTTTGTCGGCAGGGTGAACGGAAGCTGAAGATCGCCCGCGGCCTTTGACCATCGCGAATGACGCGATTTTTCCGGGTCCCACGCTAGGATCCGGACGGGTTGAGGCTCGGGTGAGCCTCTGTCGAGACGGGGTTCCGATGGCCTATATCCTGCGCAGTCTGGCGGTGATCGGCGTGATCGCGCTGCACTCGCCCGTCCACGGCGAGCGTTCGCAGGAGCATGACGCCGCCGCGACGGCGCGCAAGGTCGCAGCCGGCGTACCCCGCGTCGATGTCTCGGGCACGATGTCGAGCCTCACCGCGGCGCGGGAGGCGGCCCAGATCTTCGCCGGGCTCGACCCCGAAACGCGCCAGCGCCTGATCGAGATGGCGGCCGCCGCCGCGACCGGCCGGGATACGCAGGCCACGCGCACAACGCGCTGACGGGCCGCAAGGTCAGCGGCCGTGCCGCGCTTGACGGCGTCGCGCGAGACGCCGAAGAGAGGCCATGAGCACCAGCCTGGACGAGATCGTCGCCAATTTCGACCTGCTCGAGGAGTGGGATGACCGCTACCGCTACCTGATCGAGCTCGGCAAGGGCCTGGAGCCCCTGCCGGAGGCGGCCCATAACGAAGCCAACAAGGTGCGCGGCTGTGCCAGCCAGGTCTGGCTGGAATCCCAGACCGAAGCGGGACCGGGCCCGCAGACGCGGCTGTCCTTCCGCGGCGACAGCGACGCCCATATCGTGCGCGGGCTGGTGGCGCTGACGCTGGCGATCTATTCTGGCCGGACTGCGGCCGAGATCATCGCGACCGACGCCTTCGCCACCTATGAGCAGCTCGGGCTTGCGGCGCATCTGACGCCGCAGCGCTCGAACGGCGTGCGCTCCATGATCGAGCGGATCAAGTCCGATGCGCGCGCGGCCGCGGCCGGCTGACCCGGCTCGCGTCAGCCGGCCCGGCCGGAGATGATCGTGGGTCGCGCGCCCTCCTCCCGCCACACAGATGGCCGGGTCCGCGCCGCCCCCTGCGTCGCCCCGAGGCCGTAATGGGCGACCAGCGCCTCGAGCGCGAGGCGCAGCACCACCTTGGCCGAGCGGGCCGGCCAGCCGCGCTCGCGCTCGACGGCGTCG
>NZ_JAUXYO010000124.1 GCF_030694325.1 Allobosea sp. | reverse complement strand
CCGCGCCTGCGCCCCCACGGCCGTCGCCGCCATCCGGCTGAACGTATGCATTCCACGGCCCTTGCCGAACCCCGCAGGCGGTGGCTAGAAGGCCCCCGAGGCGGGAGCGCTTGCGACTCGGCCATGACAGGTGTCAGGTCTGCGATGCACAGCGGCCGGACGGCCAGGCCGGCGGAGGACGAATAATCGATGCGAGGCGCTCTCGGAGGATCGGGCGTTCTGCTGCGCCGCCTTCGGGAGGTGATGGCGGCGTCGATCAGTCCGCAGGAGCGGCTGGATCGGCTCGTCGTCCTGATCGCTGGCAATCTCGTCGCCGAAGTCTGCTCCGTCTACGTGCTGCGTGAGGACGGCTCTCTCGAACTTTACGCCACCGAAGGCCTGAACCGCGAGGCGGTCCACCTCACCACCATGCGTGCCGGCGAGGGCCTCGTCGGCCTGATCGCGCGCGAGGCCGAGCCGCTGGCGCTGTCGGACGCTCAGAACCACCCCGCCTTCTCCTACCGGCCCGAAACGGGCGAAGAGGTCTATCGCTCCTTCCTCGGCGTGCCGATCCTGCGCGGCGGCGCCGTGATGGGCGTGCTCGTCATCCAGAACCGCGCCTCGCGCCTCTACAGCGACGAGGAGATCGAGTCGCTCCAGACGACCGCCATGATCATGGCGGAGATGATCGCGGCCGGTGGGCTGAAGTCGCTCGCCCGGCCCGGCGCGTCGATCGGCCTCGACCGTCCGATCCATGGCGTCGGTGTCTCGCTGGCGGACGGCGTCGGCCTCGGTCATGCCGTGCTGCACGAGCCGCGGGTGGCAATCACCAACCTGATCGCCGAGAACCCGGCCGCGGAGGTGAAGCGGCTCGAGGACGCCATCGCCGAGATGCGCGCCTCGATCGACGAACTGATCGAGCGCGGCGACATCGCCCATATCGGCGAGCATCGCGATGTCCTCGAGACTTTCCGCATGTTCGCCCATGACCAGGGCTGGCTGCGCCGCATGCGCGAGGTCGTGCTGACGGGCCTCACCGCCGAGGCCGCGGTCGAGCGCGTCCAGTCCGACACGCGCGCCAAGATGCTGCGCCAGACCGACCCCTATCTGCGCGAGCGGCTGCACGATCTCGACGACCTCGCCAACCGGCTGCTGCGGACCCTTGTCGGCAAGGCCAACGGCGTCGCCCGCGAGGAGATGCCGGAAAACGCGATCCTGATCGCGCGCTCAATGGGCCCGGCCGCGCTGCTCGATTATGACCGGGCCCATCTGCGCGGCCTCGTCCTGGAGGAGGGCGGACCGACCAGCCATATCGCCATCGTCGCCCGTGCGCTCGGCATCCCCGCGGTGGGCGAGATCGTCAACGCGACCGCCTTGATCCAGTCGGGCGACGCGGTCATCGTCGACGGCCAGGCCGGCGAGGTCCAGATCCGGCCGCAGCCCGACGTCGAGAACGCCTACAAGGACAAGGCGCGGCTGCGGGCCCGCAAGCAGGAACAGTACCGCAAGCTCAAGAGCCAGCCCGCCGTCACGCGCGACGGCGTGCCGATCGTGCTCCAGATCAATGCCGGCCTGCTGGTCGACATGCCGAATCTGGAAGCCACGGCGGCGGCCGGGATCGGCCTGTTCCGCACCGAGCTGCAGTTCATGGTGGCCGAGCACATGCCGACGACGAGCGAGCAGCAGGCGCTCTATACGGCCGTGCTCGACCAGGCGCAGGGGCGCCCCGTGACCTTCCGCACGCTCGACATCGGCGGCGACAAGGTGCTGCCCTATATGGAGCGTGTCGAGGAAGAGAACCCTGCGCTGGGGTGGCGGGCGATCCGCATCGGCCTCGACAAGCCACGTCTGCTGCGGGCTCAGATACGCGCTCTGCTGAGGGCCGGATCGGGCCGAGACATGAAGATCATGCTGCCGATGATCGCCACCGTCGACGAGTTCCAGCGCGCCCGCACGATTGTGCGGCGCGAGCAGGCGATGCTTGAAAAGCAGGGGCATGTGCCGCCGCTCAGCCTGCAACTCGGCGTCATGGTGGAGGTGCCCTCGCTGCTGTTCGAATTGCCGGAAATCGTGCGCGAGGCCGATTTCCTCTCGATCGGCACCAACGACCTGATGCAGTTCCTGTTCGCGGCCGATCGCGAAAACAAGCGCGTGGCCGATCGCTTCGACCCTCTGGGACTCGGCGCTCTGCGCGCGCTCCGCAGCATCGTCGAGGCGGCGTCCGAGGCGAATTGCCCGGTTACCGTCTGCGGCGAAATGGGAGGCAAGCCTCTCGAGACGATGGCCTTGATCGGCCTCGGCTATCGTGCCTTCTCCATGTCGGCGGCCTCGGTCGGTCCGGTCAAGGCGATGCTGCGTGCATTGGATGTCGGCAGGTTGACGGAACGGATCGACTGGATGCTGGCTAGCGGAGACGGCGCCCCCAGCCTGCGTCCGCAACTCGCGGCCTTCGCCGCCGAATGCAAGGTGCCGGTCTAGCGGGCCGTCGTGCAGCGCGTCCCCCTCCGATCGTCGTTTCGAGTTTCCCATGTCGCTTCAGCTCCCCCAGGATCGCCTCGACGCCATCGTCGCCCGCCATGCCGCGGCGACGGCCGAGATCAACACCGCCACGGAAGCTGCTCGCACGGTCGAACTGGCCAAGGAGCTCTCTGAACTCGACGCCGTGGTCGCGGCGATCGCCGTCTGGCGCCAGGCGCAGGACAATCTCGCCGAGGCCGAGAGCTTGATCGCCGACCCCGCGACCGATGCCGAGTTCCGGGACCTCGCCTATGAGGAGCGCGACGCGGCCCGCACCGAGATCGACGCCCGCGCGCGCGAGATCCTGATCGCATTGTTGCCCAAGGACGCGGCCGACGAACGCGGCGTCATTCTCGAGATCCGGGCGGGGACGGGCGGCGACGAGGCCTCGCTGTTCGCGGGCGATCTGTTCCGGATGTACCAGCGCTACGCCGCCCAGAAGGGCTGGAGCGTCGATCTGCTCTCCGAGAGCGAGGGCACGGTCGGCGGCTTCAAGGAGGTCATCGCCGAAATCTCCGGCCGCGGCGTCTATGCCCGGCTGAAATACGAATCCGGCGTGCACCGCGTCCAGCGCGTGCCCGACACGGAGACCAGCGGGCGCATCCACACCTCCGCCGCGACAGTCGCCATGCTGCCTCTCGCCGGCGACGTCGACATCGTCCTCAACGACAGCGACATCCGGATCGACACGATGCGGGCCGGCGGCGCCGGCGGTCAGCACGTCAACAAGACCGAGTCGGCCGTGCGCCTGACACACATGCCGAGCGGCGTCGTCGTCGTGGTGCAGGACGAGCGCTCCCAGCACAAGAACAAGGCGCGCGCCTATGAACTGCTGCGCGCCAAGCTGTTCGATCTGGAACGGATCCGCCTCGATTCCGAGCGCTCGGCCGACCGGCGTTCGCAGGTCGGTTCCGGCGACCGCTCCGAGCGCATCCGCACCTACAACTTCCCACAAGGGCGGATCACGGACCATCGCATCAACCTGACCCTCTACAAGCTCGACGAGATGATGCAGGGTCTGGTGCTGGACGAGATCATCGACGCGCTCACCGCGGAGCATCAAGCCCGCTTGCTCGCCAGCGAGGGCATCGCGTGACCGATGATTCAGCCGGGGCCATGAAACCTCCCGTGGCCTCCCGCGTTGTCGCTCCATCGACAGTGCAACAGGGGGGAGCCTCCTATGATCAAGATTGTTTCGAGCGCGGCCATTGCGGGCCTGATGGCGATGATGGTCGCGGCACCGGTTCAGGCCCAGGGCACGGCGCAGCGCGTCGAGCGCTCGATGGAGCGGGGCCTGAAGAGCGTCACCAGCGGTCAGCCCGCGCGGATGAACAAGGCCATGACCCAGTCCCAGGCGCGTCGGGCCTGCCAGGCCGAGATGCGCGGCTCGCGGGAGAGCCGCTCCTCGATCCGGACCAAGATGCGCTTCTGCATGAACGAGAAGATGCAGGGCAACTGACCCCTTCGCCCGGCCCGGACGCCGCGTCTTCGTCATCGGAGGCGCGGCGTCATGCTGCGCGGCGCTTGCTCCAGGCGGGCATCGATAACGCGGCCCTCGAAGCCCGCTGGCTGGTCGAGCATCTCAGCAGCGGGAGCGATGCGCCCGCCAGCTGGACGCCCGCGATGGCCGCGGCCTTGGACGAGGCTGTGGACCGTCGGCTGGCCGGCGAGCCATTCTGGCGCATTCTGGGCGAGCGCGAGTTCTGGGGCCTGCCGTTCCGCCTGTCTCCCGCGACGCTGGAGCCTAGGCCCGACAGCGAAACATTGATCGCGGCCGCTTTGGACCAGCTCGGGGCGAGACGGCAGGAGCCGTTGCGCATCCTCGACCTTGGCACCGGCACGGGTTGCCTGCTGGTCACGCTGCTGAGGGAATGTCCCGCCGCGTCGGGCATCGGCATCGATCTCTCGAGCGAGGCTTGCGAGACCGCGCGCATGAACGCCGCACTGAATGGCGTCGCCGGGCGCGCGCTGTTGGGCGTCGGCTCCTGGACGGACGGCCTCGACGGTCGCTTCGACCTGATCGTCTCCAATCCTCCCTATATCCCCAGCGCCGACATTGCGACGCTCGATGCCGTCGTGCGCGACCACGATCCCTTGCTCGCGCTCGACGGCGGGCGCGACGGACTCGATCCCTATCGAATCTTCGCCAGGACGCTACCCGACCGATTGGCCGATGGCGGCCATGTCGTGCTGGAGATCGGTGCCGGGCAGGAAGAGGATGTGAAGGCGATCATGCGCGGAGGCGGCTTCATCTGGCGGGGATCGCGCAGCGATCTCGGAGGCCACCCCCGCGCGCTGATCTTCGCGCTGCACTGAAAAGCGGGGGCATCGGTGTGATTTTGCTTGGAGCGCCGGGTAAAATCCTCTATGCACCTGACTAGCCGACGCTGGTATCGTCAGGCCGGAGCAGTGGGTCGTGACCTGCCGTAGCCGATCGTTTCTTCCGGACATGTCCGTGAATCGACGGAGCTGACCAGCCAGATTGGACACCGAAGGCGCCGCGGCGCCCATCG
>NZ_JAUXYO010000116.1 GCF_030694325.1 Allobosea sp. | reverse complement strand
CACAAATGCAGCCAGGACGAATACCTCGCGATGATCGACGGCTATGTCGGCCATTTCGGCCTGGCGCTCGACCCCGAGACGCTGCGCCACGAGGCGCTGGAATGGGCGACGACCCGCGGCTCGCGCTCGGGCCGCACCGCCTGGCAGTTCATCCAGGACCTCGCCGGGCGCCTCGGCAAGCCGCTCGAGGGGTGAGCCTCTTCCCTTCTCCCCTCGGGGGAGAAGGTGGCACGGCGAAGCCGTGACGGATGAGGGCCGAACCTCCGTCCGCAAACAAGAAAGGGCCGCTTGCGCGACCTTTCCCTCATCCGTCTGCTGCGCAGACACCTTCTCCCCCAAGGGGAGAGGGCGAAAAAAGCGGCGGGGCGGCCTTTCCTGGGACCGCCCCGCCTTGTTCCGACCGGTGGGGTCTCGCGGAGACCGGTCGAAGATAAACCCGTGATCAGTTGTTGAGATAGGGCGTCGGGTCGACCGGCGCCGAACCCTTCCGCAGCTCGAAATGCAGCTGCGGCGAGGAGACGTTGCCGGTCTGGCCGGAACTGGCGACGACCTGGCCGCGCTTGACCGTGTCGCCGCGCTTGACCTTGAGCTCGCCATTATGGGCATAGGCCGAGACATAGCCGTTGGGGTGGCGGATCAGGACGAGATTGCCGTAGCCCTTCAGCTCGCTGCCGGCATAGGCGACGGTGCCGCCCTCGGCCGCCTTGACGGGCGTGCCCTCCGGCACGGCGATATTGATGCCCTCGTTGCCGCCGCGGCCGGAGAAGCCGGCGATGACGCGGCCGCGGGCCGGCCAGCGGAAATCGGCCTTCTCGCCTGCCTCCTCGGCCTTGGGCAGGCTCGCCGTCGTGGTCGGCTCCGCCTCGGCCTTCGGCACGGCGGTGACCTTGGGCTCGGTGGCCGGCGCGCTCGCGACGACGACCGGCTTGGCCTTCTCGGCCGCCCGCACGGGCTGGGCCTGGGCGACGGCCGGCTTGGCGGCAGCGGTGGCCGCCGGCTTCTCA
>NZ_JAUXYO010000112.1 GCF_030694325.1 Allobosea sp. | reverse complement strand
GCGGGCGGGACGTCGGGGCGCGGCCGGCCCGAGCCGGGCTCGAGCGGTACGTCGAGCGCCGCGCTGAGCGTGTTCTCTGCGGCTGCAACCGGTGCGGCGGGCGCCTCGCTCTTCGGCTGCGGCGCGCGTTCGGGTGCGGCGATCCGGTCTTCGAGGGCGACGCTCATGCCCGCGGGCATGGTTGCCGCCGGCAGGACGGGCGCCTTGCCGGCCGCCCGTTCGGTCGCGGCGATGCGGGGCGGCATCGGTGTGCGTGCCGGCTGAGGCGCCACGGCGGCCTGCCGGTCGGCGACCAACTCGGCCTCCAGGCTGGAGAGCCGCGAGATGATCGTCTCAAGGGTCTGGTGGACGGCGCCGATCGCATCCTGCGTCTCGCGCCCGGTCGATGCATGGCTCTCCTGAAGGCCGGAGAGCAGCGACCCCAGTTCGGCGATGCCGTTTTGCGCCGGTGCGACCTTGCCGAGATGGTCGGACATCGCGGCGCGGGCGGCGCGCTCGGCCGCCTCCGTCGTCTCCTCCCGCAGCGAGTGAAGGTGCGTGACGAGATCCTGCAGCGTCCGCTCCATGCCGGTCTCGGCGGAGCGGGTCGCGGCAGCGGCGTCGAGCCGCTGTGCAAGGCCGGAGATCTGCTGTTCGAGTGCGTCGAAGGAGCCGCTGTCGGCGCCCGGGCGCCCCGCTTCGTCGATCTTGTCGGCGAGGTTGCGCAGCATCTCCTCGACCGGCCTGAGATCGACCGGCGCGACCTGGACGGCCTGCCCGTCGCTGACGAGATGGGCGAGGCTGCTCGAGGCTGCGAGGTTCTCGATGCGGCCGGCCAGCGCCTCGATCTGGCGGGTGACCGCGGTCGGTCCCTTTTCCGCCAGCGCCTCGATGCGGGCCTGCAGCGCGTCGATCCTGTCCTCGATCTGGCGATCGGAACGGGGGTCCGCCGCGCGCGCGTCGATCTTGCTCGCGAGACTGTCGATCTGCCGCGACAGCGCCGCGAGAGGCTCCAGATCCTGCGCCCGCGCCTGGCCGCGATCGGTCAGGATCGCGTCGCGAATGTCGTCGATGGCCGCCGCCAGCCCCTGCAGGTCGCGGCCGTCGGAACGATTGTCGCGCAGCCGGCCGATCTCGTGAGACAGGGCCGAGACCTGATGCGACAGCTCCCCGAGCCGGGCCTCGCTGCCATTGGACGCGAGGATGTCGCGCAGTTCCGCAATGTCGCGCTGCAGCGGGACGAGCAGGGTGCGGTCTCCGCCGCGGGCCGTCAGCGCATCGACCTTGGCGGCGAGATGGGCGATCTCCAGCTCGAAGCGCTGGAAGCTCTCGCCCGAGCGGTCCTGGGCCAGGCGCTGGACTTCGGATTCGATCCGCGCCAGCGGCTTCAGGATCGGCTCGAGCCGGTCACGGGGGTCGAGGCGGTCGAGGCGCGATCCCAGCGCGGCGATCATTGTCTCGATCTGGTTGAAATGCGCCTCGCGGGCAGGCTCGGGCATCCTCACCGGGGCCGTCGGACGCTCCGTCCGGGCAGCGACCGGGGCGATGCGCGCGCTGAGTTCGCGCAGATCGTTGCGCAGCGCCGAAATCCGGCTCTCGGGACCGCCGGCCGGCTGGGTCGGTGCCGCTTCTTCCTGATCGAGCATGCGCTGGCGCGTGCGGATGTCGGTGACGGCGGCGGCGAGGCCGTCCCGGCTGAAGGCCAGGCGAGGTGCCGCGTCGGTGCGGACGCTGCCGCGCGCCGGCTCGGCGGCTCGCCGTTCGAACTCGGCCAGCCGATCGCCCATCGTCTTGATCGCATCGGCGATGACGCTGGTCGCCCGGTCCTGCCGTTCGGCGGCGGCGCGTTCGCCCGAACTCATGCGCTGCTCGGCGGTCTCGATCCAGCGAGCGATCGAATCGAGCGCGCCCACGGTCTTGGCGTTCGATTCGCGGGTCATCCTCTCGACCTGCGACGCCTGGGCGACCAGGGCCTCCATTTCGCTTCGGGACGGAAGGCCGGCTTCGCGATGGCCGTGGGCGGCCTGCTGTGAGGAGGTGTCCATCTGACCCTGGGACAGACGGGCCAGACGCTCGGACAGGGCGGCAATGTCCAGTTGCTCGGGCTGGCTCGGCTCCGCGGGCGCCTCTTCCCGCAACTTGTGGTCCAGCCACTCGCCCAGCGTCATGCCGGCGCGCCGAGCCGCGGCCTTCGCGGCATCGCGGGTGCGGGGATCGACGCCCTTCACGCTCCAGGGCAAGCTAGTGGCCATGATGACGCTCGCCTAAGGGGCTCCGTGTCCGCAATGGGAAGGCGCAGGCCCCTGAACTGCCACGGCTTCCTGCGATTCGGCGACAGCTGAAGATTACGTTCCCGCAAACGCCGAGCCGATCCGCAAGCCCGACCTTTTCGCCGGCGTGGTAAACAGCGGGTTAAGATTCAGGCGCCATCCGTTAATTTTTCGCCAACGGCGCAGCCTGGATCGGGCCGCTGTTCGGCCTTCTAACCGTAACTTACCTCAGGGAAGCGGCTCATTACCTGACGCAAGGATAGTTGCTCGGCTATCCCAGCGACCAGCCAACGATTGCCGCCGATTCGGCCGGCGACGCCTCAGCACTCAAGGATTGAACCCGATGTCTCGCCACAGCTCAGCTCTGGCGGCCTCCGCCATTGCCGATGGCCGCGCCGCTTCGACCGCAGCCGACTCCGATCAGTCGGGTGGTTTCACGATCAGCGACCTCGCCCGCGACTTCGGCGTGACGCTGCGCACCCTGCGGTTTTATGAATCGCGGGGCCTGATCGCTCCGGCCCGCTCGGGCATGACCCGCATCTATTCGAGCCGGGACCGCGCCCGGCTAGCGCTGATCCTCAAGGGCAAGCAGCTCGGCTTCACCCTGGTCGAGATCCGGGCCATGCTGGCCAACGAGGACAAGAAGGGCGGCGAGCCCGGCGCGGCCTCCGTCGGCGGCCTGCAGCTCAGCCGCGAGCAGGTGCTCGAGCAGCTCGAGCTGCTGCGGAACCAGCGTGCCGAGATCGACGATGCGATCGCGGAGCTGGAAGCCTCCGCCGCCCGCTTCGCCAAGGCCTGACCCAACGACCAAACCGCGACCCGGCGCAAGGCTCCGGGCTGCAGGCCGTGAGCAACCTTGATTTTCATAACGCCCCGACCTCTGGTCGGGGCGTTTTTCGTCATGAGTGGCCTTTGCCTGCGGACAAAAGCGGATCTCCATTGCCACGGAGGGCAGGATAGTTTATATGTGAACGATCAAGTCGCCCAGCTCGGCGACCGCGCGATGCGAGGGAGGAACGCCATGCCGGTTTACAAGGCACCCGTCGAAGACACGCTGTTTCTGCTGAACGACGTTTTCGCCATCGAACGCTACAACAATTTGCCCGGCTTCGCCGATGCGACGCCGGACGTCGTCGAGGCTGTGCTCGGCGAGGGCGCCAAGCTCTGCGAGGAGGTGCTCCAGCCTCTGAACCTGTCGGGCGACCAGGAGGGCTGCACCCGCCACGCCGACGGCCGCGTCACCACGCCGAAGGGGTTCAAGGCCGCTCACGAGGCCTATGCCCAGGGCGGCTGGATCGGGCTGGCCATGGATCCGGAGTATGGCGGCCAGGGCCTGCCCTACACGCTGGGTGCCGTCATGAACGAATTCGCCTCCTCGGCGAACATGGCCTTCGCCATGTATCCCGGCCTGACCATGGGCGCGATCGCGGCGCTCAACGTCCACGGCTCGGACGAGCAGAAGCGCACCTATCTGCCCAAGATGATCGAGGGCGTGTGGTCAGGGACGATGAACCTGACCGAGCCGCATTGCGGCACCGATCTCGGCCTGATCAAGACCAAGGCCGTCCCCAATGGCGACGGCTCCTACGCCATCACCGGCACCAAGATCTTCATCTCGGCCGGCGAGCAGGACATCACCGAGAATATCATCCACCTCGTGCTCGCCCGCATCGAGGGCGCACCGGCCGGCGTCAAGGGCATCTCGCTCTTTGTCGTGCCGCGCAACGCGATCGGCGCAGACGGCTCGGTGGGCGAGAACAACCACGTCTCCTGCGGCTCGATCGAGCACAAGATGGGCATTCACGGAAACGCCACCTGCGTCATGAACTATGACGGGGCGAAGGGCTGGCTCATCGGCACCGAGAACAAGGGCCTCAACGCCATGTTCGTGATGATGACCGAGGCCAGGCTCGGCGTCGCCATTCAGGGGCTGGCGCAGTCCGAGGGCGCCTACCAGAACGCGGTGGCCTATGCGCAGGACCGCATCCAGGGCCGCTCGCTCACCGGCGCGAAAAGCCCCGACAAGGCGGCAGACCCGATCATCGTCCACCCCGACGTGCGACGCACGCTGATGTCGATCAAGGCCTTCAATGAGGCGGCGCGCGCCTTCGTGCTCTGGAACGCGCTGAAATCGGACATCGCCCACCGCTCGGGCGATGCCGCCGAGCGCCAGGCCGCCGACGACCAGCTCGGCCTGATGACCCCGGTGCTGAAGGGCGTGCTCACCGATGTCGGCTTCGACAACACGGTGAAGGCCCAGCAGATGTTCGGCGGCCATGGCTACATCGCCGACTGGGGTATGGAACAGTTCGTCCGCGACGCCCGCATCGCCATGATCTACGAGGGCGCCAACGGCGTGCAGGCGATGGACCTCGTCGGCCGCAAGCTCGGTCGCGACGGCGGCCGCGCCATCATGGCCTTCTTCAACGAGGTCGGCGGCTTCCTGAAGGAGAACGGCGAGGACGAGACGCTGAAGCCGCTGCTCGCGCCGCTCGGAGCCTCGCTCGGCCATCTCCAGCAGGCGACGATGTGGTTCATGAACAACGCGCTCGCCAAGCCGGACAATGCCGGTGCCGGCGCGACCGACTACATGCACCTGCTCGGCCTCGTCTCGCTCGGCTATATGTGGGCGAAGATGGCCAAGGTCGCGCAGGACAAGTTGAAGGCCGGCGCCAATGGCGCGACCGAGCGCATGAACACCAAGCTCGTCACGGCCCGCTTCTTCATGGAGCGCAGCCTGCCCGAGACGGCGGCGCATCTGGCGCGGATCACCAGCGGCGCGGATTCGACGATGGCGCTGAGCGCCGAGCAGTTCTGAAGATCTCGCGTCATGGTCGGGCTTGACCCGACCATGTCTTGCAGACCTTGCACACGCCGCTGGATGACGAGATGGTCGGGTCAAGCCCGACCATGACGTCCGGCACGAGAACGAGCCGCCTCGCTGCGGCCAGCCCGGGAGGCCCCTGATGGCAGACGCATTCATCTACGACCATGTCCGCACGCCGCGCGGCAAGGGCAAGGCCGACGGCTCGCTGCACGAAGTGACCGCGATCGAGCTCGGCACGACGACGCTGCGCGCGCTGCGGGACCGCAACGACCTCGACACCAAGCTCGTCGAGGACGTGGTCTTTGGCTGCGTCGATCCGGTCGGCGAGGCCGGCGCCGACATCGCCCGCACAGTCGCCCTCAAGGCCGGCTACGGCAAGGAGGTGCCGGGCATCCAGATCAACCGCTTCTGCGCCTCGGGGCTGGATGCGGTGAACCTCGCCGCAGCGCAGGTGATGTCGGGCCAGAAGGAGCTGGCGATCGGCGGCGGCGTCGAGAGCATGAGCCGCGTCGGCATGGGCGCCTCGGGCTTCGGCATCGCCGTCGACCCCTCCGTCGCCATCGACACCTATTTCATGCCCCAGGGCATCTCGGCCGATCTGATCGCGACGAAATACGGCTTCTCGCGCGACGATGTCGACGCCTATGCCGTGCGCTCGCACAAGCGTGCCCACGCCGCCTGGGAGGCCGGGCGCTTCAAGAATTCGGTGATCCCGGTCACCGACGTCAACGGCCTGACCATCCTTGCCCGCGACGAGACGATCCGCCCGGGCACCGACATGCAGGCGCTCGCCGCGCTGAAGGCCTCCTTCGTCCAGATGGGCGAGATGGGCGGCTTCGACGCGGTCGCGACCGCGGCTCATCCCGATGTCGAGTTCGTCAACCACGTCCACCATGCCGGCAATTCCTCGGGCATTGTCGACGGCGCGGCCGCCGTGCTCGTCGGCTCGAAGAAGGGCGGCAAGGCTGCAGGGCTGAAGCCCCGCGCCCGCATCAGGGCCTTCGCTACGATCGGCTCCGATCTCGCGCTGATGCTGACCGGCCCGGTCGACGTCACCGAGCTCGTGCTGAAGAAGGCCGGCATGACGACGAAGGACATCGACCTGTTCGAGCTGAACGAGGCCTTCTCCTCGGTCGTGCTGCGCTTCCAGCAGGCCTTCGACATCGACGACGACATCCTGAACGTGAATGGCGGCGCCATCGCCATGGGCCACCCGCTCGGTGCTACCGGCGCGATGATCCTCGGCACCGTGCTCGACGAGCTGGAGCGCACGGACAAGAACACCGCCCTGGTGACGCTCTGCGTCGCCGCCGGCATGGGCGTCGCGACGATCATCGAGCGGGTGTGAACCTCCCTCCCTTCCCCCTTGTGGGGAAGGGCCGGGGATGGGGGGCCGCTTGGTGAGCGATCGCCTGGTGGCGCGACCCCACCCCTCTCCCCTCCCCACAAGGGGGAGGGGAAGCGCCTCATTCAGAACGCTTCCCGCCAAGGACCCCGGAGGGACCATCCATGAACCTCACCAATTTCCGCTTCGAGACCGATGCCGACGGCATCGCGACCGCGACCTGGGACATGCCGGGCCGCTCGATGAACGTCATCACGCCCGAGCTCATGGCCGAGATCGACCAGATCATCGACACGGTCGCCTCGACCGAAGCCATCAAGGGCTGCGTCATCACCTCCGGCAAGGAGGCCTTCTCCGGCGGTGCCGACCTGACCATGCTGCAGGGCCTGCGCGACCTCTACATCCGCCTGACGAAGGAGAAGGGCGAGCAGGTCGCGATGCAGAGCTTCTTCGACGAGAGCCGCAAGCTCTCGCTGCTCTACCGCAAGCTCGAGACCTGCGGGAAACCCTTTGCCGCCGCGATCCATGGCGTCTGCCTCGGCGGCGCCTTCGAACTCGCGCTCGCCTGCCAGTATCGCGTCGTCTCCGACGATGCCGCGACCCGCGTCGGCCTGCCCGAGATCAAGGTTGGGCTGTTTCCGGGCGCTGGCGGCACCCAGCGCGTCGCCCGCCTGATGCAGACCGGCGACGCCCTGCAGATGATGTTCAAGGGCGAGCAGGTGAAGGCCCTGCCCGCGCGCAACACCGGCCTCGTCCACGCGGTCGTCCCGCGCGATCAGCTCGTGGCCAACGCCAAGGAGTGGCTCAAGGCCAACCCGACCGCGACCGCGCCCTGGGACCAGAAGGGCTTCAAGCTGCCCTCCAACAAGGTCTATTCGCCGGCCGGCATGCAGATTTGGCCGCCCGCCAACGCGATCTATCGCCGCGAGACCAACGACAATTACCCGGCCGCCCGCGCGATCCTGAGCGCGGTCTATGAGGGGCTGCAGCTCCCGATCGATCTCGGGTTGAAAGTCGAGAGCCGCTACTTCGCCAAGATCCTGCGGACGAAGGAGGCGGCCTCGATGATCCGCTCGCTCTTCGTCTCGATGCAGGAGCTCAACAAGGGCGCGCGCCGTCCCGCCGATATCCCGCCGAGCAAGCTGAAGAAGGTCGGCGTCGTCGGCGCCGGCTTCATGGGCGCCGGCATCGCCTATGTCACGGCGCAGGCAGGCCTCGAGGTCGTACTGGTCGATCGCGACCAGGAGGCTGCCGACAAGGGCAAGGCCTATTCGCACAAGCTCGTCTCCGACCAGATCATGAAGGGTCGCGCCAAGACCGCCGACCGCGACGCGCTGCTCTCCCGCATCACGGCGACCGCCGACTACGCTGCGTTGAAGGGCTGCGACCTCGTGGTCGAGGCCGTGTTCGAGGATCCCAAGGTCAAGGCCGAGGTCATCGCGAAGGTCGAGGCCGCCGTGGGCCCCAAGACCATCTTCGGCTCCAACACCTCGACGCTGCCGATCACCGGGCTGGCCACCACGAGCCAGCGGCCGCAGAACTTCATCGGCATCCACTTCTTCTCGCCGGTCGAGAAGATGCTTCTGGTCGAGGTCATCATGGCCAAGAAGACCGGCAAGAAGGCGCTCGCCATGGCGCTCGACTTCGTTCGCGCCATCAAGAAGACGCCGATCGTCGTCAACGACACGCGCGGCTTCTATGCCAACCGCTGCGTCGGCAATTATCTGCGCGAAGGCCATCTCATGCTGATGGAGGGCGTGCCGCCGGCGATGATCGAGGCAGCCGGCAAGCAGGCCGGCATGCCGGTCGGCCCGCTCTCGCTCAATGACGAGGTCGCGGTCGATCTCGCCTTCAAGGTGCTCAAGGCGACCAAGGTCCAGCTCGGCGAGGACGCCGTCGATCCGGCGCAGGAGAAGCTGCTTTCCGACATGGTCGAGAAGCACGGGCGCCTCGGCCGCAAGAACAAGAAGGGCTTCTACGACTATCCGGAAGCGGGCCCCAAGCGCCTCTGGCCGGGGCTGGCCGATCTCGTCGGCAAGCGGCTCGCACCGGACCAGGTCGACATGCAGGAACTGAAGCACCGCCTGCTGGTCACGCAGGCGCTGGAGGCGGCCCGCACCTATGAAGAGGGCGTCGTCACCGATCCGCGCGAGGCCGATGTCGGCTCGATCATCGGTTTCGGCTTCGCGCCCTACAGCGGCGGTACGCTCTCCTTCATCGACAATATGGGCGCCGCCGCCTTCGTGAAGCTCTGCGAAAGCCTGGCGAAAAAGCATGGCGAGCGCTTCAAGCCCAACCGCCAGCTCAAGCGCATGGCCAAGACCGGCGAGAGCTATTACGGCGCCGCCGCCGCCAAGGCCGCCGCCAAGGCCGCCTGAGGCGGCCTTGGCGATCCGGCCGATCCTCCGATTCCCCGATCCGCGCCTGCGCGCGGTCGCGGAGCCGGTCGAGCGCTTCGATGCGGATCTGCGGCAGCTCGCCGCCGATCTGCTGGAGACGATGCGCGCCGCGCCCGGCGTCGGCATCACCGCGCCCCATATCGGCGTATCCCTGCGGCTCGTCGTGCTGGAGCTGACGCCGGGCGACGTCCGGACCTACGTCAATCCGCAGATCCTCTGGGCCTCGCCGGACACCGCCCGCGCCACCGAGGGCAGTGTCTCGATGCCTGGCGTCACCGAGGAGGTCGAGCGGCCGGCGAAAGTCCGCCTCAGTTGGCGCGATCTCGACGGCGGCGCCCATGAGGAAGAGGCCGAAGGCTTCCTCGCCACCTGCCACCAGCACGAGATCGATCAGCTCGACGGCCTCTTCTGGCTCCAGCGCCTGTCGCGGCTCAAGCGCGAGCGCGTGATCGCGCGGTACGGGAAGCTGGAGCGGGGGTAGGGGCCTCTGAGCCCCCGGCGCTGCCCGTCATTACGAGGAGCGCGAGCGACGAAACAATCCAGGAGACGTAGGGCGCAGCAGCGACGGCATCGGGATCACGGAACGAAATCCTCATAGAGATCGCGCCATCCGGCATTGCTGACCTCGATCAGGGCCAGCTTCCGGATCCGCGAACCGGCTTTGATCTGCTTTTCGCGTGAGATCGCGTCATCCATGCGATCATGATGCTCATACCAGACCAGAAACCGGCAGCCATACCGCTTGGCAAAGCCGGCAACGCGGCCGGTTCTGTGTTGCCATGCGCGCTCGCGGATGTTGGAGGTCACGCCGACATAGAGAGTGCCGTTGCGCCCGCTCGCCATGATGTAGACGACCGGCTGCCGCATTCCCCTGCGCCTCGCGCATTCGGCCCTATGTGACGAATGCGGTCGCTGAACCGGATGGGGCAGGCGTCCAGCCTGTCCCCCCTGGATTGCTTCGCTGCGCTTGCAATGACGGGAGGTGTCCTACCCCGCCACGGCCCTGATCACCCGGCGCGTCTTCTCGACGATCTCGCCGATCTGGTCTTCGGTCACGATCAGCGGCGGGGTCAGCGCGATCGTGTCGCCGGTGATGCGGATCATCAGCCCCTCCTCGTGGAAGGCGTGCTCCATCGCGGCATAGCCGCGCTTGCCGACGCCCTCGGGCCGCGAGGCCAGGTCGATTCCGGCGACGAGCCCGAGCGTGCGGATGTCGAGCACGTTGGGCTCCTCCTTCAGCTCCATGATCGCATCGGCCCAGAGCGGCTCCAGCGTCTTGGCCCGCTCGAACAGCCCCTCGTCGCGATAGATGTCGAGCGTCGCCAGCGAGGCCGCCGCCGCCAGCGGATGGCCCGAATAAGTGTAGCCGTGGAACAGCTCGATGGCGTTGTCGGGGCCGTTCATGAAGGCGTCGAAGATCGGCTTGCGCACGATCACCCCGCCCATCGGCACGGTGCCCGAGGTCACGCCCTTGGCGAAGGTGATCATGTCGGGGACGACGCCGTAGCGCTCGGCCGCGAAGGCGAAGCCCAGCCGGCCGAAGCCCGAGATGACCTCGTCGAAGATCAAGAGGATGCCGTGCTTCGTGCAGATCTCGCGCAGGCGCTGGAGATAGCCCTTGGGCGGAGGCAGCACGCCGGTCGAGCCCGCCATCGGCTCGACCATCACGGCGGCGATGGTCGAGGCGTCGTGCAGGGTGACGATCCGCTCGAGCTCGTCGGCGAAATGCGCGCCGTATTCCGGCTCGCCCTTGGTGAAGCGCTGCTTCTCGCGGTCATAGGTCGCAGGCATGTGATCGGAGCCGGCCAGGAGCGAGCCGAAGAACTTGCGGTTCGAGACGATGCCGCCGACCGAGATGCCGCCGAAGCCGACGCCGTGATAGCCGCGCTCGCGCCCGATCAGCCGGGTCTTGGAGCCCTTGCCGGTCACGTTCCAGTAGGCGATCGCGATCTTCAGCGCCGTGTCGGCGGCCTCCGAGCCCGAGCCGGCGAAGAAGACGTGGTCGAGATCGCCCGGCGCCAGCGCCGCGATGCGCGCGGCCGCGGCGAAGACCTTGGGATGGCCGAACTGGAAATTCGGGGCGAAATCGAGCTCCTCGGCCTGGGCCTGGATCGCCTCGATGATCGGCCGGCGCTTGTGGCCGGCATTGCAGCACCAGAGGCCGGCCGTGCCGTCCATCACCGGCTTGCCCTCGGGGGTGTAGTAGTACATCCCCTCCGCCCGGGAGATCATACGTGGCCGCTGCTTGAACGCCCGGTTCGCCGTGAACGGCATCCAGAAGGCATCGAGATCGTTGGGGCTCGCGATGGTGGAGGAGGCTGCGGTCATCGGAGGATCCTGTGATTAACAATAACTCAACCTAACAGCACGATCCGGGCTGTAAATTGCAAGCGAGACGCGGCATCCCTGCGTGGCCGTGAGAGCGGGGGCCGATCGCGGTGCGGGGTGACCCAACGTCGCTTTTGCTGTATTCGGACGAAGGGGCGTAAACTGAACCGGACCCCCATGACTGATTCTGGCGCAGGATTAGAGCCTCTGGACGGCGAACCCGCCGCGGACATCCGCGCCGGGCTCGCCCGGATCCTTGCATCCGATGCGTTTCGCGCTGCGCCGCAGCTGTCGGCGTTCCTGGCGTTCATCGTCGAGCGGGCCGTGGCGGGCCGCGGCGCCGAGCTGAAGGGCTACACGATCGCGGTCGAGGCGTTCGGCCGGTCGACGGACTTCGATCCCCAGTCCGACCCGATCGTGCGCGTCGAGGCGGGCCGCCTCCGTCGGGCCCTCGCGCAGTATTACGCCGGTGACGGCATCGCCGATCCCGTGAGGATCACGATTCCGGTCGGGGCCTATGTCCCGGCCTTCGAGCGGGTGGAAGTCGTCCCAGCGAGGCAGTCCAGCTCGTTGCAGCCATCCGGAGAAGCGCCAGCGGGGCAGCTGCAGCAGGCGACGTCGCTGGGCTCGCCACCGGAAGACGAGGGTCTGGAGCGCCGCAGGGCGCGGCGCTGGCCGCTCGTCGCGGGCCTTGCCCTTTGCGCGGCGCTGCTCGCGCTGGTCGCCTGGCATGGCGGCATCGTCGGGCGCGAGCCCGGCGCGGTGGTCGCGACCGACCAGCTTCCGGCGGCTCCTTCCCTTGCCTCGTCGTCGCCCGCAGCCGCGGTCTCCATGCGGGGCGTGCAGACGGAGACGCTCCTCCTGGCCGTGACGGTGCAGGACCTGCGGGCCAATCCGGCGCTTTCCGATGATGCGCGCCGCTTTGCCACCTTCCTAGTCGACGCCCTGTCCCGCTTCGACGATTTGCTGACGGTCAAGGTGCCTTCGCCGGGCCAGGCCGTGCCCGGGGGCGCCGATTACGTTTTTGAACTGATGGCTCAGCCGGTTCCGGGCGGCACGGAAGGCTTCGGCAGGCTCCGTTCCGTGCGCGACGGGCGCATCGTCTGGTCGGTGTCGTCGGGCAGGCCGATCAACGCCGACCAGAGCGATCTGCCGGACATCGCCCGGCGCCTGGCGACGCGACTGGCGGAGCCCTTCGGGATCATTCACGCCGATGTCCGGCAATACGGGGCGCCCGAGCCGATGCGCTGCGTCTACGAGGCGATCGACGTGCGCCGGACCATGGTCACGGAGGCGCATCTCTCGGCGCGGCGCTGCCTGGAGGATCTCGTCGCACGAGATCCGACCTTTTATCCGGCCTGGGCCCAACTCGCTGTGCTCTACACCTTCGAGCACAGCTTCGGCTTCAATCCGCTGCCGGAGCCGCTCGAGCGGGCTCTGACCGCCGCGCTCACCGCCGTTCGGCTGGCGCCCTCGAGCGCGCGGGCGCAGCAATCGCTGATGGCGGCCCTGTTCAAGCGCGGCGCCATCGACGAGGCGATCAAGGCCGGCCTCGTCTCGTTGGCCCGTAACCCCTACGACCCGGACATCATGGCCACGCTGGGCGCGCGCTACATCCAGATGAACCGCCCGGCCGAGGGCCTGCCCTTGCTGGAGAAAGCGATCGCGCTCAGCGCCGGTCGCCCTCCCTCCTATGATTTTTTTGCGCTTCTGGGCGCTCATCTGCTCGGCGCTCGCCAGGTGTCGCGCGCGCATGGTGAGTTCCTCGGCGGCGGCGCGAACCCCTTCACCCTGCTCGGCCGTGCCATCCGGGCCGTCCAGACAGGCAACGAGGAAGAGCGGGTCCAGGCGATTTCGGCTCTGTGCGAGCTGTTCCCGATTTTCCATGCGCAGCCGCGCCTGTGGCTGATGCGCCGGGGTTTCGGCGCCGAGGTGGCCGACCGCATCGTCAAGGACATCGGCCTCGCCGGACATTAGAGGGCGCCGGCAGGGTCTGCTCGTGGTCACGGCCGGGCTTCGAGCCCGCCAAAACCGGCGCAAGCTCGCTTGCGGGCGGGCGGAAGGGTAGTGTTGTCGCAGTGGTGTGATTCGCCGTCCGTCCCGACCAACCCCTTGCGCGATCGCTGCCTTGGCCCGTTTCCGACCGAACGCCCTGCATCCTCTCGCCAGCGCCGTCACCGGGCTGGCCGCGGGCGCGGTCTTGACGCTGCTGTGGCCGGTGCCTCTGGGAGCCGCGCTCGGTCTCGTCCTGGTCGGTCTCGGCGCGATGGGCGCGATCTGGCAGGCCGAGCGGCGGTCGCTCGCGCAGCGGGAGCAGGTGCTCGCCGCCGTCGGCGAAGTGAAGGTCCGCCTCGCCACCAACGCGATCCGGCTCGACGCCCTGTCGAAGCGCGTCGAGCAGATGCCGATGCGTGATGCCGATGCGGCGCCCGCGCGGGCCGCGATCAATGAACTGACGGCGGAGGTCGGCCTGCTCGGCGATCTCATCCATCAGGTCGCGACCACGCTCGCCGATCACGACGCGACCCTGGCGACGCTGCAGTCGCGGACGTCGCCCGCGGCGGCGTCCGAGGGTCAACCCGTGGCTGCCCCGCCGGTGGTGGTGGACCCGGAAGCCGCCCGCCAGGAGCGGCTGCGGGTGGTCGCCGCCGAACGCGCCGAAGCGGCGAAGCTGGCCGAGGAGCGCGCCGCCGCCGAGCAGGCCTCCGTCATCAGCGCGGCGCTGTCGGAGGGGCGGGTCGAGGTCCATCTGCAGCCGATCGTGCAACTCCCGCAGCGCCGCACCCGCGGCTACGAGGCGCTGGTGCGCCTGCGAATAGACGAGAACACGCTGCTCCTCCCGCATGAATTCATCCCGGTGATCGAGGAGCGCGGCTTTGGGCCGACCCTCGACGCGCTCGTCCTGACACGCGCTTTGGCGATCGCGCGCCATCTCGGTGCCAAGCCCGGCGAACTCTTCGTCTCCTGCAACTTCAGCACGGCGACCTGGAACTCCTCGAAGGCGCTGGCGACGCTGTCGCGCATCCTCGACAAATACCGCGAGCACACCGGCCATCTCGTCGTCGAGATGCCGCAGAAGGTCTTCCGCGGGCTCGATCCGACCAGCCTCGGCCTGCTCGGCGCCATGTCGGCGAACGGCGTCCGCTTCGCGCTCGACGAACTGGCCGATCTCCGGCTCGATCCCGTCGCGTTGTTCGACCGCGGCATCCGCTTCGTGAAGGCGCCCGCAGCCCTGCTGATGGAGCAGGCCGAAAGTCAGAGCGCCGACATCGCCCCGGCCGATCTCGCCGCGCTGCTGGCGCGCGCCTCGGTGGTGCTGATCGCGGACCAGGTCGGAGACGACCCGACGGTCGCCGACATGATCGATCTCGGCGTCACAATGGGGCAGGGCCTGGTCTTCTCGCCGCCCCGGCCGGTAAAGCCGGATGTCTTTGCCGAGCCGGCACCGGCCGCCGCTGCCGTCGCTGCTCACGAGCCGTCGCTCGCCATCGTCGCCGAGCCTCGGACGGCCGAGGTGGTCGGCTATCCGGTGCCCGCGCCAGCGTCGCCTCCGGAAGCGCCTCCGGAACGGCAGTCCTTCCGCTCGGTCCTGCGCCGCGCGACCGCCTGATCGGGCTACGGGCGCGCCCGACCTCCCGTTTTCGGCAGGCTTCCATCCCGTCGCCCGGGGTGCGGGGCGCTCCGCGATGCTGTAGAGCGGCCGCATTCGACAGGGAGTGACCCGACGTGCCGCCGACCCAGACCGCCTCCACCCTCGCGCTTCCAGGCTTTGCCAGCATCGCCGATCGGTTCGATCTCTGCCTCTGCGACGTCTGGGGCGTGGTCCATAACGGTGTCGCCGCCTTTGCCGAGGCGGTGGCGGCGCTGGTCGCGATGCGCGAACGCGGGATCGTCGTGGTGCTCGTGACCAATGCGCCGCGCCCCGCTGCCGTCATCGAGCAGCAGCTTGATGGTTTCGGCGTGCCCCGCTCCGCCTGGGACGCGATCGTCACCTCCGGCGATGTCTGCCGGTCGCTGATCGCGGCGCGCGCCGGACAGCCGATGTTCAGGCTGGGGCCGGAGCGCGACCGGCCGCTGGTCGCCGGGCTCGACGCGCCCGAGGTCGCGCCGGAGCAGGCCAGCTACGTCCTCTGCACCGGGCTCCTCGACGACGAGACCGATACGGCGGAGACCTATGCCGATCTGCTGGCTGGCTTTGCCGCGCGCGGCCTCGAGATGATCTGCGCCAATCCCGACCTCGTCGTCGAGCGCGGCGGCAGGATCGTGCCCTGCGCCGGCTCGGTCGCGCTCGCCTATGAGGAAATCGGCGGCCGGGCGATCTATGCCGGAAAGCCGCATGCGCCGATCTACACCGCCGCGCTGGCACTGGCCGAGGCGAGGCTCGGCCGGGAGATCGCACGCGAGCGGATCTGCGGCATCGGCGATGCGATCCGGACCGACATCGCCGGTGCGGAAGCCTTCGGCATCACGGGCATCATGGTGCTGGCCGGCATCCATGCGCAGGATCTGATGGAAGCGTCCTGGGACGAGCGCCATGGCTGGTTCGGGCGGCAGAGCCACCGCCCGGCCTATGCACTGCCGCATCTGGTCTGGTGAGGCGGTCGGCGCGGGCTGACGCCCGGCGTGGGATCAGCCCGTGCAGACGGACTCGATCTTCGAGCGGAGGGTCTGCGCGTTGAACGGCTTCACGATGTAGTTGTTCACGCCCGCCTTCTTGGCGGCGATGACGTTCTCGGTGCGCGATTCCGCCGTGACCATGATGAAGGGGGTCGCCGCCAGCGCGTGCTCCTCGCGCACGCGCTGCAGCAGTTCGAAGCCGGTCATCGGCTCCATGTTCCAGTCCGAGATCACCAGGCCATACTGCTTGTCGCGCATCTTCGCGATCGCCGCCTGCCCGTCCGATGCATCATCGACATTCTCGAAACCGAGCTGCTTCAACAGGTTGCGGATGATCCGGACCATCGTCTGGTAGTCGTCGACCACCAGAATGGGCATGGACGGGTCTAGAGCCATAAGGGTGCTCCAAGCAAACGGTGACGGCGCGGCAAGCCGCGCCACGCCGCTTCAATCGCGGCGGCAGTGATCGGTTCCAAGGGATAACGCTCCGGTATTTCAAAGCCGTTAATCCAATGCGCAAGCGACGTAGCGTCATCGTTCCCCTGCCGTGCAGCCACCAAAGTCCTATGGCCGGGCTGCCGTTGCTGTGACACGGTTCGAGGCAGCATTTTCGACCCCCTTCCGCAGGCCTCGCGGCCGCGTCCGGAGCCGAGGCCCGCAAGCGATGACCAGCGCCTTGTACACCGTCCACGCTTTCGAGGACCTGACCATCGGCATGAGCCAGAGCCTCATGCGGACGGTGATGGAGCGCGATGTCTCGCTCTTCGCCGACCTTTCGGGCGACGCCAACCCGATCCATCTCTGCGACCGTTACGCCGCCAACACGAAATTCGGCCAGCGCATCGCCCATGGCATGCTCACCGCGAGCCTGGTCTCGGCGCTGCTCGGCACCAGGCTGCCGGGGCCGGGTGCGGTCTATCTGTCGCAGACGCTGACTTTCCTCGCGCCCGTCAAGATCGGGGATGTCGTCACCGCCCGCGTCGAGGTGATGGAACTGGTGGCGGAGCGTCGCCGCGCGCGGCTGTTCTGCGAATGCCTCGTCGACGGCAAGGCCGTGCTCGAGGGCGAGGCCTGGGTCGCTCTGCCGCCGGCCCACCCGCGAAGTTGATCATGCCGCCGGCAGGACGGTCCCCATCGGCGCGGCCGGCTTGACGCCTCGGCGCGCCTGCACAATGACGGGCACGCCCGGCATCGTGCCCGGGCGACGGGACCCCCGCCGCCGATGACCTCCTCCGCCGACACGCATGCCAGCTTCGTGATCGACCTCGACAAGCCCGTACCGGCCTCGCTGCGCGGCTGCGTCCTCGCTCTCGGGAATTTCGACGGCGTCCATCGCGGCCATGCCGAGCTGGCGCGTGAGGCGGTGGAGTTGGCGCAGCAGCTGGGCCGGCGGCCGGCTGCGCTGACCTTCGAGCCCCATCCCCGCAGCGTCTTCCGGCCGGAGGAACCGGTCTTCCGGCTGACGCCCCCGGCAGTGAAAACGGAACTGCTCGGCGGGCTCGGCCTGCCGCTGACCTTCGTCCTGCCCTTCAACCGCGACATCGCCGCGATCCGGGCCGAGGCTTTCATCGACGATTTGCTGCTCGGCCGGCTCGGCGCCGCCGGCCTCGTCTGCGGCTATGATTTCCATTTCGGCCTGGGCCGGGCCGGTTCGCCCGAGCTTCTGCAGGAGCACTGCGAGGGCGAGGGTGTCCCCGTCGTCGTCGTTCCGCCTTTCGCCTTGGGCGGCGAGGCCGTGTCCTCGACGCTGATCCGCACCGCGCTGGAGCGGGGCGACGTCGCCCGCGCGGCCGGTCTCCTCGGCCGGCCCTGGTTCGTCCGCGGGGTCGTCGCCCATGGCGACAAGCGCGGCCGCGATCTCGGCTACCCCACCGCCAACCTTCATCTGGCCCGCGACTGCCGGCTGAAATACGGCATCTACGCCGTCAGGATGAAGATCGACGGCATCTGGCATGACGGCGTCGCGAGCTTCGGCAGCCGCCCGACCTTCGACGATGGCGCGCCGCGGCTCGAAACCTTCGTCTTCGATTTTTCAGGCGATCTCTATGGCCGGCAGGTCGACGTCGCGCTCGTCGCCTGGCTGCGCGGCGAGGCGAAGTTCGACTCGCTTCCGGCCCTGATCGCGCAGATGGACGAAGACAGCGCCCGCGCCCGCGAGATCCTCACCGCGACGCCGCCCTTCCTTCTTTGAGGGGGCTTTGCTAGAGCAGCCACGACGTTCCACCACGCGCGGTCATCCTGGGCGACCGGAGGGAGACCCGGGATCCCTTTCGGAACCTGTCCGATGATCGCTGCGGAATGGATCCTGGCTCTTCGCTTCGCTTCGACCGGGATGACCCGGGCGGTTCCGGCGTCGAGAAATCTGGTCTAGAAGCTGCCGATGGTCATGCTGCCTATGTGCCTTCTCCGGCGAATTACAGGCCCGGCTGCCGCCTCGCGCTGAGCGCGGGCGCCTGCGCAGTCCGGGTTGAAGACCGCTTTTCCCGTTTCCAGAGGATCAGCGCGGCCACCGCCGCCGCCTGTCCCAGTGCCCGAGCCGGACCATGACCGACAAGACCGCCGACAAGACCGACGCGACAGACTATTCCCAGACGCTGTTCCTGCCCCAGACCGAGTTCCCGATGCGGGCCGGCCTGCCGCAGCGCGAGCCCGAGCTGCTGGCGCGCTGGGCGAAGATCGACCTCTACCGCAAGCTGCGCGAGGCCGGCAAAGGCCGCGACCGTTTCGTCCTGCATGACGGCCCCCCCTACGCCAACGGCAACATCCATATCGGCCATGCGCTCAACAAGGTCCTGAAGGACCTCGTCACGCGCTCGCAGCAGATGCTGGGTTTCGACTCCAACTACGTCCCGGGCTGGGACTGCCACGGCCTGCCGATCGAGTGGAAGATCGAGGAGCAGTATCGCGCCAAGGGGCTGAACAAGGACGACGTGCCGGTCGTCGAATTCCGCAAGGAATGCCGCGCCTTCGCCGAGCACTGGGTCTCGGTCCAGCGCGAGGAGTTCAAGCGGCTCGGCGTCGAGGGCGACTGGGACGATCCCTATCTGACCATGGCCTACCCGGCTGAAGCGCAGATCGCCCGCGAGATCATGAAGTTCGCCGAGACCGGCCAGCTCTATCGCGGCTCCAAGCCGGTGATGTGGTCGGTGGTCGAGAAGACCGCGCTCGCCGAGGCCGAGGTCGAGTACGAGGAACATGTCAGCGACACGGTGTTCGTGGCGTTTCCGCTTGATCGAGAGAAGCCGCCGATCGTCGGCCCATTCGTAACCGCCCCAGAACAATCAGCTGTAGCGGCGCTTGATGTGTTGATGGGGGCCGCGGTTGTCATCTGGACGACCACCCCTTGGACGATGCCTGGCAACCGCGCGATCTCGTTCAACCACAAGATCGCCTATGGCCTCTATCGCGTCACCGCCGCGCCCGAGAACAACTGGGCCAAGGTCGGCGCGACCTACATCCTCGCCAAGAACCTGGCCGAAAGCGTCTTCAAGGCGGCCAAGGTCGAGGCCTTCGAACTCGTCATGGACGTGCCGGCAGACCAACTCGCCGGCCTCACCGCAGCCCACCCCCTTCGCGGCCACGGCTACGACTTCGATGTCCCCCTCCTCGACGGCGACCATGTCACCGACGATGCCGGCACCGGCTTCGTCCACACCGCGCCCGGCCATGGCCGCGAGGACTTCGACGTCTGGATGAGCAATGGCCGCATGCTGGCCGAGCGCGGCATCGAGACCCGCATCCCCTACACCGTCGATGCCGATGGCCGCTTCACCAGGGACGCGCCGGGCTTCGAGGGCGCGCAGGTCATCACCGACACCGGCGAGAAGGGCAACGCCAACGAGGTCGTCATCAAGGCGCTCGCGGCGTCCGGCAATCTCGTCGCGCGCGGCCGGCTCAAGCACCAGTATCCCCATAGCTGGCGCTCGAAGAAGCCGGTGATCTTCCGCAACACGCCGCAATGGTTCATCGCGATGGACAAGGCGGTCGACACGCTCGGCAACTGCACCCTGCGCGAGGTCGCGCTCGGCGCGATCAAGGACACGCAGTGGGTTCCCGCCGCCGGCGAGAACCGCATCAACGGCATGATCGCGAACCGCCCCGACTGGGTGGTCTCGCGCCAGCGCGCCTGGGGCGTGCCGATCACCGTCTTCGTCGAGAAGGAGACCAAGGAGATCCTGGTCGATGCCAGGGTCAACGCGGCCATCGCCGAGGCCTTCGAGGCGGAAGGCGCCGACGCCTGGTTCACCGACACCGACGGCGCGCGCTTCCTGAAGCCCTTCGGCTACGATCCGGCGAGTTACGAGCGCGTCACCGACGTGCTCGACGTCTGGTTCGATTCAGGCTCGACCCATGCCTTCACGCTCGAGAAGCGGGCCGATCTGCGCGCGCGTCGCCGCGGCGACGGCGGCAATGACCGGGTGTTGTATCTCGAAGGCTCGGACCAGCATCGCGGCTGGTTCCACTCCTCGCTGCTCGAAAGCTGCGGCACGCGCGGCCGCGCGCCCTACGACATCGTGCTGACGCACGGCTTCTGCCTCGACGAGAAGGGCGAGAAGATGTCGAAGTCCAAGGGCAACGTCACCGCGCCCCAGGACATCATCAAGGATTCGGGCGCCGACATCCTGCGCCTCTGGGTCGCGGCGGCGGACTATTCCGACGATCTGCGCATCGGCAAGGAGATCCTCAAGACCTTCGTCGAGACCTATCGGAAACTCCGCAACACGATGCGCTGGATGCTCGGCACGCTCGCCCATTTCAGCGAGGACACCCGCGTCTCCGAAATCCAGACCATGCCCGAGCTGGAGCGGCTGATGCTGCACCGGCTGGCCGAGATCGGCCCGCAAGTCGAGGAGGCCTATCGCACCTATGACTACAAGAAGGTCGTGACGCTGCTCTCGCAGTTCATGAACACCGAGCTCTCGGCCTTCTATTTCGACGTCCGCAAGGACGCGCTCTATTGCGATCCGCTCTCCAGCCATGTCCGCAAGAGCGCGCTCACCGTCGTCGACCATCTCTTCCGCTGCCTGACGACCTGGCTCGCGCCGATCCTGGTCTTCACCGCCGAGGAAGCCTGGCTGGAACGCTACCCCGAGCAGAAGACGCTGGACGGCTCGGTCCATCTCGAACTCTTCGCGCAGGCCCCGGCCGCCTGGCTCGATCCGGAACTGGCCGAGCGCTGGAGCAAGATCCGCAAGGTCCGTCGCGTCGTCACCGGTGCGCTGGAACTGGAGCGTGCGGCCAAGCGCCTCGGCTCGTCGCTGGAAGCGGCGCCGCAGGTCTTCGTCTCCGATCCGGACCTGCTTGCGGCCCTGTCGGGGGCCGATCTCGCCGAGATCAGCATCACCTCCGCCATCCGCGTCGAGAGCGGGGAGGGGCCCACGGACGCCGTCCGCCTGCCCGACGTTCCCGGCGTCGCGGTCGTCCCGCATCGCGCCGACGGCGTCAAATGCGCGCGCTCCTGGAAATATTTCGACCCCGCGACGGCCGATCCGGCCTATCCCGCGGTGACGCCGCGTGACGCCAAGGCGCTGCGCGAACTGGGCCGGGGCGCCGCGTGACGCCCGCCCGTCGCCTCGGCCTCGCCATCGTCCTGGTCGTCTTCCTCGTCGACCAGACGCTGAAGCTCTGGCTGCTCTTCGGGCTGCGCCTGGCGGAGACGGGGCCCTATGCGGTCACGCCCTTCATGGACATCGTGCTCGCCTGGAATCGCGGCATCTCCTACGGGCTGTTCCAGCAGCACAGCGACATCGGCCGCTGGGGCCTCGTCGTCATCTCGATCGCAGCCGCGATCTGGCTCGGGCGCTGGATGTGGCGCGAGCCGCGGGCACTCACCGTCGCGAGCCTCGCCCTCATCGTCGGCGGCGCGCTCGGCAACGGGGTCGATCGCGCGGTCTATGGGGCGGTCGTGGACTTCGTCCACCTGCATTGGGGCAGCTTCAGCTGGTACATCTTCAACGTTGCCGATGCCGCCATCGTTGTCGGGGTGGCCGGGCTGTTGTATGAGTCCTTCCGGCCGGCGGCCGAAAATACGGCCTGAACCCGGCCCCGCCATCGTTTTGCCGTTCGTTTGCGGTTTGAGACGGGGAAGCAATATCCCCGAGGGAGGTTTGACATGGCGCATCGCATCCGCGTGACGCATCTGCTGCTGGCCGGAGGCCTCGTCCTGGCGGCCCAGCCGGCGCTGGCCCAGGAAGGCATGCTCTTCAAGAACCTGATGGAAGGTGTGATCGGCGGCCGTTCGGGCGACGACATCGAATACCGCCAGCGCCCGCCGCTGGTCGTTCCCCCGAATTCGACCCTGCCGCGCCCGCAGGCGCCGGCGAGCACCCGTAATGCCGCCTGGCCCAACGATCCCGACGTCGCCGCCCGCCGCGCCGAGGCGGAAGCCTCGCGCGTTCCGGTGTTCAACCCGAACTGGCGCAACAACCCGGTGCTGAGCCAGGAAGAGCTGCGCCGCGGCCGCACGACCCGCGACGCCGGCCGCCCGGTGATCGCCGAGGACCACAACAACTACAACAACCAGATTGCTCCGATCCGGGTCGGCCGCGAACTCGCCAGCCGCCAGAACCAGACCGCGCTCGACCAGCTGACCTATGGCTCCGAGCCGCCGCGCCGCACGCTGGCGGAGCCGCCGGTCGGTTATCGCCTTCCCGCGGGTTCGGCGCCGCTCGGCCCGGGCCAGGGCGGCCCGCAGGAAGATCGTCAGGCTGTCGGCCAGCGCGAATTCCTCACCGGCCAGATCCCGATGCAGTGAGGCGCGATGCCGAAGCCGTGAGCGCGCGACGCTGCGGCTTCGGGGCAGCGCTTGCGCACTGGCGTTCCGCGCCGTCAACGCCTAAGTGCCGGAAGAGGCGGTGCACCGGTCGACGGTCGCGCCGCCGCGTTGACCGCTGCACGCGGCGCGAGCGCGCTGCATCATGGAGACGGCCCAGGTGAACATGCATGCGCAGCCGATGAAGGCCGCCCAGCCGGTGGAATCCTTTCGTTTGGCCAATGGACTCGACGTCGTGGTGGTGCCCGACCGGCGCGCGCCCGTCGTCACCCACATGGTCTGGTATCGCAACGGCTCGGCCGACGATCCGGCCGGCAAGTCCGGCATCGCCCATTTCCTCGAGCATCTGATGTTCAAGGGCACGGCGAAATGGCCGGCGGGCGAATTCTCCAAGATCGTCGCAGGCCTCGGCGGCCAGGAGAACGCCTTCACCTCCTTCGACTACACCGCCTATTTCCAGCGCGTGCCGAAGGAGCATCTCCGCGCCATGATGGATTACGAGGCCGACCGGATGACCGGGCTGGCCTTCGACGAAAGCGTCGTCGGTCCCGAGCGCGACGTGGTGCTGGAAGAGCGCAAGATGCGCGTCGATGCAGACCCCGCCGCCCAGCTCGGCGAGGAGTTCTCGGCCGCACTCTTCGTGCATCATCCCTACGGCACCCCGATCATCGGCTGGGAGCACGAGATCGAGGGCCTGAACCGGGACGACGCCTTCGCCTATTACCAGCGCTTCTACACGCCGGAGAACGCGATCCTCGTCGTCGCCGGCGACACCGACGCCGCCACCGTCCGCCGCCTCGCGGAAGAAACCTATGGTGTCATTCCCGCCCGCGGCCAGGCGCCTGTCCGCAAGCGCCCGGCCGAGCCCGATCCGCGCGCCGCGCGCCGGGTCTCGCTGAGCGACCCGCGTGTGCGCCAGCCCTCGCTGCGGCGCGGCTGGCTGACGCCGACCTATCTCAGCGGCGACCCGGGCGAAGTCTTTGCGCTCGAGCTTCTGGCTGAGATCCTCGGCGGCGGCACCACCTCGCGGCTCTATCGCCGCCTCTGCGTCGAGGCCGATCTGGCCTCCGGCGCCAGCGCCTATTTCATGGGCTCGATGGTCGACCGCGCCGCCTTCCAGCTCTCGGTCAGCCCGCGCCCCGGTGTCGAGATGGCCGCGCTGGAAGCCGGCCTCGACGCCGCGCTCGAAGCCTTCCTCAGCGAGGGGCCGAGCGAGCTCGAACTCGCCCGCGCCCGCACCCGCCTCGTCGCCGAGACGGTCTTCGCCCGCGACAGCCAGTCCTCGCTCGCCCGCATCTTCGGGGCGTCGCTGGCCGTGGGCGAGACGGTGGAGGACGTGCTGGCCTGGCCAGCGCGCATCGAGGCCGTCCCGCGCGAGGCCGTTCTGGAGGCCGCGCGGCGCTATCTGCGGCCCGACCGCGGCGTCACCGGCCTGCTCCTCCCCGCCGCCTGATCCGTCCTCCTCCCGCACGGGGCCGCAGCCCGGCCCGAGCCAGGACATGACATGAACGCTCCGATTCCCGTTGCCGCCACCAGCCTCGCCGGCCCTTCCGTGCCGGTCCGGAAGGTCCGCTCGCCTGCCGGCGTCGAGGCCTGGCTGGTCGAGGAACACAGCCTGCCGCTGATCGCGGTCGAATTCGCCTTCGACGGCGGCGCCACGCGCGATCCCGAGAACGCCGCCGGCAGCGCCTATCTCGTCTCCGGCCTGCTCGACGAGGGCGCAGGCGATCTCGACGCTGAGGCCTTTCAGGGCAAGCTCGCCGACCACGCCATCAGCCTTGGCTTCGATGCGCGCCGCGACGATTTCCACGGCCATCTCCAGACGCTGTCGAGCCACCGCGACACCGCCTTTGAGCTGCTGGCGTTGTCGCTGAACGCCCCGCGCTTCGACGAAGACGCAGTCGCACGCGTGAAGGGCCAGGTGATCTCCGGGCTGCAGCGCCAGGCCCAGAACCCCGAAACCCTCTGCCGCAACGCGCTCTACGCCGCCGCCTTCCCGGGACATCCCTATGGCCGGCCCGAGAAGGGCGATGTCGACAGCGTCTCGCGGCTGGAGGCCGACGCGCTGAAGGGGCTGTCGCGCAATCTGCTCACCCGCGCCGGCCTGAAGATCGTCGTCGTCGGCGACATTACCGCAGACGAACTCGCTCGCCGGCTCGACCAGATCTTCGGCGCGCTGCCGCAAGGCCTGCCGCGCGCGCAGCCGGGCGAGGCTTTGCCGATCCAGGGACTCGGCCAGACCCATGTCATCGATCTCGACGTGCCGCAGACCGTGCTGCGCTTCGTCGGCCCCGGCCTGATGCGGCATGATCCCGATTTCATCGCCGGCAGCGTGCTCAACCACATCCTCGGCGGCTCGGCCTTTACCTCCCGGCTCTTCATGGAGGTCCGCGAAAAGCGCGGCCTCGCCTATGGCGTCTCCTCCAGCCTGCTGCCGCTGCGCCAGGGCGCCATGCTGGTCGGCGGCACCGCGACCAAGAACGAGCGCGCCGCCGAATCGATGAGCGTGATCCGCGAGGAGATGGCCAAGCTCGCGCATGAGGGCCCGAGCGAGCACGAGGTCGAGGAGGCCAAGCGCTACATCATCGGCTCCTACCCCTTGCGCTTCGACACCTCGCCCAAGATCGCCTCGGAACTGCTCGGCCTCGCCGTCAACGGCTTCGAGCCCGAGTTCCTCGCTGAGCGCAACCGTCTCTTCGCCGCGGTGACGCTGGCCGACGTCAAGCGCGTCGCGCAGCGCCTCTTCGGCGACCCGCGCCTGCTGGTCCAGGCGGTGGGCCGGCCCGTCGGGCTGGTGTGAGTTCGCAGACGAGGCCGGCCCAGTAGCGCTCCTCCCCTCCCCACAAGGGGGAAGGGTTGCCCGCGCCCGTTCGGTGCCGCTCGCGAATCCGATTTGGGCATGACCCGCCCCCATCCACTATCCTGCCGCAACGCTGCTCCCCGATTCGCCGCGCCGCCCGCCGCTCCGGAACCCGCATGCCCGTCCGCCGCCTCGATCCCGTCCTGGTCGACCGCATCGCCGCCGGCGAGGTGATCGAGCGGCCGGCTGCGGCGGTGAAGGAGCTGGTCGAGAACGCCATCGACGCCGGCGCCCGCTCCATCGCGGTCACGATCCGGGCCGGCGGGCGCGAGCTCATCCGCGTGGTCGATGATGGCGCGGGCATGACGCCCGAGGATCTCGCACTCGCCGTCGAGCGCCACGCCACCTCCAAGCTGCCCGATGGCGACCTCTTTGCGATCCAGTCGCTCGGCTTCCGCGGCGAGGCGCTGCCCTCGATCGGCTCGGTCGCGCGGCTCTCGATCGCGACTCGGCGTCATGATGCGCCCCAGGGCGCCGGCCTCGTCGTCGAGGCCGGCGAGAAGGGCGTGGTGCGTCCCGTCGCGGCGGCCCCCGGCACCCGCATCGAAGTCAGCGATCTCTTCGCCTTCACACCCGCCCGGCTGAAATTCCTCAAGAGCGACCGGGCCGAGGCACAGGCCGTCTCGGAGATGCTGCGGCGCCTCGCCATCGCCCATCCCGCGATCCGCTTCTCGCTGGAAGGCGAACATGTCTCGCCCTTCGACTGGCCGGCCGAGGCCAAATCCGTTGCAGATCTTGGCGAGGAGGGGCAGCTGCGTCGGCTCGGCCGCGCGCTCGGCCGCGACTTCCCCGAAAACGCGCTGCGGCTCGACGCGGCGCGCGAGGGCGTCCATGTCACCGGCTTCGCCGGATTGCCGACCTTCCATCGCGGCACCTCGGCCGGTGTGCATCTGGCCGTCAACGGCCGGCCCGTGCGCGACAAGCTGCTGCTCTCGGCGGTGCGCGGCGCCTATGCCGATGTCGTGCCCTCTGACCGTCATCCGGTGCTGTTCCTCGACGTCGCCTGCGATCCGCGCGCCGTCGACGTCAACGTCCATCCGGCCAAGAGCGAGGTCCGCTTCCGCGATCCGCAGCTGGTCCGCGGTCTCGTCGTCTCCGGGCTGAAGGCGGCGCTGGCGGAAGCCGGCCATCGCGCCACCACGACCGGCGGCGCCCGCACGCTGGAGGCCTTCCGCGCGGTCTTCGCCGGCACCGGCAACAGCGCGTCGCCTTTGCGCCCGACACTGCCCGAGACCCCGGCCTGGGGCGCGCCCGTCGCCGGCTTCGACGCCCGCCCGCAGCAGGGCTTTGCGGGATTCGACGCCTCCTCGGCCGACGCCCGCGCCCATCTCGCGGAGCCCGCGCCGGATGCGCTGGACCGGCCGCTCGGCACGGCCCGGGCCCAGCTCCACGAGACCTATATCGTCGCCCAGACGCGCGAGGGCGTCGTCATCGTCGACCAGCATGCCGCCCATGAGCGTCTCGTCTATGAGCGCCTCAAGGCCGAGCGCGCCCGCAGCGGCATCGCCACGCAGCCTCTGCTCCTGCCGGAGGTGGTCGAACTCGCCCCCGTCGACGCCGACCGGCTGAACGTGGCGAGCGAGGATCTGGCGACGCTGGGTTTGAGGCTGGAGCCCTTCGGGCCGGGTGCGGTGCTGGTCCGCGAGGCGCCCCAGCAACTCGCCGGCGGCAACCTCCAGAAGCTCGTCCGCGACGTCGCCGACGCGCTGGCCGAGCATGGAACCGCCGGTTCGCTCGAACGCCGCCTCGACCATGTCCTGGCGACGATGGCCTGCCACAACTCCGTCCGCGCCGGCCGTCGGCTCCGTCCCGAGGAGATGGACGCGCTGCTGCGCGAAATGGAGGTCACGCCCAATTCCGGCCAGTGCAACCATGGCCGCCCGACCTATGTCGAACTCAAGCTCGCCGATATCGAGAAGCTGTTCGGGCGGCGGTAAGGGGGGCGCCTCAGGTCGGCCGATAGACCCCGTTGTCCAGATTGATGAGTGTCATGCCGGCGTCTCCGCATTGCGGTCCCCATTTGGAGTCGGCGATGTCCTGGATCTCGCGGCGGGCGGCGGGATAGTCGACCGCGAGATTGGCCCGCGCCGCAGTGAGTCGCACTTGCATGTTGGGATGGCCGAAGAGCTTCATGAGGATGCGGCGCTGATCCCCGGGACGCGATTTCAGCTCGTCTTCGATCGCCTGGATTCGATCATATCGCCGGTTGAAAGCCGCGTACTCCTGGCGATCGAGAGCGTCGTACTGTTCGACGCACAGCTTCTCAAAGCGGGCGAGGAGCTCGCTGTCCGGCAAGCAGCTCAGCTTCGTGCCACGCCTTATCGAGTCCTCCTTCGGGTCAGGTCGGCCGATAGACCCCGTTGTCCAGATTGATGAGGGTCATGCCGGCATCGAGACATTGCGGCCCCCATTTGGAGTCGGCGATGTCCTGGATCTCGCGGCGGGCGGCGAGATAGTCGACCGCGAGATTGGCTTTAGCTGCTGAGAGCCGAACCTGCATGTTCGCGTGGCCGAAGAAGCGCCGAAGAAGGCGGCGTTGATCCCCGGGGCGGGATTTCAGTTCCATTTCCAAGGCATGAATGCGCCAGACGAGGCGGTTGACGCGCCCCCGTTCTTCGCGATCCATGGCGTCGTACTGCTCGATGCAGAGCTGTTCGAAGCGCCGGACTATGTCCTCGTCGGACAACACGCTCAGATCTTCGTGGCCCTTCATCAGGCCTCCTGGTTGACCTCAGCTCGGCCGATAAATCCCGTTGTCCAGATTAATGAGGGTCATGCCGGCATCGAGACATTGCGCTTCCCATTTGGAGTTGGCGATATCCTGAATCTCGCGACGGGCAGCCGGGTAGTCGATCGCGAGATTGGCGTGTGCTGCTGAGAGCCGAACCTGCATGTTCGAGTGGCCGAAGAAGCGTCGAAGAAGGCGGCGTTGATCACCGGGGCGCGATTTCAACTCCATGACGAGATGGTGGATGCGCCAGACGAGGCGGTTGACGCGTCCCAGTTCTTCACGATCCATGGCGTCGTACTGCTCGATGCAGAGTTGCTCGAAACGCTTGACGATCTCCTCGTTGGATAGCGCACTCAAATCTTCGTGGCGCTTCATCAGACCTCCTGGTTGACCTCAACTCGGCCGATAAATCCCATTGTCCAGATTGATGAGGGTCATGCCGGCATCGAGACATTGCGGCCCCCATTTGGAGTCGGCGATGTCCTGAATCTCACTGCGGGCGGCGGGATAGTCGACCGCGAGATTGGCCCGCGCCGCAGTGAGTCTCACTTGCATGTTGGGATGGCCAAAGAGCTTCATGAGGATGCGGCGCTGATCCCCGGGACGCGATTTCAGCTCGTCTTCGATCGCCTGGATTCGATCATATCGCCGGTTGAAAGCCGCGTAC
>NZ_JAUXYO010000108.1 GCF_030694325.1 Allobosea sp. | reverse complement strand
GCGGGCGTCGAGCCCGATTGCGAGACGGCCGGTCTTCGCGCGCCGTGGCTCGGGATGGCCGTCCCGGGCCACGGCGTTCCCTCCCGGGAACCAACACCACTCTGACACATCGCCAAGAGACAATTGCGAGCGCAGCGAAGCCATCCAGAACGTCAGGGCTCTGTGTCCACCTGGAGTGCTTCGCTGCGCTCGCAATGACGGTAAGCCATACCGCATAGCAAAACGGGCCGCCTTTCGGCGGCCCGTTCTTGGTCAGGCTCTGATCGAAATCAGGCCTTGTCGACCACTTTCTTGACGGCGTCCTTGCCCTTGCCGAGCGCCTGCTGGGCTTCGCCCTTGCGCTCCTGAGCGAAGCCCTCGGCCTCGAGGCCGGGCTTGTCGAGCGCCTTGCCGGCGGCCTGCTTGACGTTGCCGACGGCCTCGTTGGCCATGCCCTTGACCTTGTCCATGGTGCTACCCATCGTCTTGATCCTTCTGTTGAATTCCGTGCCGCCCCCGCGGCGTCGCTTCAACAACCGGCGACCCAGCGGAAGGTTCCAGGCAAAATTCCGGGGTTCAACAGGATGCGTCGCGCCGTGCCTCCGCCAGCGCTCGCAAGGCTGCGGCCGTCATGTCATCGGCCGGGAAGAAGGTTTCCAGAGCCAGTTCGGACAGGGTGATGTCGACCGGTGTGCCGAACACGGTCGTGGTCGAGATGAAGGACAGGACCGCCTCCCCGACGCGCAGCCGCAGCGGGACCGCGATCGCCGCCCCGTCGGCCGGCAGGGCATGATCGGCCGCGGCCGTCGGCGGCGCGGGATAGGTCAGAAGCTCGGCCAAGAGGTCGGCGAGCGCGGGATCGGCGGCGATCCGCACCTGCTGGCGCAACCGCGCCAGGAGATGGGCGCGCCATTCCCCTAAGTTGACGGTTGCCCCGGCGAGCCCCCCGGGATGCAGCGCCAGCCGCAGGACATTGACGGGCGGGCGCAGCAGGTCGGCATCGCCGACCAGCGCCAGCAGCGGCGCCACCGCCGCATTCGTCGCGAGCAGGGTCCAGTGCCGGTCGACCGCCAGCGCCGGATAGGGCTCGTGCCCCGTCAGGACGAGATCGACCGCCGCCCTGGCGGCCTGCAGCGCCGGGTCCTCCAGCGCCCGTTCCAGATAGACCGGTGCATAGCCGGCCGCGAGCAGCAGCGCGTTGCGCTCGCGCAGGGGCACGCCGAGATGCTCGGCCAGTAGCAGCACCATGTCGCGGCTGGGCTGTGAGCGGCCGCTCTCGACAAAGGAGAGGTGCTTCTGGGAGATCTCCGCCTCGAGCGCGAGGTCGAGCTGGCTGAGACGGCGCTGCTGCCGCCAGTCACGGATGAGGGGGCCGATGGCCGCGGAGCGATGGCTGGTCATGACCGGCACGCTACCGGGCCCCCGGCGCCGTTCCAATTACCTCCGGCTTAATCGACGGCCCGAGCTGCGCCCGCCACCCTGTCGCCATCCAACCGAGGCGTCCCGGTGGCGCCTCCTCATCAGGGAGACCATCATGACGATGATCCAAGCCTCACCGCTGCTGCGCGGCGCGCTCGCGCTCGATGCCGCCGCCTGCGCCGGCATGGGCGTGCTGCTGAGCCTCGCTGCGGCTCCGCTCTCCGGCCTGTTTGCGCTGCCCCCCGACCTTCTCAGAGGGGCCGGCCTCCTGCTGCTGCCCTGTGCGGCGCTGCTTGGCTGGCTCTCGCGCCGTCGGGAGCTGCCGCGCCTCGCGGTTCTCGCCGTGATCGGCGTCAATCTGATCTGGATCGCCGACAGCCTGCTGCTGCTGGCCGGCGGATGGTTTATGCCGAGCGGGCTCGGCATCGCTTTCGTGCTCGCCCAGGCTGGTGCCGTGCTCGCCGTGACCATGGCCGAGGCCGTCGGTCTCGGGCGGTCGGTCCGGCACGGCGAGCCTGCCTGAGCTGGATCATCCCTCACAAAAAAGCCCCGGATGCGCGTTGCATCCGGGGCAGGCGCCTGGCGAGATGAGAGCCAGGTGGGGAGGAAGGGATTACCAGCCGGCCAGCACGTTGCCCTTGAAGCGCTCGGCGATGAAGGTCTTGATCTCGGGCGACTGGTAGGTCTCGACCAGCGTCTTGACCCAGGGCTTGTCCTTGTCCACGGCGCGCACCGCGATGACGTTCACATAGGGCCCCTTCGGATCCTCGCGCAGGATCGCCGAGGTCGGCTCGATCTTGGCGTCGACGGCGTAGTTGGTGTTGATCGCGGCGGCGGCGACGTCGGCCAGCGTGCGCGGGGTCTGCGCCGCCTCGACCTCGATGAATTTCAGCTTCTTGGGGTTGGCGACGACGTCGATCGGGCCCGGCTTGAAGCCGACCCCATCCCGGAGCTTGATCACGCCCTTGTCCTGCAGGAGCAGCAGCGAGCGGCCGCCATTGGTCGGGTCGTTCTGGATCGCGATGGACGATCCGTCCGGCACCTCGGCCCAGCTCTTGTACTTAGACGAGTAGATGCCGAGCGGGAAGTTCACGGTGAGGCCGACGCTGACCAGCTTGAAGCCCCGATCCTTCACCTGGTTGTCGAGATAGGGCTGGTTCTGGAAGGAATTGGCTTCCAGCTCGCCGGCGTCGAGGGCCTGGTTCGGCACGACATAGTCGGAGAACTCGACGATCTTCAGGTCGATGCCCTTCTTGGCCAGAAGCGGCTTCACCTGTTCGAGGATCTCGGCATGGGGGCCGGGCGAGACGCCGATGCGGAGGGTCTGCGGGGCCTGCGCGAGGGCGGGGACGGACAGGGCGAGGGCGGCGAGGGCCGTTGCGGCAACGGCGGCGCGGCGGGTGATGGTGGTCATGGAAGCGTTCCTTTGGCTTGGCTTTAAATTCGCTCGACCCTCATCCTGAGGAGCCGCGAAGCGGCGTCTCGAAGGATGCTCCAGATGCTTCCGGAGCCTCCAGGATCATCCTTCGAGACGCGGACATTCGTCCGCTCCTCAGGATGAGGGCCGAGTATGGGTTGGAGTGACGGTGTTCAGGCGTGGCGCAGGCGCTTGTTGAGCCGGCGGGCGAGATGGTCGCCGATGGTCTGGACGGTCTGGACCAGCACGATCAGGACGGCGACGACGGCGGCCATGACCTCGGGCATGAAGCGCTGATAGCCGTAGCGGATGCCGAGGTCGCCGAGCCCGCCGCCGCCGACCGCGCCGACCATGGCCGAGAAGCCGATCAGGCTGACGATGGCGAGCGTGAGACCCAGTGCGATCGCCGGCAGCGCCTCAGGCACCAGCACCTTGCGGACGATCTGCAGCGGCGTCGCGCCCATGGCGCGGGCGGCCTCGACCAGACCCTGGTCGACTTCGCGAATCGCGCCCTCGATCAAGCGGGCGATGAAGGGGGTGGCCGCCACGGTCAGCGGCACGATCGCGGCCTGGGTGCCGATCGAGGTGCCGGCGATCAGCCGCGTAAAGGGGATGATCGCAACGACGAGGATGATGAAGGGCGTCGAGCGCGTGGCGTTGACGAGCGTACCGAGCAGCGTGTTGACGAGGGGCGCGGCAAAGAGTTCGCCGCGCTTGCTGGTGGCGAGGAAGACGCCGAGCGGCAGGCCGAGAACCGTGCCGAGGCCCGCCGCGATCGCCACCATCTGCAGCGTGTCGAGGGTCGCCTGCCCGATCAGGGCGAGAATCTGGGGCGAGATGATCTCAGGAAACATGGCCGATGACCTCCGCCTTGAGTTCCAGGCCGTTGAGCGCGCCGAGCACCGCGGCCAGTTCCGGCTCGCGGGTCGGGACCGAGACGAGCAGGCTGCCGAAGGGCTTGCCGGCGATCGCGTCGATGCGGCCGGCCAGGATGTTGACGTCGACGCCGATGGTGGAGCTGAGCCGGCTGATGACCGGCGCGGTGGCGTTCTCGCCGGTGAAGGTGATGCGCAGCACGGTCTGGGCGCCCTGCTGGGCCTCCTTGCGGATGCGCCCTTCCAGATAGGCCGGCAATTCGACCCCGGTGACCGCCTCGACGAAGCGCGCCGTGGTCGGGTGCTGCGGACGGGTGAGCACCGAGAAGACGTCGCCCTCCTCGACGATGCGGCCGTCCTCGATCACCGCGACGCGGTCGCAGATCTCCTTGATGACCGGGATCTCGTGGGTGATCAGCAGGATGGTGATGCCGAGATCGCGGTTGACCTGCTTCAGCAGCGCCAGGATCGACTTCGTCGTCTCGGGATCGAGCGCGGAAGTCGCTTCGTCGCAGAGCAGCACCTTGGGGTCGGTGGCCAGCGCGCGGGCGATGCCGACGCGCTGCTTCTGGCCGCCGGAGAGTTCGGCCGGATAGCGCCCGCGCTTGTCGGACAGACCGACGAGATCGAGCAGCCGGGCGACCTTGTCCTCGATCTGCGCCTTCGGCGTGCCGGCGATCTCCAGCGGCAGCGCGACATTGTCGAAGACGGTGCGCGAGGAGAGCAGGTTGAAGTGCTGGAAGATCATGCCGGTCGCGCGCCGGCGGCTGCGCCAGCCGGCCTCCGTGAGCGCTGTGACGTCCTCGCCCTCGATCAGGAGGTGGCCGGAGGTCGCGCGCTCCAGCCCGTTGACGAGCCGGATCAGCGTCGATTTGCCGGCACCCGAGCGGCCGATGACGCCGACGATCGCACCCTTGGGCACGTCGAGATCGATGCCGGAGAGCGCCGCAACGGCGCCTTGCCCGTCCCGGGAGGGATAGGTCTTGCCGATCTGCGCGAAGCGGATGATCGGAGCGGGATGGTCCGGCACGGGGCCGGTTTCGACGCGGAAGGCGTCGGGCTTCACGGGAGCGTTCATGGGGACCTCAGGAGGTGAAGCGGCCGGCGCGGCGCCGGGGCGAGGCCAGCTGTCGCGCGGCCCGCTCGGCCGCGACCGGCGTGGCGAAGCGGTGACCCTCGAGCGCGTCGAAGGCGGAGGCGGCGGAGATGAAGGTGAAGAAGCGCTCGTCGCCGCGCCGGCTGACGAGGCCGGCCTGCGTCTCGTCGATCTCGATGACATAGGCCTGCGGGTCGCGCGGCGGCAGGCCCTGCTCGGGCCGGCCCGCACCGGACAGAATGGCATTCATGACGGAACTCCTGCCGCAGCCGCGGCGCTGGTGGACATCTGGGGCATTCGGAAAGCTCGGCTGGCGAGCGTCGCGACCGTCAGAGTCGACAGCGTCCGGTTTCGATGCGGGAGGAAGGGAGACGCGAGGTCGCTTCGATCATGTTCGTCTCCTGGCAATGGAGCCCACGACCGCGTCGTGGCGCTTTAGCGTTTGGTGACGCGGCGCAAGCTGCTCGCTCAAATCCCCGCGGTCTTCGGCAGGGCCGATGACATCCGCAATATCGGGCGATCCGTCCTGTTTGTCAACTCGATCGTTCTTTTAAAAAAACGGCGGGCGGGAGATGGTCCGACGCTCCCGGGCCGGCCGGAGAGAAGAGTGTTCCCCACACCAATGGCCGCAGCCCGAACCTGGACGACTGCCCTTCGGGAACGGCCCTCATGACAGGCCGGCCCGGGCGGTGCTAGGAAACGGACTCTCCGGGCTACAGGAACATCCACTTGGCCGCTTCCCGCTCCATCCTGCTGATCATCGGCGGCGGCATCGCCGCCTATAAGTGCCTGGAGCTGATCCGGCGCCTCAAGGATCGCGGCATCGCCAGCCGCTGCATCCTGACCAAGGCGGGCGAAGAGTTCATCACGCCGCTCTCGGTCTCCTCGCTCGCCGGCGAACGCTGCTTCAGCGATCTGTTCTCACTGACGGACGAGGCCGATATCGGCCACATCGCATTGTCGCGCTCGACGGACCTGCTCGTCGTGGCACCCGCGACGGCGGACCTGATCGCCAAGATGGCGAACGGGCTCGCCAACGACCTCGCCTCGACGGCGCTGCTGGCGACCGACAAGCGCGTGCTGATCGCGCCGGCGATGAACCCGCGGATGTGGCAGCATCCGGCGACGCGCCGGAACATGGCGCAGCTCGAAAAGGACGGCGTGCTCGTCGTCGGCCCCAATTCCGGCGCCATGGCCGAGCGCGGCGAGAGCGGCCCGGGCCGCATGGCGGAGCCGGCCGAGATCATCACCGCGATCGAACTCGCGCTAGCCGGAGAAGCGACCAAGCCGCAGCGCGCGATCGGCTTTCTCGGGCGGCTACCGGGTGCCGCCGATGGGCCGGGGCTGCTGGCGGGGCGGCATGTGCTGGTGACCTCGGGCCCGACGCATGAGGCCATCGATCCGGTGCGCTACATCGCCAATCGCTCCTCGGGCAAGCAGGGCCATGCGATCGCAGCCGCAGCCGCGGCCGCCGGGGCGCGGGTGACGCTTGTCTCGGGGCCGGTCGCTCTGCCCGATCCGCCGGGTGTCGAGACGGTGCATGTCGAGTCGGCCCGCGAGATGCTGGCGGCCGTCGAGGCCGCGCTGCCGGCACAGATCGCCATCTTCGCCGCCGCCGTCGCCGACTGGCGCGTGGCGACGGAGGCGCCGGACAAGATGAAGAAGGATGGCGGCGCCCTGCCGCCGCTCGCACTGGTGGAGAATCCCGACATCCTCGCCACGATCGCGCGCCGGGCGGACGGGCGGCCGGACCTCGTCGTCGGCTTCGCCGCCGAAACGGAGAACGTCGTCGCCCATGCCCAGGCGAAGCTCGCCCGGAAGGGCTGCGACCTGATCGTCGCCAATGATGTCGGCGGCACCGGCGTGATGGGCGGCGACGCCAACACGGTGCATCTGGTGACCGCGGACGGCGTCGAGAGCTGGCCGACGCTCGCCAAGGCGGAGGTCGCCAGCCGCATCGTCGCCCATCTTGCCCACCTCGCTACCGCGCGACGCCCCGCGTGAGCCTTCCGTTGGACATTGCGGTGCTGCGCCTGCCCCATGCCGTGGGTCTGCCGCTTCCCGCCTATGAAAGCGCCGGCGCCGCCGGCCTGGACCTCCGTGCCGCGCTGGCCGAGGGCGCGGTCCTCGAACTTGCTCCCGGCGCGCGCGATCTCGTGCCGACGGGGCTGTGCCTGCAGCTGCCCGAAGGGTTCGAGGCGCAGGTGCGGCCCCGCTCCGGCCTCGCCGCCCGCCACGGCATCACCGTGCTGAACGCGCCCGGCACGGTCGACAGCGACTACCGCGGCGAGGTCAAGGTCATCCTGATCAATCACGGGACGGAGACCTATGCGATCCGGCGCGGCGACCGTATCGCCCAGCTCGTGGTCGCCCCGGTTTCGCGGGCACATTTCAGCGAGGTGACCGCGCTTGAGGCGACCGGCCGCGGGGCCGGGGGCTTCGGCTCCACCGGCGTCCATCCTCGACACCTTCCCTCCCCTTCAGCCCCGGGTTCAGATCGATGATGCTGCTTTCGCGGCGCAGCCAGCTCGCCATCGCGGCGGTCGTCGACATCGCATTGCACGCCCGCCCCTCGCCCGTGGCGGCCAAGCTGCTGGCGGCGCGCCACGACCTGCCGCCGCGCCATCTGGAAACCATGCTGCAGGCCCTCGTCAGGGTCGGCATCCTCAAGGGCGTGCGCGGCCCGCGCGGCGGCTACGAGCTGGCGCGTGAGCGGCGCAAGATCACGGCCGGGGACATTGCCCGCGCCGCCATGCAGGAAGCAGGCGATGACGGGATCGGCCCCGCGCCACAGTCGGCGCTGGTCGATGCCGTGGTCGGACCGGAGGTGCTGCGGGCCTCGCGCGCCTTCCTGTCCATTCTCGACGAGGTGACCGTCGACGAGCTTTGCCGCCGGGCCCAGATCCTGCCAGGGCTCGGCAGCGACGGGAACAGCGCCGATTTCACGATATAGATTTGTTATTTATTCGATTTATCGACACGTCATGTGGATGGCTCTAGCCTGCGGCCATAGTCGGCGTTCGGCGACAGAAGGAGCAGATCATGACCGAGGCAGTGCGCAGACAGGATCCAGTTCAGGGCAAGGCGCCCGGGCGTGGCCGCATCTATGAGTCAATCACCGACACGATCGGCGATACGCCGCTGGTGAAGCTCAACCGGCTGCCGGCCGAGCGTGGCATCAAGGCGACAATCCTGGCCAAGCTCGAATTCTTCAATCCGATATCGAGCGTGAAGGACCGCATCGGCGTCAACATGATCGACGCGCTGGAGGCGTCGGGCGCGCTGAAGCCGGGCGGCACGCTGATCGAGCCGACCTCGGGCAACACCGGCATCGCGCTCGCCTTCGTGGCGGCGGCGCGCGGCTACCGCCTGATCCTGGTGATGCCCGAGACGATGTCGCTGGAGCGCCGCAAGATGCTGGCGCTGCTCGGCGCCGAGCTCGTGCTGACACCGGGGCCCGGCGGCATGCGCGGCGCGGTGGCGCGGGCCGAGGAGCTCAAGGCCGAGATTCCCGGCGCGATCATCCCGCAGCAGTTCGAGAACCCGCACAATCCGGAGATCCATCGCAAGACGACGGCCGAGGAAATTTGGAACGACACGCAAGGCGCGGTCGACATCTTTATCTCCGGCGTCGGCACGGGCGGCACCATCACCGGCGTCGGGCAGGTGCTGAAGGGCAAGAAGCCGGGGGTGAAGATCATCGCCGTCGAGCCCGAGGATTCGCCGGTGCTGTCGGGCGGAGCGCCCGGGCCCCACAAGATCCAGGGCATCGGCGCCGGTTTCGTGCCCGGGATCCTCGACCGCTCGGTGATCGACGAGGTGGTGACGGTCGGCAACCAGACCTCGTTCGAGACGTCGCGGGCGCTGGCGAGGAGCGAAGGCATACCGGCCGGCATCTCGTCGGGTGCGGCGATCGCAGCCGCGCTCGAGGTCGGGGCGCGGCCTGAGAACGCGGGCAAGACGATCGTGGTGATCATCCCCTCCTTCGCCGAGCGCTATATTTCCAGCGCGCTGTTCGAAGGGCTCTGACGAGCGCTCCTCCCCCTCTTCCCCTTCCACCCTGCGAAGGGCCCGGCCTCGTCCGGGCCCCTTCCGCGTTCAGTCCGCGTCGCGCTTGGGGAAGCGCAGGGTGATGCTGGTTCCGGGGCGCTCGGCGTCGGGCGCGAGTGCGGCCGCGGCCATCGTCGCCTGCATGCTCCGCAGCAGGCTGGCGAGCACGGTTTGGCCGAGCCCCTTGGCCTCCACCGCCGCAGGCATGCCGACGCCGTCGTCCTCGACCGTCAGGGCGAGAGCGGGCGCACCGTCGCCAGCCACCTCCTCGAAGCGCACAACGATGCGACCCGGCCGCCCATCGACGAAAGCGTGCTTGATGGCGTTGGTGACGAGTTCGTTGACGATGACGACGAAGGAGACCGCGTCGCGGCCGGGCAGGCGGATATCGTCCATGGCGAGCGCGATCTCGATCGGCCTGCCCTCCGCCGCCTTGCCGATCTCGGCCAGCAGATCCTCCATGTAGGGCCGTGCCTCGATCTCGTCGGTGTCGAGATCGAGCCGCAGGCGGCGCTGCCCGGCGGCGATCGCCTGGATGCGGGACTGCGCCTGCTGCAGTGCGGCCCGCACCGCCGGCTCGCGGCTCTGGCGGCTCTGGACGCTGAGCAGCGCCGAAACCATCGCGAGGTTGTTGCCGACGCGGTGGTTGACGTCCCGCAGCAGCGCCTCGATGCGCAGGCGCTCGTTCTCGAGTTCCTGCGTCCGTTCGCTGACGATCCGCTCCAGCTCGGCATTGCTCTCGGCCAGCGACGTGCTGCGGCGCTGACGCAGGCGCAGCTGCTGCCAGGCGGCGAAGGCCAGGCCCGCCAGCGCCACGACGATGCCGATGCTCGCGAACAGACGGCGGCGCTCCTCGTTGCGGCTCAGCGAAACGAGGCGAACATTCTCGGCGATCTGGATCTGCTGGACGAGGTCGCGCAACGCATCCATCGCGCCGATACCCTGGCCACGGCGAATCAGCGCGAGCGCCTCGGCCTGACGCCCGTCGCGCATCAGCCCGATGGTGGCGTCGAGTTCGTCGAGCTTCAGCTGCATCTGCGCGCGCAACGCTGACACACGCTGCCGCTGAGCGGCATCCTCGCCGACCAGCTCTTCGAGCGCGGCGATGGCCGGCACGGCCGCGCCGCGCCCTTCGGTGAAGGGCGGCAGATAGCTCGCCAGCCCCGTCAGCAGATAGCCGCGCTGGCCGGTTTCCGCATCTCGCAGATGGCCGAGGAAACGTTCGGCACTTTCGCGCACGGCGATCGCGCGGGAAACCTGATCGGCCGTCTGCTGCGCCTGGCGATTGATCCAGGCCGCCAGCATGATCGCGACCGCGACGACGCCGATGGCGACGACG
>NZ_JAUXYO010000019.1 GCF_030694325.1 Allobosea sp. | reverse complement strand
CCTGCGCGACTTCTACGAAAGGCTCTGCCAACACGGCAAAAAACCGATCGTCGCCATCACCGCAGTCATGCGAAAACTCATCGTCATCGCAAACGCAAAAATCCGTGACCTCCGTCTGTCAACACGCGAAGCGCAAGTGAGTTGATGACGATGGAGTTCAGGCGGTGCCGCCGATCCCGCCGAGGAAGTCCTTCACGCGGCCGAAGAAGCCGGCGGCCTCCGGATGCGTCGCGCCCGAGCTTTCGCGCTCGAATTCCTGCAGCAATTCGCGCTGGCGTGCGGTCAGCTTTTGCGGCGTCTCGACCACGACCTGGATATAGAGGTCGCCGATCTCGCGCGAGCGCAGCACGCTCATGCCCTTGCCCTTGAGGCGGAACTGCTTGCCGGTCTGGGTGCCCTCGGGGATCTTCACCCGCGCCTGCTCGCCGGTCAGCGTCGGCACCTCGATCTCGCCGCCGAGAGCGGCCTGCACCAGCCCGATCGGCACGCGGCAGAACAGGTCCGCCCCGTCGCGCTGGAAGATCGCGTGCGGCTGGATCGAGAGGAAGATGTAGAGGTCTCCCGCCGGGCCGCCGCGCAAGCCGGCCTCGCCCTCGCCGGCGAGGCGGATGCGCGTGCCGTCCTCGACGCCGGCGGGAATGTTGACCGAGAGCGTGCGGTCGCGCGTGACGCGGCCGGCGCCCTGGCAGTTCTTGCAGGGGTCGTCGATGATCTCGCCACGGCCGGCGCAGGTCGGGCAGGTCCGCTCGACCGAGAAGAAGCCCTGATTGGCGCGCACCTTGCCATGGCCGCCGCAGGTCGGGCACTGCCGCGATTTCGAGCCCGGCTTGGCGCCGGTGCCCGAGCAGACCTCGCAGGCGATCGAGGTCGGCACCCGGATCGAGGCGTTCTTGCCGGCGAAGGCGTCCTCCAGGCCGATCTCGAGATTGTAGCGCAGATCGGCGCCGCGCTCGCGGCCATTGGCACTGCGCGGTCCGCCGCGGCGGGCGTCGCCGAAGAAGGAATCGAAGATGTCCGACATGAAGTCGGAGAAATCCGGGTTGCCGCCGCCCCCGCCGCCATTCTCGAAGGCCTGATGGCCGTAGCGGTCATAGGCGCCGCGCTTCTGTCCATCGGACAGAACCTGATAGGCCTCGTTCAACTCCTTGAACTTGGCCTCGGCCGCGGTGTCCCCTGGATGCCGGTCGGGATGACACTGCATCGCCAGCTTGCGGAAGGCGCTCTTCAGCTCGGCGTCGCTGGCCGTCTTGGAGACGCCGAGGATTTCGTAATAGTCGCGCTTGGACATCAAACACCGGCCCCTTCGCTCATCCTCGCCGCGGCGGGCCTCAGGCCCGTCGTCATTGCGCGCAAGAGCGAGATTGTTGCGTCACGACGCAATCCCGTAACGCGATGGCCGGGTCAAGCCCGGCCATGACGTCGTTGTCGAGGAAGACGAGCGCTCAGGCGCTCTTCTTCTTGTCACCCTTGTCGTCGCTGACGTCCTTGAAGTCGGCGTCGATGACGTCGTCGTCCTTCTTGGCCTCGGCAGCCGGCTCGCCGTCGGCCGCGCCCTCGGCCTGGCTGGCGGCGTACATCGCCTCGCCGAGCTTCATCGAGGCCTGCATGACGTCCGTGGTGCGCGCCGTGATGGTCTCGGCGTTGTCCTCGGCGAGCGCCGCCTTCAGCGCGTCGAGCGCGGTCTCGATCGCCGTCTTGTCGGCGGCGGAGACCTTGTCGCCATAATCCTTCAGCGACTTCTCGGTCGAATGCACCAGGCTTTCGCCCTGGTTCTTGGCCTCGACCAATTCGCGACGCTTCTTGTCCTCGGTCGCGTTCGCCTCAGCGTCCTTGACCATCTTCTGGATGTCGGCCTCGGAGAGCCCGCCGGACGCCTGGATCCGGATCTGCTGCTCCTTGTTGGTGGCCTTGTCCTTCGCGGTCACCGAGACGATGCCGTTGGCGTCGATGTCGAAGGTCACCTCGATCTGCGGCATGCCGCGTGGGGACGGCGGAATACCCATCAGGTCGAACTGGCCGAGCATTTTGTTGTCGGCCGCCATCTCGCGCTCGCCTTGGAAGACCCGGATCGTTACCGCCTGCTGGTTGTCTTCCGCCGTGGAGAAGACCTGGCTCTTCTTGGTCGGGATC
>NZ_JAUXYO010000212.1 GCF_030694325.1 Allobosea sp. | reverse complement strand
CTTGCCGTCCTTCTCGCGAATGCCGTCGGACCCGCGCTTGTAGCCAGCGTCGTCGAGGATCTTGTTCGCCTTCTCGACGCTGAACTCATATTTCAGCTTGGTCGACTTGAAATTGGCGGGCGCGTTGACGAAGCTCGCCGTCGCGGTGCCGCCGCGGCCGTAGATGAACTTCTGGATCGAATCGCGGTCGATCAGCAGGTTGATCGCCTGGCGGATGGCCGGGTCGGACAGGGTCGGGTGCTTGGTCTTGATGCTCGAGCGCTCGCCATCGACCTCGGTCCACGGATCGGTGGTGTTGAGGATGATGAACTCGATGTCGCCCGACACCACGGCGCTGATCTTGCCGCGGCCGCCGGTCTCCATGCGCTTGAGGACCTCATCCTCGACCTGCAGGTTCCAGGCGTAGTCGTATTCGCCGGTCTGCAGCACGGCGCGGGCCGCCGAAACCGCGTCACCGCCGCCCTTGACCTCGAGCGTGTCGAAATGCGGCTGGTTGGCGATGTGATAGTCGGGGTTGCGCTCGCCGGTGAGGATGTCGCCCGGCTTGAATTCGGTGAACTTGTAGGGGCCGGTGCCGATCGGCTTCAGGTTGGCCGGCGCCTCGCGCGACTTGGCGCCCTTGTACTCGCCGAAATGGTGCTTCGGCAGGATCTGGCCGACGGTGCCGACGAAGGGGTCGGCCCAGAACGGGGTCGGCTCCTTGAAGATCACCTTGACCGTCAGGTCGTTGACCTTCTCGACCTTGATGTCCTTGTAGGAGCCGGTGGTGTAGGCGGCGGTCGCCGGATCGGCGGCATATTCCCAGGTGAAGACGACGTCGTCGGCGGTGAAGGGCTTGCCGTCATGCCATTTGACGTTGGGCTTCAGCTTCCAGGTGACCTCCTTGCCATCGGCCGAGAGGCCGCCATTGGCCTTGGACGGAACCTCGGCCGCCAGGCAGGGGATGAGGTTGCCTTCCTTGTCCCAGCCCGCGAGCGGCTCGAAGAAGATGCGCGAAGCGATCTGGTCCTTGGTGCCCGACGCGAAATGCGGGTTGAGCAGCGTCGGCGCCTGCCAGAGCAGCACCTTCAGCGGGCCGCCGCCGCCGGCCTTGGTCGGCTTGTAGGGCAGGGTGGCGTTGGCCATGGCGACGCCGTTGAAGGCCAGCAGCTGATTGGCGAAGGGCGCGGCCACGCCGACCGCAGCCGCCTTCTTCAGGAAAGACCGCCGCGACAGGGCCCCTTCCTTCACGCGGGCGATCAGCTTGCCCAGATCCTGGTCTTTCATGCGAAGTCTCCACTCATAGCTTGACGATTGCTCGGCGCTTAGCGCGCCGTTTCCCTCTCGGTCGCCTTCAGCAAGCCATGTGCCAACGCGCACGTCAACCATGCGCGGGACGCGCGGCATTGCGACATGTGGACCGATCGCCGACGGGATCGCTCCTGACCTAACGGAGCCTCCGCACGTCGGCGCCGCCGCTGCTGGCGTGGGCGCCCGGGGCTTCCCCGCGAGGCTGCGGCGCTCCAGCCCCGTGGCAGCCGCCAGCATGGTGGCGGTCCGGCTTGACGGATCGACTCCGGAAATGGAATGCATATTCCAAACGCAAGGCATAATCAAAGAAACGTGCCGGCGGCGGGGAGGCGTCATCGATGCAAGAAGCGGCAGTTACCGGCCGAGCTCTGGAGGGGCGCGTCGCGATCGTGACCGGCGCGAGCCAGGGGCTGGGCGAGGCGATCGCGCGTGAACTGGCGGCGCGGGGCGCGGCCGGCCTGCTGCTG
>NZ_JAUXYO010000095.1 GCF_030694325.1 Allobosea sp. | reverse complement strand
GAGGGCCAGATCAAGGCCGGCAAGCTGCGCGTCGTCGGCGTCTCCTCTTCGGCGCGCCTGGCCAATGCGCCCGATGCTCCGACCCTGAAGGAGGGCGGCGTCAATCTCGAGCTGATGAACTGGCGCTCGGTCGTGGCCCCTCCCGGCCTCTCCGCCGACCAGACCAAGGTCCTCTCGGAGGCGATCGGCAAGCTGGTGAAGTCGAAGGAATGGGCCGAGATCCTGAAGGCCCGCGGCTGGGACGACGCCTATCTGGGCGGCGCCGAGTTCGACGCCTTCCTGAAGGCGGAGCAGGTGCGCGTCGCCAAGGTGATGACGGATGTCGGCCTGGTGAAGTGAGGCCGGCTTCGCGCCAACCCTGACGAGGGGGGCCGGCGATCGGCCCCCTTTTTTGCCTCTGCAGCCCCGCGCTGCCCGATCAGCCTGCGATGGACCCGCCATGACGAACGACACTCCGGCACGCGGCGCCGACCGGCCCGCCCTCGTCGTCGGCCTGCTGCTACTGGCTGTCGCGGGGGTGGTCTATTACGACGCCTCCCAGCAGACGATCACCTCCAATTACGGCGTCGGCCCGACGGCGATGCCCTATGTCGCCTGCGTCGGGCTGGTGATCCTCGGGCTGGCGCATCTCGTCGTCGCATTCCGCGACGGGCTGCCCAAGCCCGAGGCTGCGGATGGCGGGGCTCTGCTCTGGATCGTCGGCGGCCTCGTCGGGCTGATCGCCTGCATCGCCCTGGGCGCCGGGTTCACCATCGCCACGACCATCCTGTTCGCCTGCACGGCGCGCGGCTTCGGACGGCGCGCCCTGGCGGTGGATGGGGCGATCGGCTTCGTCCTCGGCCTTGCGATCTTCCTCGTCTTCGCCAAGCTCCTGACCCTGCTGCTGCCGGCCGGGCCTCTCGAACGCCTGTTCCTCTGAGGGATCGCCGGCCATGGATACCACGATCGCGCTCCTCAACGGCTTCAGCGTCGCGCTGGAGCCGTCCAAGCTGCTGTTCTGCCTCGTCGGCGTCTTCCTGGGCACCGCGGTCGGCGTGCTGCCGGGCATCGGCCCGGCGCTGACCGTGGCCCTGCTGCTGCCGGTGACCTTCAAGCTCGATCCTGCCGGCTCGCTGATCATGTTCGCAGGCATCTATTATGGCGGCATGTATGGCGGCTCGACGACCGCGATCCTGCTCAATGCGCCCGGCGAGAGCGCATCGATGGCCACGGCCCTCGAGGGCTCGAAGATGGCCAAGGCCGGCCGTGGCGGCCCCGCGCTCGCCACCGCCGCGATCGGCTCCTTCGTGGCGGGGCTGATCGCCACGATCGGTCTCACCTTTCTCGCGCCCTGGCTGGTCGAGGTCGCCATCAAGTTCGGCCCCTGGGACTATTTCGCGCTGATGATCGTCGCCTTCGTCACGGTCTCGGCGACCTTCGGCGATTCTCCCTTGCGCGGCCTCACCAGCCTGTTCATCGGCATCACGCTCGGGCTCGTGGGGATCGACAAGCTGACAGGCCAGGCGCGCCTGACCTTCGGTGTGCCGGAACTGCTCAACGGCATCGAGGTGACGACGCTGGCGGTCGGCCTGTTCGCGGTCGGCGAGGCGCTCTTCGTCGCCTCCAAGCGCTTCCGCGACCCGGAGGAGATCGTTCCGATCAAGGGCTCTCTGTGGATGAGCAAGCAGGACTGGAAGCGTTCCTGGGCACCGTGGCTGCGCGGTACCGCCTTCGGCTTCCCGATCGGCGCGCTGCCAGCGGGTGGCGCGGAAGTCCCGACCTTCCTCTCCTATTCGACCGAGAAGAAGCTCTGCAAATACCCGGAAGAGTTCGGCAAGGGCGCGATCGAAGGCGTCGCCGGGCCAGAGGCCGCCAACAACGCCGCGGCCGCCGGCGTGCTGGTGCCGCTGCTGACGCTCGGCCTGCCGACCTCTGCGACCGCCGCGATCATGCTGGCGGGCTTCCAGCAATACGGGCTGAACCCCGGCCCCCTGCTGTTTGCCGAGAAACCCGATCTCGTCTGGGGCCTGATCGCCTCGTTGTTCATCGCCAACGTCATGCTGGTGATCCTGAACCTGCCGCTGATCGGGCTGTGGGTGAAGCTGCTCGCGGTGCCGCAGCCCTGGCTCTATGCCGGCATCCTGGTCTTCGCGACGATGGGGACGCTCGCGGTCAACCCCTCGCCGGTCGAACTCGGGCTGCTCTTCCTGTTCGGCTATCTCGGCTATCTGATGCGACGCTATGACTACCCCGTCGCGCCGATGGTCGTCGGGCTGATCCTCGGGCCGATGGCGGAGGCACAGTTGCGCCGCGCGCTGCAGATCAGCCTCGGCGACCCGATGATCCTGCTCGAGAACCCGATCTCGGCGACGCTGCTGACATTGGCGTTCATCGCTCTGGTCGCTCCCTTCGTGATGAAGGGGCTGAACCGCTTCAAGGCCGCGGAGGACTGAGAGCCGCCCGGCTGCCAGCGTCGACGAGACCCAACCGGATCAGGCTCTCGCCCGTCGCGGCCAGCGCATCGGCGGTGGGTCGAGGCTGCCAGCCCAGCATGGCCTGCGCCTTGGCGCTGGAGGCGGTTTTGCGGCGGCCGAGTTCCGGCGTGGCAGCCTGCCGTGCGGCAGCGCTGAACAACGCGACAAAGCGCACCAGCCAGTCCGGCAGCACGCGCGTCGAGACGCGGGCCGCCGCCGGGCCGAGCCGCTCGCGCAGGGCCAGCGCGATCTCCTGCATGGTCATGAAGTCGCCCGCCGTGGCGATGAAGCGTTCATTGGCGGCGGCCGGGTGCGTCATGGCACGCAGGTGCAGGTCGGCCACGTCGCGGACGTCGACGACGCCGAACATCAGCCGCGGGACAGCCGGCAGGCGGCCTTCCAGCATGCTCTTCACCAGTAGGATCGAGGCCGACAGATCGGGCCCGAGCAGCGGCCCGAAGATGCCGACGGGGTTGATCACGGCGAGTTCGAGCCCCCTGCCCTCGCCGTCGACATAGTCCCAGGCGGCCCGCTCCGCGAGGGTCTTCGACTTGGGATAGGCGGCGAGATCGGCCGCCGCGGCATCGGTCCAGTCGCTTTCCGAGAAGGGCCGGGAGAGCACGCGGCCATAGCCGATCGCGGCGAAGGACGAGGTCAGAACGACGCGGCCGACGCCTGCGGCATGGGCTGCCCGCAGCACCCGACGCGTCCCCTCCCGGGCGGGACGGATCAGTTCGTCTTCATGTTTGGGAGCCGCAGCCGAAAGCGGCGAGGCGACGTGGAGCACATGGGAACAGCCCGACGCGGCGCGGTCCCAGCCGGCATCGGCCAGGAGATCGGCCTGCATCACCTCGAGCCGGTCCAGCGGATCGCAGCCGGCTTCCGCAAGCGCGGCGCGCAGGCCGGCCTCCCGCCCGGGCGAGCGCAGCGTGGTGCGCACCCGGTGACCCGCCTGCAGCAAAGCGAGGATGCAGTGGCCGGCAAGGAAACCGGAGCCGCCGGTGACGAGAACGGTCGTGCTTTTCATGGGCGGGCTCCCTGCTGCCGCTGTCCCAGACGCGCCGTCCGCCCTCGAAGCGACTGAATCACCAACGAAAAAGCCGCCGGCGTGGACCGGCGGCTTCCGACGGATGGGGCGCGGGCGCCGGCCTCAGAGCTGGTGGCCGCGCTTGCGCATTTCCTCGCTGAAGCGATCGAACAGGAAATTGCTCGTCTGGAGGCTCCAGGGCTGCAGCAGCGCGAAGATCTCGTCGATGGCGCGCGGCCGCATGGCGTTGTAGCGCTGGCCCACCGGCGAGCGGAAAAAGGCGGCGACCTCCCTCAGATCGGCCTCGCTCATGCGCTTGGCGAAGATGTAGGCGGCCGAGGCGATGATCTCCTGGCGCTTCTTCTCGGCTTCCGGCCGGAGCGCCTCGATCACCTGCTCCATATCCTTGCGGACTTCCGGACGCGTGGTGCCGACCGTCTGGGTGACGCGCTCGCGGAACTCGAGATAGATCGCCTCGAAGGACTCGGCGAGACCCGACAGGATCACGACGTCGCGGCCCGCCTCGAGATAGGACTGCGGAATGTCGGGCTGCGCCGGCTGCGCTGCCGTCTGCGCCTGAGCCGGCATGGCGAGCAAGAGCGCCAGGCTGACGGCCGCGCCGGCAAGGTGGTGACGGATCATGCAAAGCCCCTTCGTCATGCGCAGCATCGCGCTGTGTTCGTGAATGGAAGGCCGCGCCGTGCGGGGCAAGCCATCCCTGACGGTCCGGTCATGCCCGGCGCTGCCCGACTCGCGGGAGGAGCCGATGCCGCAGACGCGCATCGCGGGTTTCCATAGAGCATGACGGCGCCGAGTGGAAAGCCATATTACGGCGATGCGATGTCGCGTGCGCCCCTGGCAAGCCGAGCCAGCCGCCCGGCGAGCAGAGCGGGCGGGCTTCAGTCGAGGCTGCCCAGGACGATCAGCCCATCCCTGCCGGCGAGGATCGCGGCGCTGGCGAGGCCGAGGAACAGCCCGTGCTCGACCACGCCCGGAATGGTGGACAAGGCCGCGGCGAGGCCCTCCGGATCGGCGATCACGCCAGGGTGGGCGTCGAGGATGTAATGGCCGCCATCGGTGAGCAGGATGCTGCCATCCGCCTTGCGGCGCAGCACGAGCTCGCCCGGCGCGGCGGCCTTCTCCATCGCCGCCAGAACGGCGCGACGGGTCGCTTCGAGCCCGAAGGGCACGACCTCGATCGGCAGCGGGAAGCGGCCGAGACGCTCGACCAGCTTGGTGTCGTCGGCGATCACGACCATGCGGGCCGAGGCGGCGGCGACGATCTTCTCGCGCAGCAGCGCCGCCCCGCCGCCCTTGATGAGGCGTAATTCGCGATCGACCTCGTCGGCGCCGTCGATGGTGAGGTCGAGTTCGGGCGTCTCGTCCAGCGTCGACATCGGAATCGCCAGGGCCCTCGCCTGCGCCTCGGTGGCCTCCGAGGTCGAGACGCAGACGACCTCCAGCCCCTCCGCGACGCGCGCGCCGAGCAGATCGACGAAGTGCTTCGCCGTCGAGCCGGTGCCGAGGCCGAGCCGCATGCCGGGCGTCACGAGTTCGAGTGCGCGCGCGGCGGCGAGCTTCTTCAGATCGTCGGGGCTCATGGTCCTGTCCTCAACTCGACGTCATTGCCTGCGCAGCGGCGCGATCCGGGTCGAGCGTTTTGCCGCCCCCGGATCGCTTGGTCGCGACGCTCCCCGCAATGACGGCGGTCGCGGCCGGGTTCAAGCCCCGAGGCCGCCCATCAGCATGTATTTGATCTCGACGAACTCCTCGATGCCGTGGAGCGAGCCCTCGCGGCCGAGACCCGACTCCTTGACGCCGCCGAAGGGCGCGACCTCGGTGCCGAGCATGGCCGAGTTGATGCCGACCATGCCGTATTCGAGCTCCTCGGCGACCCGGAAGGCGCGGCCGAGATCCTTCGTGTAGAAATAGGCGGCGAGACCGAAGGGCGTGTCGTTGGCGAGCGCGACGACCTCGTCCTCCGTGCTGAAGCGGTAGACCGGGGCGACGGGACCGAAGGTCTCCTCGCGCGTCATCAGCATGGTGGTGGTGGCGCCGGCGATCACGGTCGGCTCGTAGAAGGTGCGGCCGAGCGCATGGCGCTTACCGCCGACCACGACCTTGGCGCCGTTGGCGACGGCATCCGCAACGTGGCGCTCGACCTTCTCGATGGCGCGCTCGTTGATCAGCGGCCCCTGCACGACGCCGATTTCGGTGCCGTTGCCGACCTTCATCTTGGCGACCTCGCCGGCGAACTTGGCGACGAACTCGTCATGGATGCCCTCCTGCACGAAGAGGCGGTTGGTGCAGACGCAGGTCTGGCCCATGTTGCGGAACTTGGCGGCGATGGCGCCCTGCACGGCCGCATCCACGTCCGCGTCGTCGAAGACGATGAAGGGCGCGTTGCCGCCCAGTTCCAGCCCGACCTTCTTCACGGTGGACGCCGCCTGCTGCATCAGGAGCTTGCCGACCGGCGTCGAGCCGGTGAAGCCGATGAAGCGCACGGCGGGATGCGTCGTCATGACCTTGCCGATGGCGACCGCATCGCCGGTGACGATGTTGAGCACGCCCTTGGGGAAGCCGGCGCGGATGGCGAGTTCGATCAGCGCGAAGGCCGTCAGCGGGGTGTCGGGCGCGGGCTTGACCACGAAGGTGCAGCCGGCGGCCAGCCCCGGCGAACATTTGCGCGTGATCATCGCGGCCGGGAAATTCCAGGGCGTGATCGCGGCACAGACGCCGACGGGCTGCTTGGCCACGATGATGCGCGAGTTCGGGAAGGGCGAGGGAATCGTCTCGCCATAGATGCGCTTGGCCTCTTCCGCATAGAACTCGACGAAGGACGCGGCATAGGCGACCTCGCCGCGCGATTCGGTCAGGGGCTTGCCCTGCTCGGCGGTCATGATCTGCGCCAGATCCTCTTGATTGGCCATGATCAGGTCGAACCATTTGCGCAGGATCTGCGAGCGCTCCTTGGCGCTCTTCTTCGCCCAGGGCTTGAAGGCGCGCGAGGCGGCCTCGACGGCGGCGGTGGTCTCGTCGGCACCGAAGCGCGGCACCTTCGCCAGCAGTTCGCCGGTGGCCGGATTGTCGACCGCATCGACGCCCTCGCCGATCCAGGCGCCGTCGACATGGCACTGCGACTTCAGAAGGGAGGGATCGTTCAGCTTCAGCATGGCGGGCTTCCGGGACGCGAAAGGAAATGGCGTCCACGTGGTCTAGCATGCGGCCCGCACGGCTGACGACCGCAGGCGGACGCATGCCCGCCATAGGTCCTGCGGTTTTGCCGGCCCGCCATGGCCTAATGTTGCAACCGACCTACTTTGCCTGGGGCGTGCAGACCGTCTTGTCGTCGAAGACGTAGCAGATGCTCATCTCGCCGGTGCGGATGTTGACCCGGAAGATGCCGCCCTCGCGCTCGTGCCGCGACGGCATCAGCGTGTAGTCGCTCGGCGCCTGCGCGCCGGCGCCCTCGCCCGGCGGGAAGCAGACGGTGACGCCGACGCCACCCTCCTTGAGCTGGAACTGGCAGGCGGCGACCTCGCCGGTGGCCTTGTCAACGCGATAGACGCGGTTCAGGTCCGTCTGCGGGGCGGGCGCGAAATCAAAGGGGGCGGCCTGCGCGGCGCCGGCCAGGGCCAGCCCGCCGAGGAGGGCCAGGGCGACCAGGGGTCGGAGGGATCGAGACACGGTACTGTTCCTTCCACGAATCGCCGGCACGATAGCATCAATGCCGGAGCCGACGATGTCCTCCCCGACGCTGCCCTGCCGCGCCGGGCGCGCTTGCCAAAACGCCGTTCAGCCCGTTTATGCGCTGCGACCCACGCGCCAGGAGCGGCCCGCCCATGACCCTGTCCCCGATCGTCGTCTTCGATCTCGACGGCACGCTCGCCGAGACCGCGCCCGACATCATGCGCGTGCTCAACGTCATCCTGGTGCGCGAGGGGCTGCCGGCGCTGCCGCTGGAGCGGGCGCGCGAACTGGTCGGTGCGGGAGCACGCGCGCTGATTTCCCGCGGCTTCAAGGTCTCGGGCCGGCCGCTCGACGAGGAGACGCTGGAGCGGCTGTTCGAGGATTTCCTGCTGATCTATGCGGAAGACGTCGCCTCCCACAGCCATCTCTTCGACGGCGTGCTCGGCGCGCTCGATCAGCTCGCGGCGGAGGGCTATCTGCTCGCCGTCTGCACCAACAAGCCGATCCTGCATACGCGGCTAATCCTCGACCATTTCGGCATCGCCCAGCGCTTCGCTTCCGTCGCCGGGCGCGACAGCTTCCCCTATCACAAGCCCGACCCGCGGCACCTGACGCTGACGATCGAGGCCGGCGGGGGCGATCCGGCGCGGGCCGTGATGATCGGCGATTCGCGCACCGACATCGCCACCGCCAAGGCGGCCGGCATACCGACGATCTGCGTGCCCTTCGGCTATACCGATGTGCCGATCGAGACGCTGGAGCCCGATGTCGTCATCCAGCATTTCGACGCGCTGCCCGCGGCCGTGCGGCAGGTGCTGGGTGGGGCACAGGCCGAGACGACCGCGAAGCTCGCCGCCCATTCTTGACGACGCGGCGCGCGCCGACTAGGAGAGGCGCCGGTGCGGGCGACTAGCTCAGCGGTAGAGCACTCCCTTCACACGGGAGTGGTCACAGGTTCGATCCCTGTGTCGCCCACCATTTTCTCCCGATGACCGCCTTGCCCTGATGCGCCGCGCTTTCCGCACGGTCGTTGATCACGCATCCGCGAGCTGCCTCTCCAGCACCACCAGCAGATCGAACGCGGCATCCTGCGCCTCAGTAAAACTGCCGCATCGACCCGGGGTGAAGGTTCCCTCCGGCCGGCTTGGATGGCTGATCACGGCGCCCCAGCCGAGCGCGTTTTCGAACATCGTCACGCGGAACTGCCGGATCTCGATCTGCCAGTTGCCGCTGCGGTTGAGGTGCCAGCCCTTCAGCTTCGGGAACTGACGGCGGCGCCGGGCGAGCGGGTCTTCAGCCATATTGCCCTCTCCGGGCCGCCGAGGGCGTTACCAAGGCCCCGGCGGGTTGCATCCGTCCGATCCTGCACCACCTCGAAGCGATGAGCGACCCATTCGATCTGCAGCGTTTTCTCGCGGCGCAGGCGCCGGTCCACGAGCAGGCCCTGGTCGAACTGCACGAGGGCCGCAAGCGCAGCCACTGGATGTGGTTCGTCTTCCCGCAACTGCGCGGGCTTGGGTCGTCCGAGATGGCGCGACATTACGGGCTATCGGGGCTCGCGGAGGCACGCGCCTATCTGGCGCATCCCGTGCTCGGCGCGCGCCTCGCCGCCTGCACGGATGCCGTGCTGGCGGTCGAGGGGCGTACCCTGCACGCGATCTTCGGCTCGCCGGACGATCTGAAATTCATCTCCAGCATGACGCTGTTCTCGCTCGCGTCCGGGAACGGGTCGAACCCGTTCGCAGAGGCGATCGACCGGCTCTGCGGGGGATCAGCCGATCAGCGCACGCTCGCTTTGCTGCGCGAGCGGGGCGATCTCACCCCCGCCCCTCATCGGCCCGGCGCAGCTCCCAGCGGCGGTTGAGGCGCAGCGCTAGCAGCGTGACGACGGCACCCGAGAGCAGATAGGCGCCGGCCGAGATCAAGCCGAACTGGGTCGAGAGCAGGAGCGCCGCCAGCGGCGCGAAGCCGGCGCCGAAGAGCCAGGCGAGGTCCGAGGTCAAGGCTGAGCCGGTATAGCGATAGGTCGGCGAGAAGGCCGAGGCGACCGAGCCGGAGGACTGGCCGAAGGACAGGCCGAGCAGGATGAACCCGCCGATCATGAAGACGAGCTCACCCGCAAAGCCGCCGTCGAGGAGCTGCGGCGCGAAGCCGCTGAAGACCGCGATCGCGATGGCGCAGCCGCCGAGCAGCGCGCGCCGGCCGATCCTGTCGGCGATCAGGCCCGAGGCAACGATGGCGAGCGCGCCGAAGACCGCGCCCACCGCCTCGATGACGAGGAAGCGCGCCGGCCCTTCCTTGGTGAACAGGAAGACCCAGGAGAGCGGGAACACCGTGACCATGTGGAACATGGCGAAGCTCGCCAGCGGCGCGAAGGCGCCGATCACGACATGGCGCCCCTCGGCCCGCAGCGTGTCGGCGATCTTCGTCGGCTGCAGTTCGCGCGTCTCGAACAGGTTCTGGTAGTCCGGCGTCACCACCATGCGCAGCCGCGCGAAGAGCGCGACGACATTGATCGCGAAGGCGACGAAGAAGGGGTAGCGCCAGCCCCAGCTGTAGAAGTCCTCCGCCGAGAGATTGCCGACGAAGAAGGCGAAGAGCCCGCTGGCGACGATCAGGCCGAAGGGCGCGCCGAGCTGCGGGATCATCGCATACCAGCCGCGATGGCGCTGGGGCGCATTCAGCGCGAGCAGCGAGGCGAGCCCGTCCCAGGTGCCGCCGAGCGCGATGCCCTGGCCGATGCGGGCGAGCGCGAGCAGCCAGATCGAGGCCGCGCCGATGCTGTCATAGCTCGGCAGGAAGCCGATGGCGCAGGTCGAAGTGCCCAGCAGGAACAAGGCGAGCGTCAGCTTGGCGCTCTTGCCGGCCTTGCGGTCGATCGCGGTGAAGAGGACAGTGCCGAAGGGGCGCGCGATGAAGGCCAGAGCGAAGATCGCGAAGGAATACAGCGTGCCCGTGAGCGGGTCGGTGAAGGAGAAGACCAGCTTCGGGAAGACGATGACCGAGGCGATGGCATAGACGAAGAAGTCGAAGAACTCCGAGGACCGGCCGATGATGACGCCGATCGCCATCTCGCCCGGATTCACCTCGCCATGGCTCTCGCTGAGATGGCTGGCGTCGCGTTCCGCCGTGGTCGGCATCTGAGCCATGATCTGTCCCGTCGCGCATCGGTCTCATAAGGGCATGGTGCATCGCACCCTGCCGCGGCACCGGCCCTAGTGCCCCATCGGGCCGGCGGGCGGCATTGGGCAAATTGTCCAATGTTCCCTTTGCTGCACCGCAGCTAGCTCTCCCGCCAAGACGATCAGCGAAAGGTGTCTGCCTTGAGCCTCCTGCGTGTCCTTGCCCTGCTGCCCCTGCTCGCCGCGCTCGGCGGCTGCAACCTCGTGGTCATGGCGCCCTCGGGCGACATCGCCGCGCAGCAGCGCGACCTGATCGTGATCTCGACGGTGCTGATGCTGCTGATCATCGTGCCGGTGATGGCGCTGACGGTGTTCTTCGCCTGGCGCTACCGCGCCTCGAACAAGGAGGCGACCTACAAGCCGGACTGGAACCATTCGACCGGCCTCGAGCTGGTGATCTGGGCGGCGCCGCTGCTGATCATCATCGCGCTCGGTGCGATCACCTGGATGGGCACGCATCTGCTCGACCCCTACCGCAAGCTCGACCGGATCGCCGCCGGCAAGCCGGTGCCGGCGGCGACGAAGCCGCTCGAGGTCGAGGTCGTCGCGCTCGACTGGAAATGGCTGTTCATCTACCCCGAACAGGGCATTGCCACCGTCAACGAGCTCGCCGCGCCGGTCGACCGGCCGATCCATTTCAAGCTCACCTCGTCTTCGGTGATGAACTCCTTCTACATCCCGGCGCTGGCTGGCCAGATCTACACGATGCCGGCGATGCAGACGCGGCTGCATGCCGTGATCAACCGCCCCGGCCGCTATCAGGGCTTCTCGGCCAATTACAGCGGCGCGGGCTTTTCCGGCATGCGCTTTTCCTTCCTCGGCATGAGCGAGGGCGATTTCGAGGGCTGGGTCGCCAAGACCAAGGAGAGCGAGGCCCGGCTCGACCGCGCGGCCTATCTCCAGCTGGAGCGGCCGAGCGAGAACGTCGCGGTGCAGCGCTTCGGCGCGACCGAGCCGCGGCTGTTCGACGCGATCCGCAATCTCTGCGTCCAGCCCGGCAAGATGTGCATGAGCGAGATGATGGCGCTCGACGCCAAGGGGGGCCTGGGCCTCGCCGGCCTGCATACGACGCTGCCGCTGGCCTATGACAAGTATTCGCGCCGCGGCGGCAACCAGGCGCCCTTCGGCGAGGAGCCGCGCTTCATCGCCTCGATCTGCACGGTCGAGGAGGCGAAGGCCATGATGGCGATGGCGCCGCCCGACACCGCCCCGCGCGACCTGACTCCGATCCGGGGCCTGGGCCTGGCGGTTCCTCCCATGACGTTCGCCCCGATGATGCCGCGCCGGCCGCAGACCTTCACCGAACTGCTCGGCCTCGCCCGTTCGTCCCAGTCCTGAAGCGAGAATCCCCGTGACCGACGCTTCCGTTGCCGCCTCCCCGATCTTCGGCAAGCTTTCGCTCGCCGCCTTCCCGATCCACGAGCCGATCCTCGTCGCGACCTTCGCCGTCGTGGTGCTGGGCGGGGCGGCGGTGGTCGGCGCACTGACCTATTACCGGCTCTGGGGCTGGCTCTGGCGCGACTGGCTGACCAGCGTCGACCACAAGAAGATCGGGATCATGTACATGATCCTCGGGCTGGTGATGCTGCTGCGCGGCTTCGCCGATGCGGTGATGATGCGCATCCAGCAGGCGATCGCCTTCAACGGCTCCGAGGGCTATCTCAACGCCCATCACTACGACCAGCTCTTCACCGTCCATGGCGTGATCATGATCTTCTTCGTCGCCATGCCGCTGGTGACGGGGCTGATGAACTATGTCGTGCCGCTGCAGATCGGCGCGCGCGACGTCTCCTTCCCCTTCCTGAACAATTTCAGCTTCTGGATGACGACGGCCGGCGCGGTGCTGGTGATGATCTCGCTCTTCGTCGGCGAGTTCGCGCGCACGGGCTGGCTGGCCTATCCGCCGCTGTCGGGGATCTCCTACAGTCCGGAGGTCGGCGTCGACTATTACATCTGGGCGCTGCAGATCGCAGGCGTGGGCACGACGCTATCCGGCATCAACCTGATCTGCACGATCGTGAAGATGCGCTGCCCGGGCATGTCGCTGATGAAGATGCCCGTCTTCACCTGGACCTCGCTGTGCACCAACGTGCTAATCGTGGCGACCTTCCCGGTGCTCACGGCGGTGCTCGCCCTGCTGACGCTCGACCGCTATGTCGGCACCAACTTCTTCACGAACGACTTCGGCGGCAACCCGATGATGTACGTGAACCTGATCTGGATCTGGGGCCATCCGGAGGTCTACATCCTGATCCTGCCGGCCTTCGGCATCTTCTCCGAAGTCGTCTCGACCTTCTCGGGCAAGCGCCTCTTCGGCTACACCTCGATGGTCTATGCGACGGTGGTGATCACCATCCTGTCCTACCTGGTCTGGCTGCACCATTTCTTCACGATGGGCTCGGGCGCGAGCGTGAATTCCTTCTTCGGAATCACGACGATGATCATCTCGATCCCGACGGGCGCGAAGATCTTCAACTGGCTGTTCACGATGTATCGCGGCCGCATCCGCTTCGAATTGCCGATGATGTGGACCATCGCCTTCATGCTGACCTTCGTCGTCGGCGGCATGACCGGCGTGCTGCTCGCCGTGCCGCCAGCCGACTTCGTGCTGCACAACAGCCTGTTCCTGGTGGCGCATTTCCACAACGTCATCATCGGCGGCGTGCTCTACGGGCTCTTCGCCGGCATGATCTACTGGTGGCCGAAGGCGTTCGGGTTCCGCCTGCACCCGCTGCTCGGCAAGTTTTCCTTCTGGTTCTGGACGCTCGGCTTTCTGTTCGCCTTCATGCCGCTCTATGTGCTCGGGCTGATGGGGGTGACGCGGCGGATGCGCGTCTTCGACGATCCCTCGCTGCAGATCTGGTTCGTCATCGCCGGCTTCGGCGCCTTCCTGATCCTGCTCGGCATCGTCAGCTTCATCGCCCAGATCGCCTACAGCATCTGGAAGCGCGACGAGCTGCGCGACCTGACCGGCGACCCCTGGGACGGGCGCACGCTAGAATGGGCGACCTCCTCGCCGCCGCCGGCCTACAACTTCGCCTTCACCCCCGTGGTGCACGACAACGACGCCTGGACCGACATGAAGCGCCGCGGCTATGTCCGCCCGGTCGAGGGCTTCAAGCCGATCCACATGCCGAAGAACACGCCGACCGGCCTGGTGCTGGCGGGCATTTCGGTGGCGCTCGGCTTTGCGCTGATCTGGCACATCTGGTGGCTGGCGGCGGTGTCCTTCGCGGCGATCCTGGTGGCCGCGATCGCTCACAGCTTCAACTATCACCGCGATTTCCACATTCCCGTAGAGGAGGTCGTCGCCGCGGAGAATGCGCGCACCCGCCTGCTCGCGGGATCGGGGGCCTGACATCATGGCATCGACGATGACCGTTCCGCAGGGCGGCGAGGCGCCCGTCTTCTACCTCAAGGACGAGCACCCGCATCCGGAGGGCCACAGCACGCCGCTGGGCTTCTGGCTCTATCTGATGAGCGACTGCCTGATCTTCGCGATCCTGTTCGCGATCTACGGCGTGCTCGGGGCGAACTATGCGGCGGGTCCTGCGCCGAAGGATCTGTTCGACCTCAACCTCGTCGCGATCAACACCGCGATGCTGCTCTTCTCCTCGATCACCTTCGGCTTCGCGATGCTGGAGATGGCGAAGGGCAAGGTCGCGGCGACACAAGGCTGGCTGGCGGTGACGGGGCTGTTCGGCCTCGCCTTCCTCGCCATCGAGCTCTACGAGTTCCACCACCTGATCTCGCTCGGCGCGACGCCGCAGCGCAGCGCCTTCCTCTCCTCCTTCTTCGTGCTGGTGGGCACGCATGGGCTGCACGTCGCCTTCGGCCTGGTCTGGCTGACGGTGCTGATGGTGCAGGTCGCGCGGCACGGGCTGATCGCCGCCAACCGCCGGCGTCTGTTGTGCCTGAGCATGTTCTGGCACTTCCTCGACGTCATCTGGATCGGCGTCTTCACCTTCGTCTACCTCATGGGGATGCTGCGATGAGCTCCGAGACGAACGCCCAGCATCAGCCGGGCTACGAGCCCCATCCCGAGGACGAGGCCCACGGTTCCTTCCGCGGCTACATGACCGGCTTCGGTCTCTCGGTCGTCCTCACCGCCATCCCATTCTGGCTGGTGATGTCTGGTGCGCTCGGCAACAACCAGCTCACCGGCTTCGTGGTGATGGGCTTCGCCGTCGTCCAGATCGTCGTGCACATGATCTACTTCCTGCACATGAACGGCCGCGTCGAAGGCGGCTGGACGCTGCTGGCGCTGGTCTTCACCGTGATCGTCGTGGTGATCACGCTCGCCGGGTCGCTGTGGGTGATGTACCACCTCAACACCAACATGATGCCGGTGCACGACATGAGGCAGATGCCGTGACCTCCGCCGCCGCGGCCCGCGCGCCGCGGTCTCGCGCGACGCTCGTCCTCGTCGCGCTGCTGGCGCTCGCGGGGATCGTCGGCTTCGCGCGACTCGGCGTCTGGCAGGTCGAGCGGCTGTTCTGGAAGCGAGCGCTGATCGAGCGGGTCGAGGCCCGCATCCATGCCGCCCCCGTCGCCGCACCGGGTCCGGCGGCCTGGCCCGACATCAAGGAGGCCGAATACGTCCGCGTCGCGCTGACGGGGCGCTTCCTGCATGAGGGCGAGGCGCTGGTCCAGGCCGTGACAGAGCGCGGCGCGGGGTCCTGGGTGCTGACGCCGCTTGTCACCCAAGCGGGATTCACGGTCCTGATCAATCGCGGCTTCGTGCCGCCGGAGCGGCGCGATCGCGCCAGCCGCGCGCAGGCGCTGCCGGAAGGCACTGTCACCGTCACCGGCCTGCTGCGGCTCACAGAGCCGGGCGGTGGTTTCCTGCGGGCGAACGCATCCGCCGAGGACCGCTGGCATTCCCGCGATGTCGCGGCGATCGGCGCCGCGCGCGGGCTGTCGCCGGTCGCACCCTATTTCGTCGATGCCGACGCCACGCCCAATCCCGGCGGCTTTCCCGTCGGCGGGCTCACCGTGGTGCGGTTTTCGGACAACCATCTCGTTTACGCCGCGACCTGGTTCGCCCTCGCGGCCATGCTCGCGGCCGCTCTCGCCTTCGTGCTACGCCACGAGGCGAGGCTGAGGCGCGCGCGGGAGCAGGCCGATTAGGTTCCAGGACACCACCAACCAGAAGAACCTGCTGCTTCTGGTGCAACTGCGCTGGCTCGCCGTCGGCGGACAGGTCGTCACCATCCTCTTCGTCGACCGGCTGCTCGGGATCGCCCTGCCGCTGGGCGAGATGATGCTCGTTCTCCTGCTGCTGATCCTGCTCAATCTGGCGAGCCTCCTGCGCCATCGCCGCGTCGCGGCCGACGTCCGCAATGGCGAATTGTTCGGCGCGCTGCTGTTCGATCTCGGCGCCCTGACGACGCAGCTTTATCTCAGCGGCGGCGCCAGCAACCCGTTCATTTCGCTGTATCTGCTCCAGATCGGGCTGGCGGCGGTGCTGCTCGAGCGCTGGTCGACCTGGGTTCTGGTCGGACTGGCGAGTCTCGGCTTCGTCTTCCTGATGGGCGTGCATCGGCCGCTGGCGCTGCCGGTGGCGCTCGATGACGGCGTGCCGCGGCTCTATCTGCAGGGCGTCTTCGTCTGCTTTCTGATCGCGGCCGGGCTCCTCGTGCTGTTCCTGCAGCGGATCAGCCGGAATCTGCGCATCCGGGACGAAAAGCTCGCCGATCTGCGCCAGCGTGCGGTCGAGGAGGACCATATCGTCCGGATGGGCCTGCTCGCCTCGGGCGCGGCCCATGAACTCGGCACGCCGCTCTCGACGCTCTCCGTCATTCTCAACGACTGGCGGCGGATGCCGGTGTTCAGGGCCGAGCCGGAGCTGATCGCCGAGATCGGCGAGATGCAGGCGCAGCTCGACCGCTGCAAGACGATCGTCTCCGGCATCCTGATGTCATCGGGCGAAGCCCGAGCGGAGAATCCGGGCTGGACCACCGTGCGCGGCTTCGTCGACGAATTGATCGAGCAATGGCGCTCGCACCGGGCGCCGATGCGGCTCGACTACGAGAACGCCTTCGCGCCCGATGCCGAGATCGTGTCCGATCCGGCGCTTCGGCAGGTGCTGGGCAATCTGCTCGACAACGCGCAGGAGGCCTCCCCCCATGTGATGGCGGTGCGGGTCGAGCGGCGCGGCGAGGACCTCGTCATCATCGTCGCCGACGAGGGGCCCGGCTTCCCGCCCGACATTCTGGCCGGGATCGGCAAGCCCTATCGCTCGACGAAAGGGCGGCCCGGCGGCGGGCTCGGCCTGTTCCTGGTCAGCAATGTGATGCGCAAGTTCGGCGGCACGCTGAACGCCCGCAACCGAGACCAGGGCGGCGCCTGCGTCACCGTGACCTTGCCCCTCGCCGCGCTCTCGCCCGTACTGATGGCAGGGGAGGACGCAGGATGAGCGAGGAGAAGACGCTCCTGATCGTAGAGGACGATCCGGCCTTCGCGCCGGTGCTGCGCCGCTCCTTCGAGCGCCGGGGCTATGTGGTGGAGCATTGCGACGGCATCGAGAGCCTGCGGGCGCTGCTGGAGACAGTGACGCCTGTCTATGCGGTGGTCGATCTCAAGGTCGTCGGCGGCTCGGGGCTGGAATGCGTGCGGCTGCTGCACCAGCGCGACCCCGACACGAAGATCGTCGTGCTGACCGGTTTCGCCAGCATCGCCACGGCGGTGGAGGCGATTAAGCTCGGCGCCTGCCACTACCTCGCCAAGCCGGCCAATACGGATGATATCGAGGCCGCGTTCGAACGCGTCGAGGGCGATGCCGAGGTGCCGCTGACCCAGCGCCAGACCTCGCTGAAGAACCTCGAATGGGAGCGCATCCACGAGACGCTGGTGGACAGCGATTTCAACATCTCCGAGACGGCGCGGCGGCTGGGCATGCATCGCCGCACGCTGGCGCGGAAGCTGGAGAAGCGCCGCCTGACCTGAGGCCTCAATCCGCAAATATATGACGGCGGAGCGGCGATATCGGCCGCTTCCGGCCTTGTCCGGCTCTTGCCTTCCCTCGATTGTCACGTCGCTCACGGACACTGCCCAAGACGACGTCTCGACCCCGGGGGAGGATGCGATGCGGCTGGCCGTCTACAATGTCGAAAACCTGTTCGACCGCGCCAAGGCGATGAACCTCGAAAGCTGGGAGGAAGGCCGCCCGGTGCTGGAACGCTTCGCGGCGCTGAACGCGCTGCTCGGCCAGGTTTCCTACAGCGCGGCCGACAAGGCGCGCATGGCGGCGCTGATCGTCGAGCTCGGCATGGAGAAGTCCGACACCGGCCCCTTCGTGCTGTTGCGCCGGAACCGTGGCGGGCTGCTGAAGCGCCCGCAGGCGGGCGGCGTCGAGATCGTCGCCGATGGCCGCGCCGACTGGGTCGGCTCGCTCGAACTGCGTGACGAGCCGATCAACGAACATGCCATGCGCAACACGGCCCGCGTGATTTCCGACCTCGAGGCCGACGTGCTCGGCGTGGTCGAGGCCGAGAGCCGGCCCGTGCTCTTCGCCTTCAACCGCGATATCCTTCCGGCGGTCGGCGGCCGGCCCTTCCGGCATGTCATGCTGATCGACGGAAATGACGAGCGCGGCATCGATGTCGGGCTGATGACGACGGACGGTTATCCGATCGGCCCGATGCGCAGCCATGTCGACGACCTGACGCCCGCGGGCGTACCAGTGTTCTCGCGCGACTGCCCGGAGTTCGAGGTGACGACACCCGGTGGGGCGCGCCTCGTGGTGATGGTCAACCACTTCAAGAGCAAGGGCTTCGGCAGCCAGGCCAGTTCCAATGCGCGGCGCCGGGCCCAGGCCGAGCGCGTCGCCGCGATCTATGAGGGGCTGGTCGCGAGCGGGGTGGAGCATGTCGCGGTGATGGGCGATCTCAACGACACGCCCGGCAGCGCGCCGCTGCAGCCGCTGGTCGAAGGCACCTCCCTCAAGGATGTCTCCGCCCACCCCGGCTTCGACGATGGCGGCTTTCCCGGAACCTATGGCGCCAGCTCCGCCGGCAACAAGATCGACTACATTCTCCTGTCGCCGGCGCTGTTTTCGCGAGTGACCGGCGGCGGCGTCTTCCGCAAGGGGATGTGGCCGGGCGTACGGCCAAGGAAATGGGCGGCCTATGACGAGCTGAAGCGCCCCGAAGACGCGGCTTCGGACCATGCGGCCTTGTGGGTCGACATCGCCCTGTGAGGCCGCCGCCGGCGGGGGCTGCCTTCCTGCCCGCCCCTGACAGGAGCTGACGCGCCGCCCTCCCATCCTGCTCGCAACCAGACGCGATCTCGCGCGTTGCTGGGCCAGCGGACGCGGCACGACCGGGCATGACGGGGGAGAGCAGCATGGGGGGCCTTGCAGGGACACGGGAGAGAGACGCATCCGAGGCGCTGCACGAGCGCTACGAGACGCTGCACGACTGGCGGCGGCAGGTTGCCGATCTCTACGCGGCCGTGCGGGCCATGCCCGGCGAGGAGGGCTGGCGGCACTGGCGCAGCGTGCGCGACCGGCTTTTCCGCGAGCATCCGCAATCGCCGCTCTCCGCCGCCCGCCGGGCCCAGTTCCGCGGTATCGATTGCTTCGCCTACGATCCTGCGCTGCGGTTCACCGTCGCGACCGTGCCGGCCCGCGAACGCGAGGTGATCCGCGTCGAGGCCGGCAAGGACGGCACGATGACGCTGCTGCCCTTCGCCCTGACGGACGGGCTCGCGCAAGCGTTGGGCCGGGAACTCACGCTGTACTGGATCGAAAGCTATGGCGGCGGTGTCTTCCTGCCCTTCGGCGATGCCAGCAATGGCCGGGAGAGCTTTGCCGGCGGTCGCTATCTGCTCGACACGATCAAGAGCGCCGATCTCGGCCGCGATGGTAAGAGCCGGCTCATCCTCGATTTCAACTTCGCCTACTATCCCTCATGCGCCTATTCGGAAGCCTGGGTCTGCCCGCTCTCGCCGCCTGAGAACCGGCTGCCGGTCGCGATCCGCGGCGGGGAACGAAACGCCGCCGACTGAGCCGGGGCGGGGAAGATCTTTTTCGTCGCGCGGCCTTCGACAGCATCACGCGTCTTTGTCTCGCCTGCTTCTTGCATCGCTCTCGCCGCTTGCTAGCCTGACCTCAAGAGCCCTTCGAAGGATCCAGCCATGCGCTTTTTCAGAACCCTTCTCGGGGCCGCGGCCCTGCTTGCGACCGGCCTCTCCGCCGCTTCGGCCCAGACCGTCAAGATCGGCTCGAAGAACTTCACCGAGCAGTTCGTCGTCGCCGAACTCTATGGAGCCGCGCTGGAAGCCGCCGGCTTCAAGGTCGAGCGCAAGATCAATCTCGGCGGCACGCTGGTGGCGCATGAGGCGCTGAAGAGCGGCGCGATCGACCTCTATCCCGAATATACCGGCACCGGGCTGAACGCCGTGATGAAGGCGCAAGGGGTGACCGAGACCGACCCTGAGAAGGTGCGCGGCATGGTCAAGGCCTTCTACGAGAAGGAGTTCAACCTGACCTGGCTGAAGCCGTCGGGCATCAACAACGGCTATGCGATCGTGGTCCGGCCCGAGACGGCCAAGGAATTCAACCTGAAGACGCTGAGCGACCTCGGCAAGGCCTCGTCGAAGCTGCGGCTCGGCGCGGGCACGGAATTCGTCGACCGGCGCGACGGCATCAAGGGGCTGAAGGAGGTCTATGGCGCCGAATTCGCCGAGTTCAAGCAGTTCGCGGCGCTGCGGCTGCGTTACGAGGCGCTGAACCAGAAGCAGATCGAGGTCGCCAACGGCTTCTCGACCGACTGGCAGATCGCGGCCGACAAATTCGTCGCGCTCGAGGACGACAAGGCGCTGTTCCCGCCCTATTTCCTCGCGCCCGTCGTGCGCCCCGAGATCGCCGCCAACGAAAAGATCGTCGCCATTCTCGAAAAGGTCGGCGCCGCTCTCGACAACCCGACGATGCAGGAGCTGAACCGTCAGGTCGAGGTCGACAAGAAGGAGCCGCGTACCGTCGCGGCCGCCTTCCTCAAGGCCAAGGGGCTGGTGAACTGAGCGCTGTTCCTGCGGCCGGCGCCGACGAGTCGCCCGCCGCCATCATCCTCGGCGGCGAACCGGTCGGGTCCGACGCGATCCTCGCCATCGCGCGGGACCGAGTTGCGGTGCGGCTGCATCCGGGCCTGCTTCCGCGGCTGGAGGCGGCGCGTGCCGTGGTGCTGCGGGCGCTCGACCGGGGCGACAGCGTCTACGGGCTGACGACCGGGCTGGGCGCGGCGGTCGATACCCGTCTCGACGCCGAGGCCATCCCCGCCTTTCAGGCCCGTGCCATCCGCGCGCGGGCCGTCGGCGTCGGCGAACCGCTCTCGACCATCGAAGTCCGCGCCATGCTGGCGGCCCGGCTCGTCGCCATATGCCACGGTGCCTCAGGGCTTTCGCCCGTGCTGGCGGAGACGATCGCTGCGATGCTGAACGCGGGCGTTCACCCGGTCGTGCGGCGCATCGGCTCGCTGGGCGAGGCCGATCTCAGCCCCCTCGCCCAGGCCTTCCTACCGCTGATCGGCGAAGGCGAGGCCGAATTACGCGGCACCGTCCTGCCTGGAGGCGAAGCGATGGCGGCGGCCGGGATCGCCCTGCCCGCACTCGGCCCCAAGGATGGGCTCGCGCTGCTCAACGCCAATGCCCAGAGCGTGGGCCTCGCCGCCCTGGCCGTCGAGGCGATGAGCACGGCGCTGGAAGCCGCACTCCAAGCGGGTGCGCTATCGCTCGAAGCCTTCCGCGCCAATCTCTCGCCGCTCGACCCCGATCTCGCGGCGATGCGCGGCATGGCGGGCCACGCCGCCGGGGTCGATCGGCTGCGCCGGTTGCTCGCCGGGAGCGATCTCTGGGCGCCCGGCGCGGCGCGGCGGCTGCAGGACCCGATCTCGTTCCGCTGTCTCGCTCCGGTCGCGGGCTGTGCCCTGCGGGCCGTCGCCGCCGCCCGGCAGACAGTGGACGCCGAACTCGCCAGCGCGCCCGACAGCCCGGCCGTGCTGGTCGAGCGCGATCTCCTGCTCTCCAGCGTCAACTTCGACACGACCGAACTCGCCTTGACCTTCGAGGCCGCCGGCCTGGCGCTCTCGCATCTGGCCGCGACCTCGGCCGCGCGGATCGTCAAGCTGATGAACGCCGGCATGAGCGATCTGCCGCGCTTCCTGACGCGGCATGGCGGCTCGCATTCCGGCTTCGCGACGACGCAGAAGACCGCCGCGGCGCTGGAGGCCGAGATTCGCCATCTCGCCTTGCCGCTCGGCGCCATGACGCTGCCCGTCGCCGACGGCGTCGAGGATTATGCGCCGATGACGCCGGCCATCGTCGAGAAGACGCATGCCATTGCGCGGCGCCTGACTCGTCTGGCAGCGATTGAACTCGTGGTCGCGGCGGAAGCCGTCGATCTGCGCGGAGCAATCACGCTCGGACGCGGCACGGCCGTTGCGCATGCTTTCGTGCGCGGCCATGTCGCCCGCCTCGACGATGACCGGCCGATGGGGCGGGAGTACGAGGCGCTGGCAGTCGCGATCGAGGCCGGCGGACTGATGCTGGCCGACAGCGCCGCGCCGACCGGGATCGGCCCATGAACTGGACGATCGAGAACTGGGACCGGCTGCTGACCGCGCTGTGGGAGCACATCCAGCTCGTCGGCGTTGGACTCGCCATCGCACTTGCCATCGGCCTGCCGCTCGGCGTGCTCTCGGCGCGCAGGCCGGGCTTCGCGCTCGTCGTGCTGCTGGTTTCGGGCGCGCTTTATACGGTGCCGGCGCTGGCGATCTTCGCGCTGCTGATCCCCTATCTGGGCTTGGGGTTTTGGCCGGCGATCGTCGCGCTGGTGGCCTATGCGCTGCTGATCATCATCCGCAACGTCGCGACCGGCCTGCAGGAGATTTCGCCGGATATCCTCGATGCCGCCGACGGCATGGGCTATGGGCGCTGGCGCCGGCTCTTCGCGATCGAGCTGCCGCTGGCCCTGCCCGTCATCATCGCCGGCATCCGCATCACCGTCGTCACCCAGGTCTCGGTCGCGACGGTGGCCGCCTTCATCAATGCCGGCGGGCTCGGCGACATCATCTTCCAGGGTATCACCCAGGATTTCGGCGAGAAGGTCGTGGTCGGTGCGCTCGCGACCTCGGCGCTGGCGATCCTCTGCGACGAGAGCCTGCGCCGGGTCGAGCTGCAGCTCCGCGCCAACCAGGCGGAGAGCGCCTGATGTTGCAGTGGATCACCGCCAATCCGCAGATCTTCGTCGTCGCCCTGCAGAACCATCTCTGGCTCACGGGCGTGGCGCTCGCCGCGGTGCTGCTGATCGCGCTGCCGCTCGGCCTGCTGCTGACCCGCCATCGGGGTTTCGCGAACGCCGCCATCGCCATCGTCAACATCCTGCGGACGGTGCCCTCGCTGGCGCTGCTGGTGATCATGCTGCCACTGCTGGGCACCGGCTTCCTGCCATCCGTGGTGGCGCTGACGCTCTACGGGCTGCCGGCGTTGCTGCTGAACACCTATACTGGCCTGACCGAGGTCGATGCCGACATCGTCGACGCCGCACGCGGCCAGGGCTTCTCGGACCGCCAGGTGATGACGCGGATCGAGATCCCGCTGGCGCTGCCGGTGATCTTCGCCGGCATCCGCACGGCCGCGGTGCAGATCGTCTCGGCGGCGACGCTGGCCGCCTTCATCGGCGGCGGGGGGCTGGGCGAGTTGATCACGGCGGGCATGGCGAATTTCAACTTCCCGCAGCTGATCGCGGGCGCCGTCGCGGTCGCCCTGCTCGCGCTCGCGGTCGAGATCGGATTTGCGGGGATCGAGCGGCTGATGACACGCCAGTTGCGGATGGGAGCCTCATGACGATCCGGCTGGAGAAGGTCACCAAGCTGTTTCCCGGCGTCGCGCGGCCCGCCGTGGACGCGCTCGACCTGACGATCGAGACTGGACAGGTCTGCGTCCTGATCGGCCCCTCGGGCTGCGGCAAGACCACGACGATGCGGATGGTCAACCGGCTGATCGAGCCGACATCGGGCCGCATCTTCGTCGGCGGCCGGGACGTCACCCAGGCCGACCCGGTCGAGCTGCGCCGCCATATCGGCTATGTCATCCAGCAGATCGGCCTGTTCCCGCATATGACGATCGCGCAGAACGTGGCGACCGTGCCCAAGCTCCTCGGCTGGGATCCGGCGCGCATCAAGGCGCGCGTCGCGGAGATGCTGGAGCTCGTCGGGCTCGATCCGGGCCAGTTCCTCGCGCGCTATCCGCGCCATCTCTCGGGCGGGCAGCGCCAGCGCGTCGGCGTGGCGCGGGCGCTCGCCGCCGATCCGCCGGTGATGCTGATGGACGAGCCCTTCGGCGCGGTCGACCCGATCGTGCGCGGGCGGCTGCAGGAGGAGTTCCTTGCCATCCTCAAGCGGCTGAAGAAGACGGTGATCCTCGTCACCCACGACATCGACGAGGCGATCCGCATGGGCGATGTCGTCGCGATCCTGAAGGACGGGCGGCTGGTGCAGTACGATACGCCCGACCGGCTGCTGGCCGCGCCAGTGAACGACTTCGTCGCCGATTTCGTCGGCGCCGACCGGGCGCTGCGCCGGCTCTCGCTGGTGCGGGCGACCGAAGCCGTCGAGCCCGGCGAGGCCGCGGACGGGTTTGCGCTGCCGGGCTCGCTCTCGGTCCGGGAGGTGCTGTCGGCGCTGCTGGCCGAAGGGCGCGAGGCGGCGACGATCAGGGCTGAGAACGGCGCGGCGCTGGGGCAGATCACGCTCACGGGCATAAGGGCGCGGAGTGCGGGGACGGCACTGCCCTGAATTCCCCCTCGCCGTCATCCCGGCCGAAGCGAAGCGGCGCAGATCCGGGATGACGGAGAGGTTCCGCAGCCATCGTTTTCGCCTCAACCCGGCTGGAGGTATCCCGCGCTATCGGCCGCATCCACCTCTTCGACCAGCACGCGATAGTCCTCCGGCTCGACGGCGGCGAAGCCCGACAGCCGCAGCCGAGCGAGGATCGCGCGGCCCTCCGCGTCCCCGTGCGCGCCCAAGAGCGCCGCCCGCAACCGCGCGACGACCTCTTCGCCAACCCCGTCCGAGGCCACCAGCAGCGGCATCGGCCGGGGTGCCGTCGATTCGACGATGCGCAGCCGCGCGGCGGTGTGCGGCTCGGCCGCCAGCAGCAGATCGAGGAAATAGGAATCGAGCGGGCCGATGTCGATCTCGTCCGCGAGTAGCGCCTCGATCACCCGGCGCGGCGTCAGCAGCGGGCCGAGGGTCTGCACATAGCGCGCCCCCCTCGCCTGCCAATGCGGCAGCAAATGCGTGCGCAGCGCGTTGAAGCCGGATTGCGAATGCGCGACCGTCCAGCCGAGGCGGCGGCCGAAGCTCTCTTCCAGTGTGCCGATGTCGCTGTCGGCCTGCACGACGAGATGCGTCGCATAGAACGGGCGGCCATCGCCCGAGGCCGGAACCGGTGCCGCCACCGGCCGCACGGGGAAGCCGCCCCGCGCGACCGGGTAGCCGCAGATGAAGGCGAGGCCGAGATCGTCGCGTCGCCAGAGATCCTCCAGCGGTGCCGGCGCGGCGTGGGGGATGACCGTGAGCGCCACGCCGGACATCGCCGCGATCCGGGTGAAGAACGCGCTCCAGTTCGCCGCCGTCGCGGCATCGACGGCATACATGCGGGCGTTGGCAACGAGGTTCACGCGTAGCGCAGCCTCTGGCCGAGGCCCATCGTCTTGGCCTTCTCCAGCATGAAATGGCCGAGCGCGATGTCCGAGAGCGAGAGGCCGCGATGCCAGAACAGGATGGTCTCGTCCTCACGCTCGCGGCCGGGTTTGAGCCCGGCGACGATCTGGCCCATCTCGGCATGGAGCGTGGCTTCCGAGAGCTTGCCGGCCTCGACATGGGCGCGCAGGCTGCCGAAGGGACCGCCCTTGCACTGGCCCCAATCGTCGACGACGAGCTTGTCCATGATGTCTGTGAGCGACAACTCGACCGCGCTCATCGTGCCATAGGGCACGACGAAGGCGCCGGGCTTGATCCAGGCGGTCTTGAGCATCGGCTCGGGCGCATTCAGTCGGGAGGCCTCGACGACGATGTCGGCGCCCTCGACGCAGCTCTGCCAATCCTCCGTCACGACCACGCGCTTGCCGAGATCGGCCGAGAGGCGGGCCCCGAAGGCCTCGCGGCTTTCAGGGCGGCGGGAATGGACCCGGATCTCGTCGAAGTCGAACAGCGAATCGAGCAGGCGGACGTTCCAGTAGGCCGTGCCGCGGGCGCCAATATGACCGAGCACCTTGGAGCCCTTGCGGGCGAGGTGCTTGGCGCCGATGGCGGTGATCGCGCCGGTGCGCATGTCGGTGAGATGGCTGCCGTCGACGATCGCGGTGGGCACCCCGGTCAGCGGGTCCATCAGCAGCAACAGCCCCATCTCGGAGGGCAGGCCCTGCTTGTAGTTGTCGACATAGTCGCCGATCACCTTGACGCCGGCCCGGGCGATCGGGGCGCGGAAGGCGCCACGCAGCACGTTGAAATGCCCGTTCGCGCCCGCCTTCGGCATGAGATGGACCCGGGGCTCGATCTCGGTCTCGCCGCGGCCCTGGGCGGCAAGACCTGCCTCGACCGCGGCAATGATTTCCGCATCGGTGAGCTTCAGCGCCTCGACGTCGAGCGCGTTGAGGAAGTCGATATAGAGCGGCGGGTGGGACACGCGGCAACCTCGGCACGGGGTTCGGGGGCGGACGAGGCCAGACAATACACGGCTTGGCGCGCCGGCCCCGGCCTTTCGCGAGGGCTGCGCATGCGCTGCCGGCGCATCGCGGTCTCCGGGCCGGCCGCGGTGGCAAGGAACTTGCTGCCGGGGTGTGCGGGGGAACATCACGATCCGAGAGGACATCGCGTGGACGCCTTCACCATGATCATCCTCGCCTGCGTCGCCGGCGAGCCGAAATGCACCTCCGCCCGCGTCGCGGAGACGCAGTTCACCAGCATCGAGGCCTGCGAGGCGCGGATCGACGCGATCGCCACGGAGATGACGCGCAAGCTCGGCCAGCGGCCGGAACTCAAGGGGCGCGAGGTCACCTACGACGTCAGCTGCATGGACCGGAAGCAGCTGCTGCAGACCTTCGGGATCGCCGATCTCGATACCTGAGGGCGCGCTCGCGGCGCCATGTTGCAGACGCGCAACGAGGCCCCGCAAAGGCCTTCGGGATCGCACCGATGTGATGCCGGCCGGATTGCACCTGTGGCCGGACTCTGACAGAAAATTGAGGAGATGTTGACGTTTTCGCGTCAGCTTTTTGCCGTCCGCCCCCTTCTTGCCGCCCCCCTTCCTGCCGCCGCCCGAGGTCCCGATGAACCGCTTCTTCCGTATGGCCACGCTGAGTGGTCTTGGCCTGCTCGCGCTGGCGACCACCGCCCGCGCCGAGATCGACCCGCTGACGCGCCAGCCGCTGTTCGTCTTCGAGGACCCGGCCAAGGCCCAGGCCACGGCGATCCCGCGCGAGATCGTCTCCTATGACGGCAAGCAGCGCCCCGGCACCATCGTGATCAACACCAGCGAGCGGCGCCTCTATCTGGTCATGCCCGACGGCAAGGCGATGCGCTACGGCGTCGGCGTCGGCCGCCCCGGCTTCGACTGGGCCGGATCGCAGACCATCACCCGCAAGCAGGAATGGCCGACCTGGACGCCCCCGGCCCAGATGCTGAAGCGCCGCCCCGACCTGCCGCGCTTCATGCCGGGCGGCCCGGAGAACCCGATGGGCGCCCGCGCGCTCTATCTCGGCTCGACGCTCTACCGCATCCACGGCTCGAACGAGCCGGAGACGATCGGCCAGGCGGTCTCCTCCGGCTGCATCCGCATGCTCAACGAGGACGTGATCGACCTCTACGAGCGCGTGAAGGTCGGCACCCGCGTCGTCGTCGCGCGCTGAGCCGAACCTCTGCGTCCTCTGCAAGGGCCGTCCTCCGGGGCGGCCCTTTTGTTTTGGCACCCTCGGCTGGCATCCTGCTTGCGAACGGGCGAGCCGGGTTTTTTGCAGGATCGATCATGGATGATGTCGTCAACGCCTTCGTACCCGGCACGATGGTGCCGCTCGCGGGGAAGGCCGGAGGGCCGCTCGATGGCCTGAGCTTCGCGGTCAAGGACCTGTTCGACGTGGCGGGCCTGCCGACGGGCGGCGGCAATCACGACTGGGCGCTGTCCAATCCCGCCCCCCAGCGCCATGCCTGGGCGGTCCAGACCCTGCTCGATGCCGGCGCCAGCTTCGTCGGCAAGACGATCACCGACGAGGTCTCGCTCGGCATCCTCGGCGAAAACGCCTTCGACGGTACGCCGATCAACACCGCGGCGCCCGAGCGCGTGCCGGGCGGCTCGTCCTCGGGCTCGGCGGCGGCCGTCGCCGCGGGGCTTTGCAACACCGCGCTGGGCACCGACACCGGCGGCTCCGTGCGCGTGCCGGCAAGCTTCTGCGGGCTCTATGGAATCCGCCCGACCCATGGCCGACTCGATCTCACCGGCATGCTGCCGCAGGCGCCGAGCTCCGACACCACCGGCTGGTTCGCGCGCGATGCCGAGACCTTCGCCCGCGTCTCCACCGTACTGCTGGGCGAGGCGCCGGGAGCGCTGCCGACGCGGCTGCTGATCGCGACGGATGCCTTCGCCTTCGCGGATCCGGAGGTGGCGGAGGCGCTGCAGCCGATGGTCGCGAAGCTCGGGCGGATCGTCGGCGAAGTTCGCGAGGAGATCATGGCTCCGCAGGGGCTGTCGGTCTGGGCACGGGCGCAGCGCACGCTGCAGCCGGTCGAGGCCTGGAACACCTTCCGCCACTGGGTCGAGACCGCCAATCCGCGCATGGCCTTCAGCGTCGCAGCCGGCCTGCTCAACGGCGCGCGGATGCCGGCGGGCGAGCAGCAATGGGCCGAGATGATGCGAATCGAGGCGCGCGCGCGGCTGCGCCAGCTGCTGCCGCCCGGCACGATCCTGTGCCTGCCGACGACCGCCTTCCCGGCGCCGCTGCGCGGGCTCTCTCAGCCGGCGCTGCAGCCGCTGAAGGACCGGATCAGCTGCCTGTGCTCGCAGGGCGGACTCACGGGCTCGCCGCAGGTCAGCCTGCCCGGCGCGACCGTCAACGGGGCCCCTGTCGGCCTTTCCATCATCGGCGGGCGCGGCACGGACGCCGCGCTGATTGCCGTCGCTCAGGCCATGGGAGCCGCCGCATGACCGATCTCACCCCCAACCTGCCGGACGTCGTCGCCGAGGTCTCGGCGCTGTTCGAGGCCTATGAGCAGGCGCTGATCGACAAGAACGTCGATGTCCTCGACGCGACCTTCTGGAACAGCCCGCACACGATCCGCTACGCGCTGCACGAGAACGGCTACGGCTTCGACGCAATCCACGCCCACCGCGTCGCGCGGCCGCCCGGTCCTGGCATCAAGGAAAAGCGCATCCGGCTGGAGATCCTGACGCTCGGCCGCGACATCGCCACGGTGAACCTCGAGTTCAAGGTGCGCGGGCGCGACCTGATCGGCCGGCAGAGCCAGAGCTGGGTGCGTTTTCCGGAGCTGGGCTGGAAGGTGATCTCCGCCCATGTCTCGACCATGGACGGGCTGAAGCTCTACTGAGCGTCAGCAAGCGGGGCGCGCCGCCTCAGCGGCGGCGCAGCGGCTCGCGCGACAGGCCCTGCGCCTCCAGCGCGTCGCGATAGGCCTGCATCTTCACCTCGGCCGTCTCGCCGAGTTCGCGCAGATAGTCCCAGCCGAAGATGCCGGTGTCGTGCATGTCGTCGAAGGTCAGCTTCACGGCATAGTGACCGACCGGCTCGACCTTGAGGATCTCGACCTCGCGCTTGCCGGGGATGGTCTTCTTCTGGGTCGGGCCGTGGCCCTGAACCTCGGCCGAGGGGCTCTCGACCCGCAAGAGTTCCGCGGCGAGCGCGTGGCTCGTCCCGTCGTCGAAGCTGACGTGCAGGGTGCGGCGGTCCTTCGAGAGACGGATCTCGGTCGGCCAGGACGACATGATGGGCACTCCGCTGGCGGTCCGCGACGTTCGCTCCGCTTGACCTCGGCGGCTGCAATGCCAATGTCTCCGGCTCAACGCAATGCCGGGATGGGCTTCAGCCCGCCGCAAACCCGGCCACCGAACGGACAGATGCCGATCGTGCTCCTCGACAGCCTTCTGCCAGACGACACCACCAGGTCCGGGATCGCGCCTCTCGCGGGGCCGGTGCTGACCGATCCGTTCGGCCGCGACATCTCCTATCTGCGGATTTCGGTGACGGATCGCTGCGATTTCCGCTGCGTCTACTGCATGTCCGAGGACATGACCTTCCTGCCCAAGCGCGACCTGCTGACGTTGGAGGAGATCGACCGCCTCGCCACGGCCTTCATTGCGCGGGGCACGCGCAAGCTGCGCCTGACCGGCGGCGAGCCGCTGGTGCGGCGCGACGTGATGAGCCTGTTCCGCTCGCTCTCGCGGCATCTCGCGTCGGGTGCGCTGGAGGAGCTGACGCTGACCACGAACGGCTCGCTGCTCGACCGCTACGCGCAGGAAATGGCCGATTACGGCGTGCGCCGGATCAACGTCTCGCTCGACACGCTCGACCCCGACAAGTTCCGCCGGATCACGCGCTGGGGCGATCTCGACAAGGTGCTCGGCGGCATCGAGGCCGCTCGCAAGGCGGGAATGCGGGTCAAGATCAACGCGGTTGCGCTCAAGGGCGTGAACGAGGACGAGATCGAGAGCCTGATGGTCTGGGCTCACGGCCTCGGCATGGATTTGACCCTGATCGAGGTGATGCCGCTGGGCGAGATCGAGCCCGGGCGCATCGACCAGTTCCTGCCGCTCTCGGTGGTACGGGCCCGGCTGATGGACACCTACAACCTCGTCGAGGACCCCTACCGCACCGGCGGGCCGGCGCGCTATGTCCGCGTCCAGGAGACCGGCGGGCTGATCGGCTTCATCACGCCGATGACGCACAACTTCTGCGAGAGCTGCAATCGCGTGAGGCTGACCTGCACGGGCACGCTCTATATGTGCCTCGGCCAGGAGGACGCCGCCGATCTGCGCGCGCCGCTGCGGGCCTCCGCCGACGACGCGCTGCTGTACAGGGCGATGGAAGAGGCGATCGCGCGCAAGCCGAAAGGCCACGACTTCGTCATCGACCGCAGGCGCGCGAAGCCCGCCGTCGGGCGCCATATGAGCGTCACCGGCGGCTGACGCCATCAGGCGGTTTTTGCTTCCCCAAGGGCAGGTTTGGCGTGGATTTCGCGCGCAGCTGTGCCTTGACGCCCCTCGCCAAAGGTCCGACGGTTGCGCGTGCGTGGAGGTTGCGAGCGTTCGATGATCAGGAGACTGCTGTCCCGGCTGAGGGCGATCGGACAGTCCATCGGGCACTTCGTGCTCGACTCGCAGATCGCGCGTCTGGCGATCATGGCGCTGCGCCTGTGGCCGCGCCTGACGCTGCTCGCCGTCCTGGTCGGCCTGCTGTGCGCGCTCTGCTTCGTCCTGGCGGGCCTCAGCGCCCGCAGCGTGTATCTCGCCCTGTCGCCGGCCTCTCCCAGCGGAATCGGCGCGGCGATCGGGGCCATACTGGCGGGTGTGCTCGTCCTCGAACTCGCCGCCTTCGCGGTCACGGCCGCCCTCGCGGCGCTCCTGCAGTTTGCCCGCGAGGTCGGCCGCCACCGCAGCGCGGTGCTGCTGTCGCTCGCCACGATCCTGGCCGTGGCGACCGCGCTCGCCCTTCTGCGTGACGACGCCGCGTTGAGGGCCGACGGCCTGGCGGTCTTCGGCGTCACGGCGCCGCTGCTGGCGCTGACGATCTGGTTCGAGCGCCGCTATCGCAATCCGGCCCGGCCAGGATTCCGCGATTTCCATGTCGACGTCGTCGAGGCGCGGCGCTTCATCGATCGGGACGCCCATGGCGTCTGAGCGTAGTCCGGGCGGGGCGCTGCCGCCGATTACCGCCCATCACCTGGCGGAGGTGGTCGAGGCCGGGCGCCACGGCGCCGCCGACGCACTGGACAATCAGCCCGCTCCTCACTCGGCAGTCCCGTCGCAGACGGAGATGACGCTGCTGGCGCGCGTGATCGAGCTGTTCACCGCCATCCGCCAGGAGGCCTCGGCGACACTGAACGGTCTTCAGGCGGAGATCGCAGCCCGCCGCGAAACCTTCACGCAGGAGCGTTACGAGGGCCGCATCCGCTCGATCGAGGCCTCGATGCGTGCCTTGCTCAACCGCCATGGCGGGGAGCTGGAGCAGCGCGTCTACGATGCGCTCAAGGCCAAGCGCGAATACGAATACTTCAACTACATCCACAAGCGCACGGCCGACCCCAAGATCGAGAAATGGCAGTTCATTCTGCTGTTCCTGATCGTTCCGCTGACGCTGGAGAGCCTGCTCAACGGCAATTTCTTCGCGGAAGCGAGCGAATTCGGCCTCGTCGGCGGAGCGGCAACGGCGGTCATCATCTCGGCGCTCAACATCGCACTCGGCTTCCTGGTGGGCCTGTGGCCGGCACGCTACTGCCAGCATGTGCGCGCCTCGCACCTGTTCTGGGCGCTTCCCGTCTATGTCGGCCTGATCATCCTGATCGTGATGTTCAACCTCGCCGTCGGACATTACCGGGAGATGCTGATCGCCGCGCCCGATGCGCGTTCGCTGCAGGTGCTGCCCCGGCTGCTGGAGAGCCCCTTCGCCATCGCGGAGCTGAAATCGGCGGCGCTCGTCATCATCGGCTGCATCGTCGCCTTCGCGGCGGCCGTGAAGGGTTACTCGGCCTTCGGCACCTATCCCGGCCATGGCGCCGCGTTCAAGCGCTGGCGCGAGCGCTGGAGCGCGGTCGAGGAGGAGCGGCGGCGCCTCGATGTCGAGTTGCTGCCCGAGCTGGAAGCCGTGCGCTCGCGGATCGACGGCTTCAAGGAGGATTGCGCCCGCGAAAGCGCCCGCCTCCAGGCCAGCAAGGCGGCGGCCGAGGAGGCCCGTGACCTCTATGCCGCGCGGCTCGGACAGCTGCGCGCGGCCAAGGATGCGGCCCTGATGCAGTATCGCGAGGCCAATCTGCGGGTGCGGACCGACATGCCGCCCGCCTATTTCTCGCAGACCCTCAACGTGACCGAGATCGACCAGCCGGCGCCGCTCGCCGAATATGCCGCCCTGCGGGGACTGATCGATGATTTCGAGCGTCAGCTGGCCACCATGCCTGCGCTGGTAGAGGCGAAACTGCGCGAGCAGCTCGCCCTGGTGCGGGGCCTCGACCTCGCCGGAGAGATCGAGCGGCTGAAGGCGCGGGCCGCAGAGGCCGGGCGCGACGCCTTCGAGCAGGACGAGGCGACGCGCCGCCAGATCAATGCGGAATTCGCCGCAATGCCGCGCTAGAGCGGCCGCATGGCGACGCAGACCGTGAAGAGCAACACATGAAGAGCGAAAGCTGGGCGATCGTCGCCTCGGTCCTGGCGGGCGTGGCGCTGGTCGGCTTCTTCGCCGCGCCCTCGCTGCTGAAGGGGCCGCCGCGCGACCCCGACTCGCTGTGCCTCAAATCCGGGGCCGTCGGCCATACGCTGGTTCTGGTCGACAAGAGCGATCCGTGGAGCGAGGTCCAGGCCGGGCGCCTGAAGCGACTGGTGAAGCAGATCGGCGACGGCCTGCCGGCGGACCGGATGCTCTCGATCTACGTCTTCAACGACGCCTTCGAGCCCGGATTCCCGCCGCTGCTGGCGTTGTGCAATCCCGGACGCACGGCGAGCGAGCTGATCGGCAATCCGCGGCGCGACTATATCCGCTGGGTGGAGAAGTTCGGCCGCCCCCTCGACGAGGCGCTGGCGGTTCTGACGCAACCGGCCAAGGGCAATCTCTCGCCGATCGTGGAAGCGGTCGGCGATGTCGCCTCGCGCCCCGAGACACGGGTGCGCGAGGGCGACAAGTCGCTCGTCCTGGTCTCGGACATGATGCAGAATTCGGGGCAGTTCTCGGTTTTCGGCAGCAACCCGGCGACGCGTGATCCCGAACGCCTCAAGCGGCTCGTCGGCAAGGTCTGGCAGGAGTCCGGGGCCCGCGACTGGCAGCTCCAGATCCACCAGGTTCAGGGCGTCTATGATCCGCCTCGGCTCGAACAGGCGAGCTCGCTCTGGCAACAGGCGCTGCGCGGCGCCGGCATCGCCTTCGTCTGGGAGAGGCTCTGACGCAGCGGCGGCTCGGCCGCTCTACATCCTGTAGGCCATGCGCACGCCGCCCCAATGGCGCCCGTTGACGCGCACGGGGGCATCGACCTCGCGCACCATCTCATGAACCCCGCCGCCCATGTCGCGCAGATAGGACTGGACGAGGAACGGGCGGACGGAGCGTGCCGCGGCGATGCCGGCGCGGTCGTCGAAGATGCGCCGGTTACGGGAGTGCGCCGCGTTCCAGACCGGATCGCCCGGCCGCTGCGGGAGGGCGTAGGCGGCGTTGTGGACCGGGATGAAGCCGTTTCGGTCGATCGCAACCGTGAAGAGCAGCCGCGGGTCCGACGCCACGGAGCGTGCCAGCAGAGGCGGCAGGATCTCCTCCAGCACCGGCAGGGCCCGGTTGCCGTATTGCTGCGGGTCGGTTTCGGCGATGGCGACATAGTCGACATCGAACAGATCGCCCTCGGTCAGGCGGGCGCGCGCCAGGGCCTCCGAAAACAGGGCCTCGACCGCTGCAGCAAATGCATGGGTCCGTTCGATGAGGGGCCTGTAGCCGCTCTCGATCCGCTCGAGCAGCCCGTCGAGCAGACGGGCATGGTCGAAGGCCTGACGGTCGAACGCCATGTGCAGGCCAAGCTCGCTGATCGCCGCCAGCCGGCAGGGCATCGGCGGCAGATCCGCGATGGCGAGACTGCCGGCGATGCCGGGCGCGAGTTCATCCTGCTCGGGCCGCGCGATCAACGCTCCGCCACGCCCGATGTCGATCGTCCGGGTGCCGAACTGACGGGGACCGAGCCGGACGTCGACCGGATGCTCGGCGGGAAAGCGGTCATGCTGGCGCCGGTCGGCGAAGGAGGAGTGCCGCAAGGTCGGGATGAAGCGGCGCAGCATCCCGCCCGCCAGACTGGCGCCGCGGGCCGTTGCCCGGCGGGCGCTGGCGCTCTCGGTCGCAGCCGACAAGGCGACGCGGTCGATTTCCGCCACGCGCTCGGCGACCGTCTCGACAAAGCGGGCGGTCTCGCCGGCATTGCGCGACAATTCGGCCGTCGCCGCCGCCTGCTCCTGCGAGGCCTGGCCGATCGCGGCGATGACGGGATTGACCTCGCGCACCATCTGCAGCGCATCGGTGACGATTGCGGCGGAGCCATGCGCGGCCTGCGTCAGCCGGTCGACCCGATTGCGAATGTGCTCGACCGCCTCGCGCACCTCGACGGAGAGGACCTTGACCTCCTGCGCGACCACCCCGAAGCCGCGGCCGGCCTCCCCCGCACGGGCAGCCTCGATCGACGCATTCAGGGCGAGCAGGTTGGTCTGGCGGGCAATCTCGGCGATGGAATCGACGATGCCGCGGATCTCGGTGGTGGCCATGGCGAGGCCCGTCATCATCTCCGTCGCCTCGCCGGCACGGATCGCAGCCGCGTCGAGCCGCGCGCGCGCATGGCTCATCGAGCAGCCGATCTCCTCGGCGGAGTCGGAGACCTGCTGCGAGGCGGTGACCAGCGCGGCGGAGTTCGTGCTCGCCGTGGTGGTGGCCTCGCGAATGCCGAGGACGCTGTCATGGATTGCGCCCGCGCGCGTCTCGGACTGGGTCGAGAACTGCTCGGCGCGGCCGAGATCGGCGGCCAGCCGCCGCATCGCCGCGACCACATCCTGCTCGAGCACGGAGACGGCCTCGCGATCGGCCATGGTCACGTTGTCGACGGGAGCCGGTGTGGCCACGGGCGACGCGTCCACGGCCTGCGCAGGCTCGGCAGCGCTTGCCTGGCTTCGACGGCTCAGCCAGCGTCGAACCCTGCCCTGCATCGGCCCATCCAGTCCCTTCACGCCACGCCCTGTTATGGTTCAACATCGTTAACAAAGCCTGTGCATGTGTTCGAGGCGGTGGCCGCAGGCGCCGGCGAGCATGGACCGCTCGGCCCTGGGCCTGTAAGCCTCCGGAAGCGGCGCTTCACCATCGCGCCGATCCTCTCTCGTTCCCCTCCCGCCTTCGCGCGAGCGCCGCCATGAACAGCAACAGCTATGACGTGATCGTCGCGGGTGTCGGCGCCATGGGCTCGGCGGCCTGCTGGCATCTGGCACAGCGTGGCCTGCGCGTGCTGGGGCTCGAGCGCTTCGATCTCGGTCACGGCATGGGCTCCTCGCACGGGATGACACGGATCATCCGGCTGGCCTATTTCGAGGGCTCTCAATATGTGCCGATCGTGCAACGCGCCCATGAGCTCTGGCAGGAGACGGGCGATGCCGCCGGGCTGAAGCTGCTGCACGTCACCGGTTCGCTCGATCTCGCCCCAGCCGGGGCCGGGCCGGTGGAATCCTCGCTCCAATCCTGTCTCGATCACGGCCTCACCCACGAACAGCTCGATGCCGGCGAGCTCGCACGGCGCTTTCCGGGCTTCACGCTGCCATCGGGCCATATCGGGCTGTGGCAGCCCGGCGGCGGCTTCGTCGCCTCCGAGAAGGCGATCTTCGCTCATGTCGGCCTCGCCCAGTCGCGCGGCGCCGAGATCCGCACCAACGAACCGATGCTCGACTGGGCGCCGACCGCCGATGGCGGGGTGACGGTCAGGACCGCGCGCGGCACCTACAGTGCCGGCCGGCTCGTCATCACCTCGGGGGGATGGATCACGGACGCGGTGCCGGCGCTGGCACGGACGGTGACGACGGTGCGCCAGGCGATCGGCTGGTTCACCACGCGCCGGCCGGAGCTCTATCGCGAAGGCGTCTTCCCGGTCTTCATCCTGACGGTGGACGAAGGCAGTTTCTACGGCTTCCCGCTCTACGAGCATCCCGGCTTCAAGCTGGGTGGGCCGCATTTCGGGCGCGAGCCGATGGATCCGCGCGAGGACGACCGCACGCCCAGCTCCCGGCAGGTCGAGCTGATCCGCGCCTGCCTCGCCCGCTACCTGCCGGATGCGGCGGGCGAGCCGCTGACGCTGAAAGGCTGCCTCTACAGCGTGACACCGGACGAGGACTTCATCATCGACAGCGTGCCGGGCGTGCCGCAAGCGGTCTTCGCCTCCTGCTGCTCGGGGCACGGCTTCAAATTCGCCAGCGCGATCGGCGAGATCCTGGCCGATCTCTCCGACAGCGGCCGGTCGCGCTTCGACCTCGCGCCCTTCTCGCTGGCGCGGTTTTCGGCCTGAGACGAAAGCACCTCGCCGCGTGGCCAGCCCCGAGCAAAATCGACGCGGCATCATCGCCATGCTGGCCGCCATGGCGCTCTTCGTCTGCAACGACGCGCTGATGAAGCTCGCCCGAGAGGTCTATCCGGCCGGCCAGGCGATCACGCTGCGAACCGGCTTCGCCCTGCTCATCGCACTCGGGCTCGTCCTGGCCTTCCGGGAGGGCGCAAAACTCCGCCTCGCGCTGCGGCCGATCGTGCTGCTGCGCGGGTTGATCGATGCCGGGGTGACGCTGACCTTCATCTGGGCGCTCGCCGAAATGCCGCTGGCCGACGTCACCGCCATCCTGCTGGCCTCGCCGATCATCATCGTCGTGATGGCCGTGATACTGCGGATCGAGCGCGTCGGCTGGCGCCGCACCGCCGCGGTCTTCGTCGGCTTCTGCGGGGTTCTGGTCGTGCTGCGGCCGGCGACCGATTCCTTCAACGCCGCGGCGCTGGTGGCGCTGGCGAGCGCCTGCCTCGCCGCCGCCCGCGACCTGCTGACCCGCAAGATCGGCAACGAGATCCCTTCCACCGTGATCGCGCTGATGACCACCGCCATCGTCGGGATCGTGGCCTGCGGCTACGGGCTGCTGGAGGTCTGGCAACCGGTCTGGCGGCGCGAGACGTCCTATGTCGCCGCGGCGGCCGCGCTGATGGCTGCGGGCAGCATCTGCATCATCAGCGCCTATCGCAACACGGATGTCGGCGTGGTCTCCGGCTATCGCTATTCGGTCGTCATCCTCGCGGTGATCATGGGCTATCTGGTCTGGGGGCAGGTGCCAGACCCGATCGCCGGACTCGGCATCGCGATGATCGTGGCGAGCGGGCTCTATACCATGCATCGCCAGCAGGTGGTGCCGCAGTCGCAGCTCAAGCTGCCGAGCACGCCACCGACATGAGCGCCAGCGCCCTGAAGCCGACCCTGACGGTGCTGGTCGCGATGTCGGCGCTACAGCCGCTCGCGCTCAACCTGCTCGCCCCCGCCGCTCCGGCGCTGTCGCGCCATTTCGGCTCGAGCTATGCCACGATCCAGCTCGCGCTGACGCTGTTCCTGGTCGCCGTCGCTCTGACCCAGCTCGTCAGCGGACCGCTCTCCGACCGCTTCGGGCGGCGGCCCTGCGTCAATGCCGGCATCGCGCTGTTCATCGCCGGCTCGGCTCTGGGCGCGCTCGCGCCGTCGATCGAAATGCTGCTGCTGGCCCGCGTGCTGGAGGGGGCCGGCTCGGGCTCCGTCTTCGCGCTGTCGCGCGCGATCATCCGCGACACGGCCAACCGGGACGAGGCCGCCAGCCAGATCGCCACCGTGACGATGGTCATGGTCATCGCGCCGATGATCGCGCCCTGGCTCGGCGGGCAGATCGAAACCGCCTTCGGCTGGCGCATGATTCTCTGGTTCATGACCGTGACCGGCGCGGTCGTGCTCCTGCTGACCCTGGTGAAACTGCCCGAGACGGCGCCCAACCTGGGACAGCGCACGCCGCTGCTCGGCATCTTCCGGGCCTTCCCGACGCTGATCGTCAACCGCGTCTTCGTGCTCAACGTGATCGCGGTCTCGACCAGCTCGGCCGCCTTCTTCGCCTTCATCGCGGCGGCCCCCTATATCGTCGTCGAGACGATG
>NZ_JAUXYO010000091.1 GCF_030694325.1 Allobosea sp. | reverse complement strand
GTCGGCGCCAAGCCGCCGAAGCCAGTCGAAGCCCGGTCGTCTCGCCCCGAGCCGCGCCGCCGCGACGACGATGACGGCCCGAAGGTCAAGGGCCTGGGCGATCATGTTCCGGCGTTCCTGATGCGGCCCGTCCGCGTCGGCTGAGCCGCGCCGGGATCAACATCATTTTAACCCGCCTCGCCTAAGGTCAGCTCGTGAAGGCGACGCATGTCGCAATCACGGACGGGCGCATGCCGCCGTTGAGACGGACAGGATGTCCCGCTTCGATTCTCAATCGAGGCTGCCGCGGCTTTCCGCCGCGAGCGGACTCCGCGTTCGGATTGTCGATGGCATGAGCGACCACGCGCCGCCCCCCTCCCCGTCGGACGACCTCGCCGAACGCGTGGTCGCGGCGATGCGCGAGCACGGATCGCCCACCTATCCGCGCGCCTTCGAGGTCTGGTACGCCCATCTCAGCGGTGAAATGCCGGCGATCAGCATGGCGATGCAGGCGATCATCACGGGCAGCGAGGGCCAGGTCGGCGTCGCCGACATCGACCAGCTCTATGACCGCTTCATCGGCACCGAGCGGCTCGCCCGCCATGCCGAGCGGACCAGCCTGCAGGTGCTCGGCGAGATCGACGGGCTGATGGCGCTGGTCGACAAGGCGCTCGATTCGAGCGAGCGCTATCATGGCCGCCTCTGCGCCATGTCCGAGGACGTGCCTCCGCCCGCCGACCGCCAGAAGCTGCGCGAATGGGTCGAGGCTCTGGTGATGTCGACCCGCGAGGAGGTCACGCGCAAGACCAAGCTCGAGGCACAGCTGCGCGACAGCTCCAACGAGATCCGCAATCTGCGCGAGGCGCTGGAGTCGACGCGGGCCGAGGCACTGACGGACCCGCTGACGGGCCTCGCCAATCGCCGCCATTTCGAGGAGATGCTGCAGAAGTCGATCGATCAGGCGACGCTGCGGCGCGAGCCCTTTGCGCTGGTGATGGCCGATATCGACTTCTTCAAGCAGTTCAACGACGCCCATGGCCATCTCACGGGCGACCAGGTGCTGCGTCTCGTGGCGCGGACGATGAAGGACAAATTCAAGGACAAGGCGATCATCACCCGCTTCGGCGGCGAGGAATTCGCCGTCATCCTGCCCGATGCCGACCTGATCGCCTGCAAGTTCGGGGCCGAGACGGTGCGCCAGGCCCTGCTGACGCGAGAACTCGTGAAGCGCTCGACCAACGAGAATCTCGGGCGCATCACGATCTCGCTGGGCGTGGCGAGCTATGCGCGCGGCGACACCGCGGCCTCCCTGACCGAGCGGGCCGACCAGGCGCTGATGGCGGCCAAGCGCAGCGGCCGCAACCGCACCGTCACGGAGGATGCGATCGAGACCGCGAGCCGCGTCGCCTGACGGAGGGCAGACCCGGCCCGGCCGCTCAATGAGCGGCGGCGGATTCCGCGCGCGGCTTGATCTCGACCGATTCGCCGCAGCCGCAGGCCGAGACCTGATTGGGGTTGTTGAAGACGAAGGTCGACGAGAACCGGTCGGTCCGGAAATCCAGTTCGGTGCCGAGCAGGAACAGCACGGCCTTGCCGTCGACGATGACCGTCGCGCCCTTCTCGGTCACGACCTCGTCGCCCTTGGCGGCCTCGCGCGCGACCTCGAAGGTATATTCCATCCCGGCGCAGCCACCCTTCTTGACGCCGACTCGCAGGCCGAGCGCCGGCTCCGCGCCATCCGACTGCGCCATGATCTCGCGGATTCGCGCCGCGGCGGCATCCGTCAGCGAAACGACCTTCAGGCCGGGTATCGAAAACATCCGTCGTCCCTCCCCAATCGGGTTCAAGGCCCGATGAAGCAAGATTGCACCCTCCTACATAAGGATTGCCGAAGGAAAGGTCGAGGTGTGGGCACGCAGGGCGCCGTCGCAGCCGGGATGTTGCAAGGCCGCCTGCACCATGCACTGTGACGCCTCCTCCCTCCGCACCCATCCGGCGACTTCTCCCCATGGCTTACCGCACCCACAGCCCGCAATCGCTGCGCGCCCTCGTCAAGGACATGATCGTCGCCGCCGGCTGGAGCGCCGACGCGGCGGCCGAGACGGCCGAGCATCTCGTGCTGGCCAATCTCAGCGGGCATGACAGCCACGGCGTCGGCATGCTGCCGCTCTACTTCCAGTCGCTCGCCGACGGGAATCTGTCTCCCGCCTCGCAGCCGCAGGCACGGCTCGATGCGGCGCCCTTCCTGATCATCGATGCGGGCGTCGCGCTCGGCCAGCCGGCCGCCCGCAACGCCGTCGAGCAGGCAGCCGCCATGGCCAAGACGGGCGGAGTCGCGATCCTGAACCTGCTCGACGCCCACCATATCGGCCGCATCGGCCATTATGCCGAGGCCGCTGCCGCGCAGGGGCTGATCTCGCTGTTCTGGGTCAACGTCGCCGGGCGTCCGCCGATCGTCGCGCCGCATGGTGCGAAGGAGGCGCGCTTCGGAACCAATCCCCATGCGATCGGGATCCCCGTGCCCGGCGCCGAGCCGATCATCCTCGATTTCGCGACCAGCCGGATGGCGCATGGCAAGGCGCGCGTCGCGCTCAACAAGGGCGTGCCCGTCCCGCCCGGCTACATCATCGACGGCGAGGGCCGGCCGACGACGGAGCCGCGCCACGTCTTCCCGCATGCACTGGCGGAGAGCGAGGCGCTGGGCGCGCTTCTGCCCTTCGGCGACCACAAGGGCGCCGGCCTGTCGCTGATCGCCGAGTTGCTCTCGGCCGGCCTGATGGGCGCGGCCCGCATCGACCAGAAGCCGGCGAAGAGCTGGATCATCAATTCGCTCTTCGGCATCCTGATCGACCCGGCCCGGCTCGAGCCCGATGCCGAACTGCGCAAGGGGCGCATCGAGAGCTATCTCGCCTTCGTGCGGGCGGCGAAGCCGCAGGATGAGAGCCAGCCCGTCCTGACGCCGGGCGAGAGCGAGCGCGCGACCCGTATCGCCCGGGAGCGCGACGGCATCCCGCTCGACGACGAGACCTGGTCGCAGATCAGGGCGGCCGCTGCAGCGCATGGCATCGACGCCGAGCGCTACTGAAGCAACGGACCTCGGCCATGACGCTGGACGGCTACAACGCCTTTTGCGCCACCCTGCGGGCCACCAGCAGCGTCGTGCAGTGGGGCGGCGCCCATGTCTGGAAGGTCGGCGGCAAGGTTTTCGCCATCGCCCGCACCGATGACGGCGTGGCGCTCTCGGTGACGTTCAAATGCTCCTGGGCGAGCTTCGACATCCTGAAGGAGCAGCCGGGCCTGCGCCCCGCGCCCTATCTCGCCTCGCGCGGTATGAGCTGGATCCAGCGCCTGACCGACGAGACGATGCCCGACGAGGCACTGGAGGATTATCTGCGCGAGAGCCACCGGCTGGTCGCGGCCGGGTTGACCAAGCGGGTAAGGGCGGAATTGGGGCTCGACGGGCCAACCCATTCCCGCCCCGCGTAACCCCATATGCGGGTCGTCCCGGACAAGCCGCGCAGCGGCGCCGATCCGGGACCCATTCCGGAGCATCGCTCGGAGAGGCTCCGGCATGGATCCCAGGTCTTCGCTGCGCTGCGCCCGGGATGACCGTGCCCTTTCGGACGCCTATCGGGCGGTAATCACAGCAGCGCCTCGCCCCGGAACACCGGCACGCAGCAGCCTCCGACCGTGGCGCGGATGCCGTCGGCCTCGCGACGCGCTGTGAGCTGCAGCAGGCTCGGGCGGCCCATCTCGACCCCTTGTGTCAGCGTGAAAGACGCGCTGTCGCCGCCATCGAGCGAGAGCAGCAGGGCCGCCAGCGTCGCGCTGGCGCTGCCGGTGGCCGGGTCCTCCCAGGTGCCGCTGATCGGCGCGAACATGCGCGCGCGGATCGTCTGGCCGTCCCGGACATAGAGGAACAGCGAGAGCCGCCCTTCCAGACCGGGCGTGGCATCGCGCAGGGCGCGGAACGCGGTGAGGTCGGGCGTGGCTCGCGCCAGCGCCTCGGGCGCCACCTCCGCCAGCACGAAGAAGACGCCGACCGAGGCCCGGATCGGCCTGTGCCGGCCGGTGAGCACCTCCTCGGGCTTCAGCCCGGCGCAGGCCGCGATCGCCTCGGCCGGCAGCTCCACGCCCGTCGAGAGCGGCTGCGGCGCTGCGATGGTGGCCCCCGTGACCTCCCCGGCGGCGTTGCCGGCGACCTTCACCTCGACTAGGCCCGCGATCTCCTCGAAGCGCAGCAGGCCGCCGCTGTCGCGGCCATGGCGGGCGAGCACGAAAGCGGTGCCGACATTGGGATGGCCGGCGAAGGGCATCTCATGGGTGCGGGTGAAGATGCGCACGCGGGCCGTGTTCGCGGGATCGGACGGGGGCAGCACGAAGGTCGTCTCGCTGTAGTTCATCTCGGCGGCGAGCGACTGCATCTCGGCATCCGACAGCCCGCGCGCATCGGTGAAGACCGCGAGCTGGTTGCCGCCGAAGCGGGTTTCCGTGAAGACGTCGACGGTCTCGTAGGCATAGCGGCGCATGGTGGTCTCCCCGCCGCGAGAGACGCGGCCCTGACACGCTTGATGCCACCGATCGCGCCACCGCGATCATGAAACTCGCAGATGCGTTCGATCACCGCCGCTGATCGTGGGGCGGAACAGACTGCCTCGCCCGCCGGTTGCTCTTTCGACAGCGAAAAGGACCAGCGCCATGAGCGATCACGACCGGACCAGCCACGCGAAGACCCAGCACCATCCCGGCCCCGATACGCCGCGGCGTCCGGGCCAGCCCGGCGAGCAGGACCAGCACCGTCCAGGACCGAGCCCGGATTCACCTCACCAGACGGGGCCGCACGCGCCCTATGATTCCGATTCAGGCGCTGTCGCCGAGCGCATTCGTCAGGATGCGGCAGGGCAGTATGGCGAGGGGAATACGACGCCCAACAAAGACGGCCTCACCAGCGCCAACCCGGTCGTCCTGTCAGGTGATGGCGACGCGACCAGCGGCAACGGCCATGGCCGCGACCGGGATGGATCGAAGACGGAGCAGGAGTAGCCTGCGGCCGTCTGACGGCCGCTCGATCACAAGAGAAAATGGCAGCCGAAACCGAGGATGACCAACCCGGCCGCGACGACTTGCGCGACGAAGAGTGGCTTCAGCCTCGCCTTTTGAGCGGCGTGGAAATCAGCCCGCTCGGCGCGGGACATGCGGTCGCGGGCCCTGAACTGCTCTTCCAGCACGCGCGGCTCAGAACTCGCGGCATCGCGCTCCAGGTCCATCCGCACCGCGATGAAGCCGATGACGAGGCCGAGGTTGCCGAGACCGAAAAAGCCGACCAGACGCAGGGCGCCATAGAAGACGCCGATCGCGAGGGCCGCGAGCAGGGGAAATGCGACATAGTCCCATTTCGTGAAGCGCATCGCGGGACCATGCCGGCCCGCTCAGGGACCGTCCAGCCTCACCACATGTCGAGCGCGACCCTGGCCTCGTCGGACATGCGCGACTGGTCCCAGGGCGGGTCGAAGGTCATGTTGACGCTGACGCCGGAGACGCCGTTGACCGTCGAGACCGCGTTCTCGACCCAGCCCGGCATCTCGCCCGCGACGGGGCAGCCCGGCGCGGTCAGCGTCATGTCGATGGCGACATGACGGTCGTCGGCGATGTCGACGCGGTAGATCAGCCCGAGTTCGTAGATGTCGGAGGGGATCTCGGGGTCATAGACCGTCTTGAGCGCGGCGATGATGTCGTCGGTCAGACGGTCGATCTCCTCCGGCGGCAGGGCCGTGCCGGCGCCCATGGTCGGGGCGTTCGGCTTGATGTCGTCTGCGACGGTGTCGGTCATGATCGCAATCCTACTCAGGCAAACAGGCTTTCGGCCTTTTGCAGGGCTTCGACGAGCCTGTCGACCTCATCCATCGTGTTGTAGAGGCCGAAGGAGGCCCGGCAGGTCGAGGTCACTCCATATCGTGCCATCAGCGGCATGGTGCAATGGGTGCCGGCGCGCACCGCCACCCCCGCCCGGTCGATGACGGTGGCGACGTCATGGGCATGGGCGCCCTTCATCTCGAAGGCGACGATGGCGCCCTTCTGCCTGGCCTTGCCGAAGATGCGGATCGAGTTCATCTCGCCGAGCCGCTGCATGGCGTAGGCACCGAGCCGGGCCTCATGCGCAGCGATGTTCTCGCGGCCGAGCGCCATCATGTAGTCGAGTGCAGCCCCCAGGCCCACCGCCTCGATGATCGCCGGCGTGCCGGCCTCGAAGCGGTGCGGCGGGTCGTTATAGGTCACCGTGTCCTCGGTGACGGTGACGATCATCTCGCCGCCGCCCTCGTAGGGCGGCAGCTTCTCGAGCCATTCGCGCTTGCCCCAGAGGATGCCCGAGCCGGTCGGCCCATAGGTCTTGTGGCCGGTGAAGCAGTAGAAGTCGCAGCCCAGCGCCTGCACGTCGACCGGGAGATGCACGGCGCCCTGGCTGCCGTCGACGACCAGCGGGATGCCATGCGCCTGGCAGATCGCGGCGATCTCCGGGATCGGCAGGATGGTGCCGATCGCGTTCGAGAGATGCGTCAGCGAGACGACCTTGGTCTTCGGCGAGATCAGCTTCTCGAATTCTTCGAGCAGGAAGTTGCCGTCCTCGTCGACCGGCGCCCATTTGATCACGGCGCCGTGGCGCTCGCGCCAGTAGTGCCAGGGCACGATGTTGGAGTGGTGCTCGAGGATCGAGAGAATGATCTCGTCGCCCTCGCCGAGCTGCAGATGGCGCCCGAGCGAGGCGGCGATGGTGTTGAGCGCGCCCGTCGAGGAGCGTGTGAACACGATCTCCTCGATATGGGCGGCGTTGAGGAAGCGGCGCGCGCTTTCGCGAGCCGCCTCATAGGCTTCGGTCGAGGCGTTGGCGAGATAGTGCAGCCCGCGATGGACGTTGGCATAGTCCTCGCGCATCAGCTTCGACATCGCCTCGATCACCACCTCCGGCTTCTGGGCGGAGGCTGCGTTGTCGAGATAGACGAGCGGTTTGCCGTAGACCTCGCGCGACAGGATCGGGAAATCCCGGCGGATCGCTTCGATGTCGTAGGGCTTCACCGGCGCGTTCATGTCCTCAAGCCTTTCCCGGCGAGGCGGGTGCCTTGTCGGCCGGTGCCTTGTCGGCGACCAGCTCGCCGGCATGGCCCCAATCCTCGCGCTCGATCTCCTGGATCACGATATGGGTGTTCTGCGGGTTCTTTCCCAGCACGCGCACGAGCGTGTCGGTGAAGGCCTTGACGATCTCGGCCTTCTGGGCCCGCGTCGCGCCCTTGGTGATCTGCAGATTGACGTAGGGCATCAGACCGCACTCACCACGGAGGAGACTTCGCGCGCGCCGAGCCAGGCTTCGATCTCGCCCATCACCATCGCGCGCAGCGCCTCGTCCTGCACGAACTCGACCGCCTCGCCGGCGAAGGCCTGCAGCACCAGCGCCTCGGCCTGCGGACGCGGCAGGCCGCGCGCCATCAGGTAGAAGAGCTGCTCGCCGTCGATCTGGGCGACGGTCGCACCATGGCCGCAG
>NZ_JAUXYO010000050.1 GCF_030694325.1 Allobosea sp. | reverse complement strand
TGACCATGCCGCCGCGGGCCGGGCTCAGCAGCAGCCCAGCCGCGTGACATAATGCCGGGTGACCGCACTCTCCAGCGCCGGGAGCGCCGCGGCGAGGCCGGCGCGATCGGCGATGCCGGCGCGGTAGATGCAGCGCAGCTCGTCATGGACCGCATCGAGATCGACACCCAGCACGCGGCCATGGGCGACGATGCTGCGGCCGTCGACGATCAGCTCGCGGATCTGGCGGCGGGTGGCGCGGGCGAACATCAATTCGAGCGGATCGACCGGCATCAGCGCGTCCTCGTCGAGGGCCGCGCGGTCGAGGACCAGCAGATCGGCTGCCTGCCCTTCCGCGAGCTGGCCACCCGCGGGGGCGCCGAGCGCGATGCGGCCGGTTTCCAGCGCCATGGCGAGCGCGTCGCGCGGACTGAGTTTCTGATCGAAGCCCCAACCGCCATGCAGCGACCAGAGCAGGCGCAGTTCCCGCAGGGCATCGTCATCCTCGTCGAAGGCCTGGCCGTCGATACCGAGCGCGACCTTGCAGCCGCGCGCCGCCATCTCAGCGACCGGCGCGAGGCCGGAGCGCAGCGCCAGGTTGGAGGAGGTGTTGGTGGCGATGACGCAGCCGGCCTCGGCGATCATCTCCAGCTCGTCGGGGCGGGCCCATACGCAATGGGCCAGCGTCAGCCGCGGCGAGAGCAGGCCGATCTCCTTCCAGCGCTTCACCAAGCCACCCGGATAGGTCCGGTCGGCCCAGTCGCGCTGGTATTTCGTCTCGAAGAGATGGGTGGTGACGCGGCGCCCGGTGCGGGCGGAGGCCTCGGCTGTCGCCTCCCAGAGCGCGTCCGAACCCCATTGCGGGCCGTTGGGCGCATATTGCACATCGACCATCGGGCCGGCGATGGCGGCCGCCACCGCATCGACCCGGGCGATCTGCTCGGCGATCGGCAGCATCGGCGCGAGATAGCGCGCCTCGATCTCGGCGCGGGCGACGGGGTCGAGATCGTCCAGCACGGGGGCGTGGTCGCCATAGACCAGCGGGTTCTGGTCGCGCATACCGACGCCGAAGGCGATGCGCACGCCGATGTCGCGGGCGGCGCGGGCCATGGCCGCGGCCTCGCTCGGAAGGTCGGTCAGGCCCATCGGCCGGACATGGTGGATCATCACCGCGCCCTGGCCGCCGAGCGCGGCGCGCCCGAGCGGCGCCAGCGTCGCGAGATAGGGATCGACGGGAGCAAACAGCGCCAGCCGGTGCAGCCAGATTTCGAGCGGCCGGGCGAAGCCGCCGACCGAGCTGGTGCGGATCGGGCGGGCGTGGTCATGGGCGTTGACCAGCGCCGGCAGCACGACGACGTCGTCCGCGGCGCCCGCCGGCGCCTGCCCGAGCGCGGCGATGGTGCCACCCTCGATCGTCAGCGCCGCACCCTGCAGGCTGCGGCGGGCATCGAAGGCGTGGCCGGCGGTGATCTGGCGCAAGAGCGGTCTCCGTCGTGTGAAGCGCCTGCCCCGGCCTCAGGCCGAGGCGACGTCGGTCTTGCGGTGGGCCCAGCCGGTGACGCGCCGCTCGATCAGAGAAAACAGCACGTAGAGCGTGACGCCAAGCCCGGCCAGGACGAAGAGCCCGGCGAAGACGAGCGGCACGTTGAAGCTCGACGAGGCGATCATCATCATGTTGCCGATGCCGCGGTTGGAGGCGACAGTCTCGGCCACCACCGAGCCGACGAAGGCGAGCGTGATCGCGACCTTCAGCGCCGCGAAGAAATAGGGCATGGCGCGCGGCAGGCTGACATTCCAGAGGATGTCGGTCTTCGACGCCTTCAGCGTCTTCATCACGTCTTCCAGCTCGGGCTCGACGGTGGCGATGCCGGTCGCGACGTTCACCACGATCGGGAAGATGCAGATGATCATCGCGGTCAGGATCGCCGGGACCGTGCCGGCGCCGTACCAGAGCACGAAGATCGGCACGACCGCGACCTTGGGGATCGAGGAGAAGCCGACGAGCAGCGGGTAGGCGGTGTCGTAGGCGAGCTTGGACGAGCCGATGAGGATGCCCAGCAGCAGCCCGATCACGACGCCGATGCCGAAGCCGACGATCGTCGTGTAGAGCGTCTGCCAGGTGTGCGGCCAGATCGCCGGCCAGTACTGGATCAGCGCCGCGATGATCTGGGTCGGGCGCGGCAGCAGGATGTCGGAGATGCCCGCCATCAGGCAGAACAGCTCCCAGAACACGAAGACGCCGATGATGAGCGCGGTCGAGGCGCCCTTCTCGCGGATGATCTCACTGACGCGTTCCATCAGAGTCCCTTCCTCACGCCGCGCCGGGCGCGTGGTTGACGATGCCGGTGCCGCCGCGGGCGCCGACGATCATCGCCCGCAGGCGCTGGTTCAGCGCCACGAAATCCGGCTCGAAGGTCATGTCGATGGTGCGCGGCCGCGCCAGCGCGACCGGTGAGTCGTCGAGGATGCGGCCGGGCCTGGCGCTCATCACGCAGATGCGGTCGGCCAGATAGGCGGCTTCCTTGAGGTCGTGCGTGACCAAAAGCACGGTAAGCTTCTTGGAGAGCCAGAGGTCCTGCATGATCGCCCAGAGCTCCTCGCGGGTGAACTGGTCGAGCGCGCCAAAGGGCTCGTCCAGCAGCAGGAGGTCGGGATCGTGGATCAAGGCGCGGCAGAGATTGGCGCGCTGCATCATGCCGCCGGAGAGCTGCCAGGGATATTTGTCGCCGAAGCCGCCGAGGCCGACCTGCGCCAGCAGCGCCTCGACGCGGTCGCGATACTCGCCCTTGCGCTTGGACCGGTAGCCCTGCCGGAAGGGCGGCACGATCTTGAGCGGCAGCATGACGTTGTCGCGGATGTTGAGCCAGGGCAGCAGGGTCGGGTTCTGATAGGCCATGCCGATGCGGATCGGTGTCGCGCCGATCTCGCGGCCGGCGACGAAGACATGGCCCGTCGAGGGTGCCAGCAATTCGCCGACCATCTTGAGAATGGTCGATTTGCCGCAGCCGGAGGGGCCGACGAGGGCCACGAACTCCCCCTCGGCGACCTTGAGCGAGGTCGGCGCCAGCGCCTGCACCGCCTTGGCGCCGCGGCCATAGGTGATCGAGGCCTGCTCGAACTCGATGAAGGTCGTGGCCGGGGCGGTCTCGCCCGGCCGGATATCGGTGAGGATGGCGTTCACGAACCCGCTCCCTTGGCGCTGCCGGCCTGCCCTAGCAAACAGGCGGCCAGCGTCTGATCGGCGTTGCGGATGGTGGGCTTCGGCATGGCCTGGATCGCGGTGACCTGCCGGCCCCAGCCACTCGTCTCGGGGATGAGCTTGCGGTCGCGCTGGACGAAGCGGCCGCGCACCAGCGTGTGGACGGGAATGCCGGTGACGGAGACGCCCTCGAAGGGCGTGATCTTGCCGCGCGAGTGCAGGGCCTCGGCCCGGATCGTCTCGGTCCGGTTCATGTCGACGACGGCGATGTCCGCTTCCGCGCCGGCCTCGATGCGCCCCTTGGCGGGCCAGAGCCCGAAGGCCTTGGCCGGCTTCTCGGCGGAAATCGCGACGTATTGCTCCAGCGTTAGGCGACCCTTCGAGACCTCGTTGAGCATCAGCGGCATCTGCGTCTCGACGCCGGGGAAGCCGCAATCGGCCTGCCAGATCACGTCCTTTGTCTTCTCCTCGACCGTATGGGGGGCGTGGTCGGTCGCGATCATATCGACGACGCCCAATTGCAGTGCCGCCCAGATCGCGTCGGAATCCGAGGCCTCGCGCACCGGCGGGTTGACGCGGATGATCGAGCCGAGCCGCGCATAGTCGCGTGAGTCGAGCAGGAGATAGCAGGGGCAGGTCTCGCCGGTGATCTCGACGCCGCGCGCCTTGGCCTCGGCGAGTGGCCGCAGCTCGGCTGCCGACGAAATGTGCAGGATGTGGATGCGCGCGCCGGTCCATTCCGCCAGCTCCGCCGCGCGGCTGACGGCTTCTGCGGCGACGATGGCCGGACGCGCCGCGATATGGGCGAGCGGGTCGTTGCGCCCGGCCTCCATCAGGCGCTTCTGGCGCCAGGCCATGATCGAGGCGGTCTCGGCATGGAGCGAGATGCGCAGGCCCGAGGGCGCGATGATCTCGAAGCCCTCCAGCATCGCCCCCGTGGAAGGCGAGGGCAGATTGCCGAAGGTGTTGCCCATGAAGCATTTGAAGGCGTTGACGCCGCCCTCGATCAGGCCCTGGAGCTCGTCGATGTTGTCCTCCGCCAGCAGGCCGTAGATGCCGTAATCGACATGGGCCTTGGCGGCGGCCTCCTGCTTCTGGCGCAGTTCCTTGACCGAGCGCGTCGGCGGATTGGTGTTGGGCATCTCGAAGACGGTGGTGGTGCCGCCCATCGCGGCCGCGGCGCTGCCCGTGCGCCAGTCTTCCTTATGGGTGTAGCCGGGCTCGCGGAAATGCACATGGACGTCGATGGCGCCGGGCAGCAGGAACTGGCCGGACACATCGACCGTCTCGCGCGCTGCCGGCATCGCGGCAGGCGCGCCGACCAGCACGATCAGCCCGTCCTTGATCGCGACATCGGCAGGGTAGCGTGTCTGGCCGGTGACGACGGTGCCGCCCGCGAGGACGAGATCGGCGATGAAGGGTGTCTCGGTCACGGCTTCGCTCACAGCATGGCCCAGCCGCCATCGACCGGCAGGTCGACGCCGGTGATCTGGCGGGAGACGTCGGAGGCGAGGAAGAGGCAGGCATTGGCCACGTCCTCATCGGTCGAGACGCGTTTCAGCGCGTAGTCCGCCGCGTGCTTCTCGAAGGCGGCCTCCTCCGAGATGCCGAGACGCCTGGCCATCTCCGGCACGACCTTGCCGCGGAAGCGCGGCCCGTCGACCATGCCGGGCGCGACGCAGTTGACGTTGATGCCGTAGGGTCCGGCCTCGAGTGCGAAACTCTTGGTGATGCCGCGCAGGCCCCATTTCGAGGCCGAATAGGCCATGCGCCCGGCCCGCCCGCGCATGCCGAAGGTGCCGCCGACATTGACGATCTTGCCGCCTTTCTGCGCGATCATCGCCGGCAGGCAGGCGCGCATGGTGTTGAAGCAGCCGCGCATGTTGAGATCGACGATCTCGTCGAACTCCTCCTCCGTCGTCTCCCAGCCGGTCTTGCCGATCGGGCCCGAGCCGCCAGCGACATTGACGAGGATGTCGATGCGCCCGCCGAAGGCGTTCTTGGCCGCGCGCACCGCGTCGTCGCACTCACGGCCCTTGGTGATGTCGCAGGGCATGACGATGGCCTCGGCGCCGGCGGCTTGGATCTCGGTGGCGACCGTCTCGATCGCCGCAATGTCGCGGCCGATCAGAACGAGCCTGCAGCCCTCGGCGGCGAAGGCCCTGGTGACGGCGGCGCCCATGCCCTTGGCCGGGCCGGTGATGACCGCGACGCGGCCGGTGAGGTTCAGATCCATCGTCAATCTCTTGTTCTTGTCTTCGCGTAGGCCACCCTGAGCCCTCATCCTGAGGAGGCCCGCAGGGCCGTCTCGAAGGATACTCCAGATGTGTCCGGAGCTGGCTGGAGCATCCTTCGAGACGCGGCCTTCGGCCGCTCCTCAGGATGAGGGCTGAAGGAGGAGGCAGAAGGGCTTCACCCCAGCTTGGTGACGCGCTCGGCCAAAGGCGGGAGGAAGGCGCGGCTGAAGACCTCTTCGGGCGCCGGCAGGCGCGGCAGGCCGTCGGCCTCGACGACGATCGCGATCGACTTCTTGAAGCGGGCGTCGTCGATGTCGCCGATGCCGATGGTCGCCACCTCGGGATGGCTCATCTCGGAGGCGAGCGTCGCGACCAGGCGCTCCTTCTCGACGACCTTGTTGATCAGCGGCTCGCGCTTGGCGACGGCCTCGATCGCGGCGTCGTTGTCCTTCAGCGTGTCCTTGAGGCCCCGGTTGATCGCGCGCAGCAGACCTTTCAGCGCATTGGGGTTCTCGGTCGCGAGCTTGCGCGAGGCGATCATGGCGTTGGAGTAGAGGTCCATGCCGAAATCGCCGAAATTGATGAAGCGAAAGTCCTTGGCGGGGTCGATGCCGACGAGCTTGGCCGAGAAGGCGATGGTGTTGACGAAGCCGAAGACGCCGTCGACCTGGCCGCGCTGCAGCATCTGCTCGCGCAGGTTCGGCTGCATGTTGGTGATGTTGACCTTCGTGGCGTCGATACCGGCGAGCTTGGCGAAGGCGGGAAACAGCTTCAGCGCGCCATCATTGGCGGGGCCGCCGATGGTGCGGCCTTCGAGATCCTTGGGCGTCTTGATCGGCCCGTCGGCCTTGACCGCGATGGTGAAGGGCGGACGGTTGTAGAGGGCCGAGATGGCGAGCGGCGTGGCGGCGCCGGGCTGGCTCCTGGCGACGAGCTGGATCAGCGCGTTGATATCCCCGAAGCCGATGTCATAGGAGCCGGAGGCGACCGCCCCGACCGCGGCGCCTGAGCCGTTGCCCTGGTCCATGACGATCTCGAGCCCTTCCTCCCGGAAATAGCCGCGGTCATCGGCCAGGAAAAACCAGCCCTGCGGGCCTTGGTAGCGCCAGTTTAGGATCATCTTCAGGCGCGTGGGGGCCTGCGCCAGCGCCGGCCGCGGCAGAGCGGAGGCCAGTGCGGCGGCGCCCGCGGCGAGGGTGAAACGGCGTCGGCTGATCGCGTGCGTCATGCGAACTCTCCCATCGCGGCCCTGGTGCCGCGGCCATGGGAGAAACCTAGGACGGCTTGACCGATGCCGTCTTGTGCTGACTTCTTGCATGATCTGTTCGCAAAACGCATCGCTCGAAGGGCCGCGCCATGAGGCATCTGCGCCTGTTGAACTATATCGACGAGGTCGCCCGCGTCGGCTCGATCCGCAAGGCGGCGGAGCGGCTCAACATCACCGCCTCGGCGCTGAACCGGCGCGTGCAGGACGTCGAGGACGAGCTCGGCACCAAGATCTTCGAGCGGCTGCCGCGCGGGGTGCGGCTGAATGCGGCGGGCGAATTGCTGATCCGGCATATCCGCAGCCAGCTCGCAGATATGGGCCGGGTGCGCTCGCAGATCGAGGACCTCTCGGGATTCCGGCGCGGTACGGTGGCGATCGCCTGCAGCCACGCGCTGGCGCATGATTTCCTGCCGGTCGAGATCGCCGCCTATCGCAGCGCGTTTCCCCTCGTCGAATTCGACGTGCGCGTCGCCAGCCATGGCGAGGCCCTGCGGGCGCTGGCGGGTTACGAGGTCGATCTCGCCCTGATCTTCCGGCTCGACACCAGCATCGGCTTCCAGATCATCGCGTCGGCCGAGCAGCGCCTCGTCGCGATTATGCGACAGGATCATCCGCTCGCGAAGGAGGGCAGCATCCGCCTGCGGGAGTGCAGCGGCTTTCCCCTGGCGCTGCCCGACCGCAGCTATGGCGGGCGTCAGCTGCTCGACCAGGCCGTCGCCCGCAGCTCGTTCAAGCTCGTGCCGGTGATCGAATCGAACTCCTTCGAGTTCCTGCGCAACTATGTGCGGCTGGAGGACGCCATCACCTTCCAGATCGAGATCGGCGCGCCGGCCAGCCTGAAACAGCGCGACGGGCTGATCTCGCGCCCGATCGACGAGCGCGACATCCAGCCGGCCCGCTTCGCGATGGGCCAGCTCCATGGTCGGCCTTTGCCCGTGGCTGCCGCGAAATTCGCAGAACAGCTGGCAGCGCGGCTGGAGACGGGCCGGTCTAGAGCCATTTCGGAACGGTGACGCGCTCGAAGGCGATGAGCCCGTCGATCAGCCGGGCCGGATCGGGGTCCACCACGATGCCCTGCCGGTGGGCCGCGGGCAGGAAGCCCTGTGCGATCATGTGGTCGATGAAGCCCATGAAGGGCTGGTAGTAGCCGGCGATGTCGAAGAGGCCGGCCGGCTTGTCGAGATCGCCGAGCTGGTTCAGCGTCCAGGCCTCCATGAACTCCTCGAGCGTGCCGATGCCGCCGGGCATGGCGATGAAGCCGTCGGCGAGCTCCGCCATCCGCTCCTTGCGGGCGCGCATGCCGTCGACGATCTCGTGCCGCGTCAGCCCCTCGTGGAGATGGCCGAGACCGGCGAGGCGGCGGGTGATGACGCCGTGGACCGCCCCGCCCTGCGCGAGCACGGCATCGGCGACGACGCCCATCAACCCCTTATGCGTGCCGCCATAGACCAGCGTCATGCCCCGCCGGCCGATCTCGGAGCCGAGCCGCGCCGCGCCCTCGCGATAGGCCTCGCCCAGCCCGGTGTTCGAGCCGCAGAACAGGGCGATGGCTTTCAGATCTCTCGACATCGGCAGGGCCTCCTCGCATCGGGCGGACGGGACTGGCCCATGAAGGCAGTTGGCTCGGGAACGCAAGCGGGCGCAGCCGCGGGGCGCGTTATTTGCACTCGACAGCGTCTCCGGCCGCGGACCATCCTATGGCGGCGCCCCGCGAGAACGATCATGACCCATCACCTGAAAGCTTCGCCCGAAACCTGCCATTGGGGCTATTTCGACGCGCGCGTGCCGCCAGCGCTGACCATCGCCAGCGGCGAGAGCGTCACGATCGAGTCCGTCAGCGGCACGGTCGAGACGCTGCCGCCGGCGGGCTTCCATGTGCCGCCCGAGCTGCACGCGATCCATGCGGCGCAGAAGGGTCCGCCCTTCGGCCCGCATATCCTGACCGGCGCGGTCGCGGTCGAGGGCGCCTGGCCGGGCGACGTTCTGCAGATCGACATCGAGGCCGTCTCGCTGCGGCAGGACTGGGGCTACAACCTCAACCGCCCGCTCGCCGGCACGCTGCCGGACGATTTCCCGCATTTCCACATGATGAACATCCCGCTCGACAAGGCGCGGATGGTCGGCACCCTGCCTTGGGGGCTGGAGCTGCCGCTGTCACCGTTTTTCGGCGTGATGGGCGTGGCGCCGCCGCTGGAATGGGGGCGCTGCACCTCGATCATCCCGCGTGCCTTCGGCGGCAATCTCGACAACAAGGAGCTGGTCGCCGGCACGACGCTTTACCTACCGATCTTCGTGCCGGGCGCGCTGTTTTCGGTCGGCGACGGCCATGGCGTGCAGGGCGATGGTGAGGTCAACGTCACCGCGATCGAGACGGCGCTGTCGGGCACCTTCCGCCTGACGGTGCGCAAGGATCTGACGTTCACCTATCCGCGGGCCGAAACGGCCACTCACATCATCACCTGCGGCATGGACCCCGATCTCGACCGCTGCGCCGAGAAGGCGCTGCGCGACATGATCGTGCTGATCGTCGAACGCACCGGCATCACCCGCGAGCAGGCCTATGCGCTCTGCTCCATGGCCGCCGACCTGCGCGTCACCCAGACGGTGAACCAGCACAAGGGCGTGCACTGCATGCTCCGCAAGAGCCTGCTCGAGCGGCGCTGACCTCCAGAACGACAACAGCCCCGCCCGGAGGGCGAGGCTGTGATTCGCGATCCTCGGTGCCGGCTCGCCGTGAGCGAACCGGCCGGGATGGCCGACCGGCGGCGCTCAGGCCTTGGCGCGCGGCGTACGCTTGGGCTTGGCGGCGGCGGCGGTCGTCGCAGCTGCCTTGCGGCCCAGCCCCATCGACTTGGCGAGCGCCGAGCGCGCCTCGGCATAGGCCGGCGCAACCATCGGATAATCGGCCGGCAGCCCCCACTTGGCGCGGTACTGCTCAGGGGTGAGATCGTATTTGCTGCTGAGGTGACGCTTCAAGGATTTGAAGGACTTGCCGTCTTCCAGGCAGATGATCGCCTCCGGCGTGACCGACTTGCGGATCGGCACGGCCGGGACGAGCGGCGCGGCCGGCGGAGGCTCCGGCTCGCCGCCCAGCTTGGCAAGTGACGCATGGACACTCGCGATCAGTTCGGCAAGGTCGCCGCGCGGGACATTATTGCGGGCGACATAGGCTGAGACGATCGAGGTCGTCAGATCGAGCAGCTCTTCGTTATTATCTGCCATGGGGCGCTCCGATCGAAGGTAGAGGGTGGAAATGCTGTGAGAACAGATTCGCCCATAGGACGAAGACAACAAATTGTCTATCCGGGATAGGACGAAATCTAACCGAAAAGGTTGCCAAGGCCCTTCCGTGTCGCGAGAAAGTTGGGGATATGCACGCGCTGCGTGCATATCCCCTCGCCTGCGGCGGGCTCCTGCGCGCTCAGAACAGGAAGTCGTCGATATCGCCTTCGGCCGGGGCGGCGACGGTCACCGACGCCGTCGCTCCGGCCGCCGCGGGCAGCAGCGCGGCGACGATCGCTTGATGGATCGTGCGCTCGCCGACCATCGTGTAGTTCGGCCAGACCTGACCGTCGATGAGGTCCCGCACCGCCGCGGCCGCAGCGGGATCGTCCGGCATCTGCGCCGCTTCGCAGGAGCGCTCGAGCTCGGCCGCCCCGGAGGCGATCAGGTCGCTCATCGCCCCGGCGTTCGAGAAGGACAGGCGCGCCTGGGCGACGACCGCAGCGAAGCCCCCACCCTCCCGGGTGAGTTGCTCGAGGGCGGAGCCCAGCCGGTCGCCGGCTCCGCGCATGGCTGCGAGCGAGGCACCCATCGCGTCGTTCAACGCGGCGAAATGGGCCGCGTCCAGCCCCCCGCCCTGCTTCAGCCCGCCCGAGGCCTGCTGCATCTTCGCGAAGGTCGGCGTGAGTTGCGCGGCATCGCCGGCGACCTGGTCGGCCGCGATCTTGAGCTCCTGCGCGATGACGACGAGGCTGCGCCCGCCGGTGCCGATCCGGGCCGCCCGGAGACCGGCGTTCATGCCGATCAGAACGATGCTGGAAACCGTCCCGGCGAGCGCCGCCACGGTCTGCTGGCAGGTTTCCAGGACCGTCGAGAGGGCCGCCGTGACGCGGTCCACCCCGGCGCGCGCGCGATCGCATTTGGCCAGCAGATCGGAAGCCTCGGCCAGATCCGCCTCCAGATCGGCCAGGAACGAACCGGACTTGCCGCCGTCGCCCTGGTAGAGCGAGCGCACCAGATCGAGCAGGCTGGCGGTGTCGCCGGCCAGCAGGGCGAGCGCGGCCTCGATCGAATTGGCATCCTCGGCGAGGGTCTGCGCGCTCTCCTGGAGCTGGGCGGCCTCGAGGCGACGCAGCACGATGTCCGCGCCCCGGCGCGCCGCGGCGTCGAGGGCGGCGCCGGGCCCCGTACCCGAACCGACCACTGAGAGCAGGCGCAGCGCCTTGATGGCATGCTCGAGCTGCTGGCGGATGCTGTCGCCCGATTGCAGGGCGATGATGGCGCCACCCGCCGCCATCGCGATCTTGCCCGAATGCGTCGCGGCATCGCTCGTCAGCACCACGCCGCGCTGCTGGCGCGCGCCCACCTCGGCCAGGGTCTGCTCGAGCTTGTCGGCCAGGCCCGACAGCGCGAGACCGTACTGCCCCTCGAAATCGCGCTGCGCCTCCAGCGCCGAGCCGAGCAGCACGCTCAGATGATCGTGATCGCGGGCGCAGCTCTGGATCGTCCGCTGGGCCTGGGTCGTCAGCGCGACGATCTCGCTGGTGAAGTCGCCGAAGTCGCGGCCGGCGGCCTGCACCGAAACGGCCTCGATGCGGGCGCTGCGGGCCAGAATCGTGATCAGCCGCATGTGCTCGAGCAGGCGCTCGAGTGCCTGGGACGCGTCCTTGCTGTGAAGCGCGAGTTCCTGCAGCACGCCGGTCTCGCGGCGCAGCCCGTCATTGATGGCGCGCAGCTCGCCGGCGAGGGTGGACAGCGTCGCGCCGGCCTGGGCGATATCGTCGCCCGCCAGTTCGGCCGACAGGGTCGAGAGGCGCTCCTTGAGGCCCTCGAAAAGGCTCAGGCCCTCGCCGAGTTGCCCGCCCGCCCGGGCGAAGGTGACGTCGATCTCGCGCGCCGTGCCCTCGAGCGCGTGGATGATCCGCGGCAGGGCGGTCTCGTGCGCCGTCATCGTCATGCCCCCGCCACCACGCAACTCCGACGCCACACGCATGACAATCCCCTCAACCCGGCCCGCCCGAGGCCTGCGGCCAGGCCATGATCTCCTGCGGTACACGAGAGAGCTTGACGATCCGTTCCGCCGCGCCGAGGTCGATGGCCTCCTTCGGCATGCCGAAGACGACGCAGCTCTCGGCATCCTGCGCCAGCGTCCGGGCGCCGGCCTTGCGCATCTCCAGCAACCCGCGTGCGCCATCGTCGCCCATGCCGGTCATGATGAGGCCCAGCGCATTGGCGCCGGCATATTGCGCGGCGGAGCGGAACAGCACGTCGACGGAGGGGCGGTGGCGCGAGACATGGGGCCCGTCCTTGATCGCGACGCGATAGCCCTGGCCGACGCGCTGGAGCAGCATGTGACGGTTGCCAGGCGCGATCAGGACCCGGCCGGTCGAGACCTCGTCGCCATCCTCCGCCTCCTTGATCTCCATCGCGCAGAGGCCGTTCAGACGGCGCGCGAAGGCAAGCGTGAACTTCTCCGGCATGTGCTGGACGACGGCGATGCCCGGGCAGTTGGCGGGCAGCTGCTCCAGCACCTCGCGCAGCGTCTCGGTGCCGCCGGTGGAGATGCCGATGCAGACGATCTTCTCGGTCGAATGCCGGACCCGGCCGAGCACCGGCGGCGGCAGGATGGCGTCGGCGGTGAGCTTCTTCTCGACCTGCATGCGGGGTTCCCGCGGGCGCAGCTTGGCCTGGGCGGCCGCGCGCACCGCATGGCGCAGGCGGTCGGCCGTCTCCATCAGAGCTGCGCGGGTGTCGATCCGCGGCTTGGGCAGCACGTCGACCGCGCCGGCCTCGAGCGCGTCGAACAGGGCGCGCGAGCCCGCCTCGGTCAGGGTCGAGCAGATGATCACCGGGATCGGTCGCTGCGCCATGATCTTGCGCAGGAAGGTCAGCCCATCCATCCCCGGCATTTCGATGTCGAGGATCATGACGTCGGGCAGTTCGGTCTGCAGCCGTCGGGCGGCGGCGAAGGCGTCGGCCGCCGTGCCCATCACCTCGATGCCTGGATCCTCGGTGAGAATCGTGGTGAGGACCTGCCGAACCGAGGCGGAATCGTCGACGATGAGGACACGGATCGGTTTGCGCGTCATGCGGCGGACCTCGTTCCGGCGACCGCCTCGGTCTGATAGACCGTCGGGACCACCTGGCGCAGCGGGCCGACCCCACTGCCGGCCATGGATTCGGAATGGCCCAGCATCAGGTAGCCGCCGGGGCGAAGATGCGAGGCGAGACGGTTCAGCACCGCCTGCTGCGTCGGCTTGTCGAAATAGATCAGAACGTTGCGGCAGAAGATGACGTCGACGTCGCGGTCGAAGGGGTAGGATTCGTCCATCAGGTTGAGGCGCTCGAAATGCACGGTGCGCCGCAGTTCCGGCGCGACCCGCACGACGTCCTCGCGCGGGTCGCGCGAGCGCATCAGGTAGCGCTGCTGCATCGCCGCCGGCACCGGCGCGACGAAGGCGCGCGGATAGATCGCGGTGCGGGCCTCGCGCAGCACCTCGGTCGAGATGTCGGTTCCCAGGATCGAGAAGCGCGCGACCTTCCCCGCCGCGACGAGATCCTGCAGCACCATCGCCGCGGTATAGGCCTCGGCTCCCGTCGAGGAGGCCGCGCTCCAGACCTTGAGCTGGGGCGGCCGGCCGCCATGGCGGGCAGCGAGATGCGGCACGGCGACGTCGCGCAGGAACTCGAAATGGCTCGGTTCGCGGAAGAAGTCGGTCTTGTTCGTGGTGACGCAGTCGATCAGGTGGACGGTCTCCGCCTCCAGGCCGCCCTGGTCGAAGAGATGCGCGCCATAGGCGTTCAGACCGGCCAGGCGCAGAGCCCGCACGCGCTTGCGCAGGCGGCCCTCGACCATGGTCCGCTTCGTCTGGGGCAGCTTGATGCCGACACGGGACTCGATGAACTTCGCGATCGCGTTGAAATGCTTGTCCGAGAGGTGATCATAGGATTCCGGGGCCTGCTGCTTGCTCACGTCACGCGGCCCTTTCTGGTGCCATGGCCGGGAGCTGGGGCAGCTCGTCCGCCTCCATCAGCCGCTCGAGGTCGAAGACCACGATGAAGGATTCGCCCTTGCGGCCGATGCCGGCGATGTAGTTCGACTGCCAGCGGCCCCCCACATCGGGCGCCGCCTCGGTGTGGTCGTCGTCGAGGCCGGTGACCTCGAAAACCCGGTCGGCGACGAAGCCGACGCCCATCGTGCGGCCCTTGACCGGCACGTCCAGGATGATGATCCGGGTCGCGTCGGTGGGCTCGGCGCGGGGCAGCCCGAGCTTGGTGCGCAGGTCGACGATCGGATAGCCGGCGCCGCGGACGTCGATCATGCCGAGCAGGAAATTCGGCGCATGCGGCAGCTTGGAGATCGGCCGCATGTCGAGGATTTCCCGGACATTGCGGATGTCGATGCCGAACAGTTCCCTGTCGATGCCGAGCGTCAGATATTGGGCGGTATCAGCCATGGCGACCTCGCGATGAAAGCTTGAGGTGGCGGCCGGCCCCGGTCGTCCCGGAGCCGGCCGCCTCGTGTCAGTTGCGGTGGAAAGCGGCGTCGTCCTGGTCCTCGCCACCGGCGAGATCGAAGGAGAAGCCGCCATTGGCGATCTTGCGGGCCGGCTTGGCAGCGGGCGCCTTCTTCGGCTGCATCGCGGCGGCCATGGTCGCCGCCTTGCCGCGCAGCTGCTTGACCGCCTTGGCGACGGGCTCGGCGGCCATGGCCGTGCGCTCGTCGAGCCGGAAGAAGGCGATGGTGGTCTGGAGCTGCTCGGCCTGGCCGGCGAGTTCCTCGGAGGTTGCGGAGACCTCCTCGGAAGCCGCGGCGTTCTGCTGGGTGACCTTGTCGAGCTGCTGGATCGCCTGGTTGATCTGCGTGGAGCCGACATCCTGCTCGCGGCAGGCGGCGGTGATCTCCTCGACCAGCTCGGCGGTCTTCTTGATGTCGGGCACGAGCTTGGCCAGCATTGAGCCGGCTTCCTGCGCCACCTTCACCGTGTCGACCGAGAGCGTGCCGATCTCGGCAGCCGCCGCCTGGCTGCGTTCGGCGAGCTTGCGCACTTCGGAGGCCACCACCGCGAAGCCCTTGCCGTGCTCGCCGGCGCGGGCCGCTTCGACCGCCGCGTTGAGCGCCAGCAGATCGGTCTGGCGGGCGATCTCCTGCACGATGTTGATCTTCTGCGCGATGGTCTGCATCGCCTCCACCGCCTTGCCGACAGCCACGCCCGAGGCTTCGGCATCGCGCGAGGACTGGGCCGCCATCTTCTCCGTGGTCGCGGCGTTCTCGGCGTTCTGCTTCACGTTGGCGGCCATCTCCTCCATCGAAGAGGAGGCCTCCTCGGTCGACGAGGCCTGCTCGGTCGAGCCCTGCGAGAGCTGCTCGGCGCTGGCCGAGAGTTCCTGCGAGCCGGCCGACATGTTCTCGGCGGCGCCGCTGACCTGGGCCACCACTTCGCGCAGCTTGGTGACCATGTTCTCCAGCGCGATGCCGAGCGTGTCCTTCTCGGACAGCGGCCTGGCCTCGATCGTGAGGTCGCCGGAGGCGATCGAATCCGCCACTGCAGCGGTGGCGTTGAGATTGGCGGTCATGGTGTTGAGCGCAGTGACGAGATCGCCGATCTCGTCATTGCTCTTGACGACGATCGTCTGGCTGAGATCGCCGATGGCGACGGCATTGGCGAGGCCGACGGCGCTGGCCAGGCCGCGGCTGATGCTGAGCGCGATCCAGGTGGCGGCGACGACGGCGATCAGCAGCGAAGCGGCGACAATCGAGAGCAGCAGCGTCTTGGCGAAGGAGGCGGCCTCGGCCGCCGTGTCGGCGGCCTGACCGGCCGCCTTCTCGACGTGATGAGCGTAGTCCTCGAGCGTCTTGGTCAATGCGCTGGCGGCATCGCGACCCGTGGTCAACGACGCGGTCGTCGCCTTGATGGTGCCGGCTTCGGCAGCGATCGCGACCGTCTTGAGCACGGAGACGATGCCCTTGTCGAAGGCGGCGACCATCGCCGTGGTGGGGATGTCGAAGGCGGCGAGGTCGGCCGCGGACTTGGCGAGCCGCGCGCGGACCTGGGCGGCCTGCTGCTGGATGTCGACGTTGAGCTTCTCGATCTCGGCGACGCTCGCCATGTTGAAGGACAGGGCGGCGGTCCGCGTCATGCGGATCCATTCGAGCCGCGCCTCCTGGAACCCCATGGCGGCGCGCAGCATCTCGGCGGAAGCGTCGGGACGCGCCACCTGCGCGATCACCGGGTTGGTGGTAGCGGTGACGCCCTGGATCAGCGGGATCGTCTCGGACAGCCAGGCCTGGGTCGCGCGGTTGTTGGAGTTGAGCTTTGCGAAGCCAAGCGTCTCGTCCTGTGCGCTCGCGAAGCGATTGGCCTTGCCGATGATGTCCGCGATGCGGCGCTTGCCTTCTTCATCGGCGATCTGCGCCAGTTCATCCTTGCGCTTCATCGCGCTCTGCCGCAGCTCGACGGCCGTCGCGATAAAGCCCGCGATGTCCTTGTCGTCGGCGGCCATCACGGCGTTTTTCTCGGCACGAACCGAGTTGCTGACCTGTTCGGCGATGTCGCCCAGCGCGTTGAGGCGCTGCGTCCAGGTGACCAGCTCCTGCTGGGTCTCCGTCATGTTCGACAGCTTCACATAGGCCAGGCCCCCTGCCGCCATGGAGAGGGCGATGACGACGCCGAAGGTGGCGGCGAGCTTGGCTTTGATGGTCAGGCGCATGGCGAAGAACTCACAGGTTGGTTGGGGTGCTGTCCGAACTGGCAGGCCCGGCATGGTTCGGGAGCCTCCGCCGGGGCGGAGGCTCCCCTGTCGTGATCAGGAGGCGCGGCTGAAGGCGGCGTCATGCTCGTCGCCGGCTTCGTCGAGGGCGAAGTCGAAGCCGCCCTTCGAGCCCTTGGCGGAGCGGGAGGGCGTCGCCGCGGCCTTGCGGGGCGCGGACGCGGACTTCATCTGCTTGGCCTTGGCCCGGAGCTGGCCGACGGCGCGGTCGGTCGCCGCAGCGCCGCCATCCGTCTTGAAGAAGGCGATGGTCGACTGCAGCTGCTCGGCCTGGGCGGCGAGTTCCTCGGAAGTCGCGGAGACCTCCTCGGAAGCCGCGGCGTTCTGCTGGGTGACCTTGTCGAGTTGCTGGATCGCCTGGTTGATCTGGGTCGAGCCCACGTCCTGCTCGCGGCAGGCGGCGGTGATCTCCTCGACCAGCTCGGCGGTCTTCTTGATGTCGGGCACGAGCTTGGCCAGCATTGAGCCGGCTTCCTGCGCCACCTTCACCGTGTCGACCGA